>CAYQAS010000013.1:52259-54575 GCA_964415525.1 uncultured Solibacteraceae bacterium
GGGTGGGGCTGGAGGCAACCGTCTCGGGGCGGCAGGTTGCGGCGCGTCGGCAGGCCCTCGCCATCCAAGGGTTCCGAGCCGAGGCCATCCACGAGGCGACCGTCATCCACCAAGGTCAGGAGCGGGCTGGCGATGGCCTGCCCGACCTTGCCAGCGAAGAGGCTGCGCTGCTTGAGCACTTCCTCGGCGCAGAGCATGCCTGCGACGATGCCCAGCAGGTCCACGCTGACCTCGGGGTGGAGCACCACGGGATAGCGGCCCGCGGGCAGCTGGACGGGGTTCAGCTTCCGCTCGCCCTTGAGGGCGGCGAGACGCCCAATCTGCTCCAGATCCAGGCCCTTGGGGGCGCGGGCGATGTCCCAGTGCCAGCCCGCCTGGCGGTCGCCGTCCTGTTCCACCGCCAGATCCAGGCTGGCGGAGCAGGAACTGCCGAGATCGGCGCAGCGCACGCCCTTCTGGGTCAGGAGCAGGCTGGCGCCCACGCCATCCTTCCAGGCGGATTCCCGAACGGCACAGACTTTGGAGGAGGCTTCCCGAGCGTGGCGCTCGACGTCCGTCGCCCAGCGGATGCGGTCCTCGGGGGTGATGGCTTCGATCGCCGGGTCATAGCGGCTGGGCAGGTCGTCCGTGCCGGAAGGATCCGCCTGCCGCAGCCAGGGGTCCACATCGCTCACCGCCGCCAGGGCGAAGGCCTGGGCAAACAGGTCGCGAAAGTCGGCGCGGGCCAGATCCGTGGTGGTGGCGAGGCCGGTGCGGCCGCCCCGAAGCACCCGAACCCCCAGCCCACCGCGTTTGCTGGTGGTGAGGTCCTCCAGGGCGCCGTTCTGGACCTTGGCCTTGGCACTCCGGCTCACGGAGACAAAGGCTTCAGCGCCATCTGCCCCCAGGGACAGGGCGTGCCGGATGCCGTCCAGGAGGCGGTCCTCCAGGGGCTCGGAAATGAGGGTGCGAAAGGTCTGGTCATGGTGCATGGGAATCCGTCCGGATTCCCACGATAGCTCAGGGCAGCATCTCCCGCAGGATCCGCTGGTGGATCTGGAAGGTGGCGGGGTCTAGGCAGACGAAGATGACCTGTTCCGGCAGGTCGTGTTGGTCCACCCACTGCAGCAGCGTACGCACCACCACAGGGGCGGCCTCGTCCAGGGGGATCTGGGGCTGCTGTCCGGCTCCGATGCTGGGGAATGCAATGGTTTGAAACCCTCTTTTTTCTGCAAGATGAAGACAAGACCTATAGCAGTTTGCAAGGGTGTTCAACTCGTGCTGGCGGCCTCCCATCCAGGTCGGCGCCACGGTGTGAATGACGTAGGGCGAAGGCAGGTCATGACCTCCCGTGACCCGAGCCTCGCCCGCGGGGCACCCCGGAATGTGTCGGCACTCCTGGGCGAGACCCGGGCCGGCGGCGCGGTGAACGGCCTCGTGCACGGGGCCTCCTGCCCGGAGGGAGGTGTCCGTGGAATTCACGATGGCCTCCACCTCCACCTGCGTGATGTCCCCCAGGAGCAGGCGAAAGCGGGTCATGGCGACCTCCCGAAGTCCCAACATCGGCATGGTGGCGGGGGGCCGCGAATCCCATGCGTTACGGGGCTTGGGTAGGGTCGTGTCGGGGCGTTTGACAGGAAGTGACTACAAAGAATGCAGAATGGCCTTTTGGCTGGCTGCTGCGTTTTTGGGTGGGAAGGGGCCATTGGCCGACTGTGCGGCGATCGTTTGGTCGTCGGCGAGTCGAGGGCGGCGTGGTGCCGCCGCCCCGCGCTTGGAGGTGCTGAGTGGGTGGCTGTGGCTGCGGTTATGGGCGTCAGGCGCCTTCACCGGTGCCACCTACCACCAGGGCGGGGCAGAGGATCGTGGGCAGCGCATCGCTCACGGGCACGCCCTGGCCGTCCTTGCCGCAGGTGCCGATGTCGAAGTGCTCAAGGTCGTTGCCGATGCGGGTGATTTGCTGGAGCACCTCGGGGCCGCAGCCGGTGAGGGTCGCGTTCTTCACGGGATGCTTGGCCAAGCCGTTCTCGACCCAGAAACCCTCCGTGACTTGGAAGACGAAGTTGCCCGTCACGGTGTCCACCTGGCCGCCGCCCATGTGGGTAACCAGCAGGCCGCGCTCGAGATCCTTGAGGATGGCCGCCGGGTCGGCATCCCCCGGTGCCAGGAAGGTGTTGCGCATGCGGGGGATCGGCAGGTGTCGGTAGCTCTCGCGGCGACCGTTGCCCGTGGGTTCCACGCCCATCTTGTGGGCGGTCTTGCGGGACTGGAGGTAGGCCTTCAGGATGCCGTTCTCGATGAGCACCACGCGCTGGGCAGGCACGCCCTCGTCGTCCA
>CAYQAS010000014.1:0-52261 GCA_964415525.1 uncultured Solibacteraceae bacterium
GCTGCTTGTTCATCACGTCGTCGTATTCGAGCAGGTGCTTGCGGATTTCGAAGTGCTGCATTTCAACGCGCTTCTGACTGCGCTCGATGGCCTTGGTGACCATGCCCGCCTCAATGGGCTCATCGTCGTTCATGCCGAGGGTGGTCATCATGGCCTTCAGGCGTTCGCCGCCAAAGATGCGCATGAGGTCGTCTTCCAGACTGAGGAAGAAGCGGCTGGAGCCGGGATCGCCCTGGCGACCGGCCCGGCCGCGGAGCTGGTTATCGATGCGGCGACTCTCGTGACGCTCGGTGCCCAGGATGTGCAGACCGCCCGCGGCGATGACTTCCTGCTTCTCGGCCTCGGTGATGCGGCGCATCTCTTCGACGAGGGCGAGGAATTCCGCAGAGTCACGGCCGTCTTCGTCCAGCTGCTGGATATCGCGCTTCTTCGCTTCGATCTTCGCCATGCCTTCGGGATTGCCGCCCAACAGGATGTCCGTGCCGCGACCGGCCATGTTGGTGGCGATCGTCACGGCGCCCTTGCGGCCTGCCTGGGTGATGATCTCGGCTTCCTTCTCGTGGTGCTTGGCGTTCAGCACGACGTGCTTGATGCCTTCCTTCTTGAGCAGGCTGGCGATCTCCTCGGAGCGTTCGATGCTGGCGGTGCCGACGAGGATGGGCTGCCCCTTGGCGGACAGATCCTTGATCTCCTCAACCACGGCCTTCATCTTGCCCTTGGGGGAGGCGTAGACCGTGTCGGCGAAATCCCGGCGGATCATCGGCTGGTTGGTGGGGATGATCACCACCTCCAGCTTGTAGATCTGCAGCAGTTCGCGAGCCTCGGTCTCAGCCGTGCCGGTCATGCCCGCCAGCTTCTCGTACATCCGGAAGAAGTTCTGGAAGGTCACGGTGGCCAGCGTCTGGTTCTCGGCGTTGACTTCCACGCCCTCCTTCGCCTCGATGGCCTGATGGAGGCCATTGGACCAGCGGCGGCCGGGCATCATTCGGCCCGTGAACTCGTCCACGATCACGATTTCCTGACCGCGGCCATCCTCCTTGGGCTGGATCATGTATTCCACATCCAGCTTGTAGAGGTTATGAGCCAGCAGCGCCTGGTTCAGGCCGTGCAGCGTGTCAATGGCACTGGGATCGTAGAGGTTCGGCACACCCAGGAGCTGCTCCGCGTGGCGGATGCCCTCGTCCGTGAGCATGACCTGGCGGTCCTTTTCGTCGACCTTGAAGTCCGTGTCCAGGACGAGTTTGGGGACGATGCCGTCGATGCGGTAGTACTTCGAGGTGTCCTCTTCTGAGGAGCCCGCGATGATGAGCGGCGTGCGGGCCTCGTCGATGAGGATGGAGTCTACTTCGTCGACGATGGCATAAGGAAAGCCGCGCTGGCTGAAGTCCTCCAGCGCCCACTTCATGTTGTCGCGCAGGTAGTCGAAGCCCAGTTCGTTGTTGGTGCAGTAAGTGATGTCGCTGGCGTAGGCCTCGCGACGCTGCTCGTCTGACAAGCCGTGCTGGATGACGCCCACGGTCATGCCGAGGAAATGGAAAATGCGGCCCATCCACTCCGCGTCGCGGCGGGCGAGGTAGTCGTTCACCGTGACGAGGTGGGAACCCTTGCCTGCGAGCGCATTCAGGTAGAGCGGAAGCGTCGCGGTGAGCGTCTTGCCCTCACCCGTGCGCATCTCGGCGATCTTGCCCTCGTGCAGGACCATGCCGCCGATGAGCTGAACGTCGAAGTGGCGCATGCGCAGCACGCGCCGGGACGCCTCGCGCACCACGGCGAAGGCCTCAGGAAGGAGGTCGTCCAGGGTGGCGCCATTGGCGAGCAGGTCGCGAAGGTAGGGGGTCTTAGCGCGAAGGTCGTCATCGGACAGAACCTGGATTTCCGGCTCCAGCGCATTGACCTGGACCACCTTGGCCCAGAGGCGCTTGAGCTCACGGTCGTTCTTGGAGCCGATGAGTTTCTTCAGGAGGTTTTCAAGCATGAGAGCTTCCAATCACGTCAAACCGTTGATTGTAGCGGTCTGACGCGCTTCTGCCCAGCGCTGATGCAGTACATGGGCCGGCGCGCGCGCATTCCGATAAGTCCGGCAAGACCTTGCCGGGAGCTCCGATGTCCAAAGAGCAAACCTTTGCCATCATCAAGCCCAATGCCGTTCAGAACGGACACATCGGGGAGATCCTGACCACGGCGGAGCGAGAGGGCTTCACCATCCACGGCCTGCGCATGGCCCGACTGACCAAACCCCTGATCCGGGGTTTTTACCTCGACCATGTCGAGAAGCCCTTCTTTCCCGAACTGGAGGCCTTCATGCTGGAGGGCCCGGTGGTGCTCCTCGTGCTGGAAGGCGAGGACTGCATCCAGCGCTGGCGAGACCTGATGGGCGTGACGGATCCGCGAGAAGCCAACCCCGGCACCCTGCGCCGCAAGTTCGGAAACGACAAGACGCGGAATGCCGTTCACGGATCCGACAGTCCCCAGACCGCCTGGCGTGAAGTTCATTTCTTCTTCAGCGCGTTTGACCTGGTCTGACGTCAGGCCTGAATCGCTTGATTGAGAGCTGCCAAGCAGAGCTTTCGCACACCCGGAAGCAGATCCATCGTCTGCAGCGCCGCTTCGCCCACCCACTGCCCGCCCACGGGCGGCGGCGGCAGTTGTTCATCCGCGGCCTTGCTCCGCAGCAGATGCGTGAGGTAGAGGCGCTGCTGCCCTTCAAGTCCCTCCAGGCGCAGCAGCCATGGCGTGGGCAGCCGGGAGGTCCGCTCATCGAAGACCACGGGCAGCTTGCTGGCGTCCTGGAAGCGAAACGGTATGCCGAAGCCCTGGCCGATCTGGCTCTGAAGCAGGGCTGATGGCAGGAAACCCGGGGACCAGGGCACCTGGGGTGGCATGAGCAGTCCGCGGTGCGGCGCATGCTCACAGGGCACCAGAAGCACCACGGGGGTGCCAGTTCCGTGAACCAGCACCCCCTCGATGAAAGTGGTCATGTGCACTGGCCCATCGGCCATCAACGTCCTCCGGCTTCCACCAGCTCCTGCATCATGCGGTCCCTGGCTTCCATTACAGCGGCAGCCACGGCCTCGGGCTTGAGCTTCTGGACTTCCTTCGTGCGGCGGTCGCGCAGCTCGACCACGCCGTCCTTGAGGCCCTTGGCGCCCACCACCATGCGCAGCGGGAAGCCGAGGAGGTCGGCATCCTTGAACTTCACGCCGGGGCTCATGCCCTCGCGGTCGTCCACCAGGACTTCCACACCGGCGGCTTCCAGCTCGCGCTCGAGCTTTTCCGCCACTTCCATGACCTCGGGGTTGGCCGGATCCAGGGCCAGCAGGTGGACGTGATAGGGCGCCACGGGCCAAGGCCAGATGATGCCGTCGGCGTCGTAGTTCTGCTCAATCACGGAGGCCACCGTGCGGGTGACACCGATGCCGTAGCAGCCCATGACCATCGGCTGCTCCTTGCCGTTCACGTCGAGGTAGACGCAGTGCATGGCCTTGGAATACTTGGTGCCCAGCTTGAACACCTGACCCACTTCGATGCCACGGAAGGCCTGGTAGTGGCCCTTCCCGCAGCGAGGGCAGATGTCACCCTCGTTGGCGGTGCGCAGGTCATGGAAACCCTTGAAGTTCGTGAGGTCGCGATCGGGCTTGAAACCGAAGTGATGGCCCCCTTCCACGTTCGCACCGCAGGTGAGGTTGAAGGCGCCTTCCAGGCTGCGATCCGCGTACATCGGCGCCTTGAGACCCACGGGGCCGATGAAGCCGGACTTGCAGCCCGCGAGCCGTTCCGCCTCGTCCAGGGGCACGAGGTCGAGGGCATCGGCGCCCAGCAGGTTGCGGAACTTCACCAAGTTCGGCTCGTGATCGCTGCGGATGACGAGCCCCACATCAAAGGTCTCCTCGCCCTTGCTGGCGCGGTAGAGGTAGAACTTCGAGGCGTGATCCAGGGGCAGCCCGTCGTGGTTGGCATCCTTGAACGCCTTGGCCTGCTCCTCCATGTTCACGATGCCCGGCGTCTGGAAATGGGCGTGCATCAGAGGCTGCACGGCCTCGGAAGCATAGGGATAAGGCAACTGCGGCGCCTCGGTCTTCTCGATGTTGCTGGTGTATTCGCAGGAGTCGCAGCTGAGGATGGCGTCCTCGCCAGAGCCCGCCAGCACGTGGAACTCGTGGGTGAAGGAGCCGCCGATGGCGCCGGAATCGGCCTCCACGGGACGGAACTTCACGCCAAGGCGAGCAAAAATGCGCTTGTAGGCGTTGAACATCACCCAATATTCGCGGTCGGCACAGGCGTCATCCGCATGGAAGGAATAGCCGTCCTTCATGATGAATTCCCGGCCGCGCATGAGGCCGAAGCGGGGGCGGATTTCGTCGCGGAACTTGCCCTGAATCTGGAAGAGATTCACCGGCAGCGCCTTGTAGGAGTGGATGCGGTCGCGCACGATGGAGGTGATGACCTCCTCGTGCGTGGGGCCGAGGCAGAACTCCGCGTCCTTGCGGTCCTTGAGGCGCAGCAGCTCCTTGCCGTAGAAATTCCAGCGGCCAGACTCCTGCCAGAGTTCAGCGGGCTGCACCATGGGCATCAGGAGCTCCTGGCAGCCATCGCGTTCGAGTTCTTCGCGCACGATGCGCTCGAACTTCTTGATGCTGCGGTAGGCCAGCGGAAGGTAGTTATAAACACCGGCGGCGACCTTGGAGATCATGCCGGCGCGCATCATCAACTGCTGGCTGACGACATCGGCATCCTTGGGGACTTCACGCAGGGTCTGAATGAGGCAACGAGTCTGTTTCATGGGAATTCCTGGAAGTGATCAAAAGAAGATTGAACCACGGAGAACACTGAGCACACGGAGAGGCACTGAGAGAAGAAAACCACCCTGGTGTGCCGTTGTCGCGCTTTCGATGACTCCGTGTTCCCCGTGAGTTCCGTGGTGAATCGCGATTCAGTTCAACAGCCCCTGCAGGATCTGATTGACGGCCTTGCCGTCGTAGAGCCCGCCGTGGTTGGCCTGGAGGTATTTCATCACGAGGCCGAGTTCCTTTTTGGTGCTGGCGCCCGTGGCGGCAAGGGCCGTTTTAACGACCGCTTCCAGTTCGGCGCCTTCGAGCATGGTCGGCAGGTAGGCCTTGAGCATGGCAATTTCCGCCATTTCGACCGCGGCCCGCTCGGGGGAGCCGAACTTCACATACTGCTCGGCACTGTCTTCGCGGCTCTTCACCAGACGCTTCATCACCGTCAGGGCGTCCGCCTCCGTCAGCACGCCCTGCGGACCGAGGCCCTTGGCCACAGCTTCATTTCGATAGGCGGAAACCGCACTCCGCAGGACCTGGGTCCGCGGGGCGTCCTTCGCCAGCATGGCGACCTTGAGATCCGCCGTAAGTCTGTCGAGCATGGATGCCTCCCTGAACCGTAACTCCTAATCCTGCCTTTGATGCGAGTACGGGGCAATGTTCAGGTTTCCCCCGTAGAGGCCGATGGGAAAACGATGCCGTTCTTTCCATCTTCTCGGGGTCAACACACCATGGACGTCGCACTCATCAATCCATTCATCGAATCCACCCTCCGCAGCCTCGAGATGATGGCTGGCATCACTGCGGAAAAGCAGGGGCTGGAATTGAAGGAAGACCTGATCACCACCTTCGACATCAGCGCCATCATCGGCCTGACGGGTGAGACGACGGGCTCCATCATCATCAGCATGCCGGAGTCCCTGGCCTGCAAGATCGCCTCGAACATGCTGTTGGAGGAGATCACCACGCTGAACAAGAGCGTGGAGGACGCCATCGGCGAGATCGGGAACATCGTGGTGGGGGATGCTCGGCGGGCGCTGATTCAGGACGGGTATCAATTAAACATCTCCATCCCGACCGTGGTGGTGGGCTCCGGCCACAAGATCAGTCGTTCTGGAGACGTTCCCTGCATCGCCATCCCCTTCAGCACTGCGAATGGCGACTTCGAGGTGAACGTCGGACTTCAGGAACATTGATGGGGATCCGGTACAAGAAATGAAGGCGCCCGAAACGGCGCCTTCATTTCTGTGAGTCGAGGACGATCAAGCTTCTTCGTACTGAATCACTTCCACCGGGCAGCCCGCCGCGGCG
Source organism: uncultured Solibacteraceae bacterium (assembly GCA_964415525.1). Lineage (GTDB taxonomy): Bacteria > Acidobacteriota > Holophagae > Holophagales > Holophagaceae > CAZPUI01. The sequence goes on from CAYQAS010000014.1 coordinate 6,090, forward strand.
GCCTTGATGCCCTCGGCCAAGGAGACACCCAGTTCGATCTTGATGGGGGCATGGCCGCTGTTCGTGTCCTGAGCGCCGTCCTGACGAACCTCGGCGCGGATCTCGCAACTGTTGTCCGTAACGATGAAGACGTCGGGACACTCCGCGTCACAGGCATTGCACACGATGCAGCCTTCTTCGATCCAGACGCTCTTGATGGCCATGGGGGCTCCTTGAATGAGAGGGGTTCGGGGTTGGGATCAAGCCGGGGATCCGTGCCTTCACTGCGTCTTAGAGGCAGGAAGCCCCCTACCGTGTGACAGACTGAACCCATGTTGAAAGAAGCCGATATCATCGCCCGCATCCGGACCGCCTTCGCGGGCGGAGACACGCTGTCAGACGACTGCGGGGAGATCACGGCACCGCCAACCGGAGAAAGGCTCCTGGTCACCACGGATCTCATGGAAGACGGCCAGCACTTCCGGCGGGACTGGCATCCGCCGCGGATGCTGGGGCGAAAGTTGCTGATGGTCAACTTGTCCGACCTCGATGCCAGCGGCGCCCGCCCCGTGGGCTTTACCCTGACGCTGGCCCTCGGCCGAGATCTTGATCCGGAGTGGGTCTGGGCCTTTCTGGACGGCTTGGCCGAAGCGGCTGCGGAAACCGACGTGCCGGTGATTGGCGGCGACACCGTTGGGCGCGCGTCGGGGCTGGGCCTCGGGCTCACGGCCTACGGTCATGCGCGGCGGTGGCTACACCGCCAGGACCTGAGGGTCGGCGACACCCTCTATATCGATCAGCCCGTGGGCGCCAGCCTGCGGGGGCTCCACAAGCTGATGGACGGCCAGCGCTGGGATTTCGCCCATCCCGATCCGGACCTCCAAGCGCACCTCGATCCTCGCCCGAACCTCGGCCTGGGACTGAAGCTGGCGGAGATCCCCGAGGTCAGCGCCTGCATCGACCTCTCGGATGGTCTCTCCAAGGATCTCCGCATGCTGGCGGAGGCTTCCGGTCACAGCATCGTGCTCGAATCGAACCTGACACGGGAGGAGTTGGCCGGGGGCGAGGACTACGCCCGCTGCTTTGCGGCCTCCCTGCCCCGGGCAGAGCTGGAAGCGCGGCTGGGCTTGTCCTTGCGTCCCGTGGGTCGAGCGGTGCCACGGGGCGAGGCCCCCGTTCTCGCGTATGATGGAGGCTCCCTGCGCCCCTTGCAGGATTTGAGCTTCGACCACTTCGCTTCGTGAGGGGACATCTTCTGGACGCCATGACCCCCGACGCGACAACGACCACGACTGCTCCCGAGGCGCCCAAGGGCCTGTGGGCCAAGGCGAAGCATCACATCCTGCACCCGGAACTGACGACTTCTCAGGTGGCCTGGAGTTTCGCCATCGGGTTCAGCATGAGCTGGAATCCGCTTCTAGGCACCCACACCTGGCTCAGTCTGGGCCTCTGCTTCGCCTTCAAGCGGCTGCATCGCCCCCTGATTTTCCTCGCCATGTTCATCAACAACCCCTGGACCATGGTTCCCTACGCCACCGCCAGTGCCTACTTCGGCAACCTGCTACTGGGGCGCGGTCTGACCTTGAACCTTCAGGGCATTGACTGGAAGAGCATTGGGCTGGCCACGTTCACGACCCGGGCCGGGTTTGATGCCGCCTACGGCATGCTCAAGCCGATCCTCGTGCCCTACCTCCTGGGGGGCTTCATCCTGACCGCCTTGGCCGTACCGATCGGTTACTACTTCATGCGCTGGCTGACCCTCCGCCTGCGCGCCATGCACCTGCCCCACCTCCGCCACCATTCTTGACAGGAGTCGACCATGGACATGCGTTTCCTGATGAAACAGGCCCAGCAGATGCAGCAGAAGCTGCAGGATGCTCAAGCAGCCATCCGCGCCACCGGTACCGCCGGCGGCGAGCTGGTCACCGTCACCCTCAACGGCAAGCACCACCTCGTGGACCTCAGCATCAAGAAGGACGCCATCGATCCCGAGGATCCGAGCATGCTCGAGGATCTGCTCAAGGCCGCCTTCAACGACGCGTCCGCCAAGGCCGACGAGGCCCTTGCCGCCGTCACGAAACAGATGACCGGTGGACTGAACATCCCCGGACTGATGTAGCTCCCACGTGAAACTCCCTGCCTCCCTCGAAGCCGTGGTGGAAGCCCTCCAGAAGCTGCCGGGGGTAGGGTCGAAGTCCGCTCAGCGCATGGCGCTGCACCTGCTCAAGGAAGGCCCCCAGACCATGAGCCACCTGGGGGATCTGCTTCATGCTGCCGCAACGCGGGTGACCTTCTGTGAGTGCTGTGGCGGCTTCACGGACCGCTCCCGCTGCGCCATCTGCGAGGATCCCGAACGAGATGCCGGGGTCCTCGTGGTGGTGGCAGAGGCCAGCAACATCCTCAGCTTCGAGCGTGCGGGCCTCTTTACCGGGCGCTATCACGTCCTGGGTGGGCTCGTCTCTCCCCTGCGCGGCATCGGCCCCGATCAGCTGCGCGTGCGCGAGCTGCTTAAACGACTCGAGGACAATGAGATCCGCGAGATCGTCCTCGCCACCAATCCCACGCTGGAAGGCGAAGCCACGGCCACGTGGTTGGCGCGCATCCTCGAACCCGTGGGCCTCAAGATCACCCGCATCGGCCTCGGCCTGCCCGTGGGCAGCGACCTGGAGTACGCCGATGACCTCACCCTGAGCAGGGCACTCCAGGGGCGGCGCGAAGTCTAGGAAACCTCGGACGGCGCGAGGTCCTGTCACTCATTTGCGCGCCCTCCGATTTTCAGCTTCTGCTGCCCGGCGGCATCACCATCGCGGCCCTTATCCTCGATCTTCCGGCGGAACCGGCCCGTCGCCGGGGCAGAACGGGGCATGACATCAACCATCGAATCACGGCCACCTCCGTTCCCGGCCCTTTCAGGCTCAGTGTTGGAAACCTCGCGGTTCGGCAAGCTGGGGCCCTGAGCTCATTCCGCAGTCGTCCCAGGCCGAAAGAAGGCTTGATGCCGACCTCCCCTTCCAAGCGCCTCGTCCAGCGTTGGACCCACCGTTTCGCTCCCGCCGGGGCACTCCAGCGCATGGTGGACGCCCTCCAGACCCTGCTGGAAGTGGCCTCCGGGCAGGATCCGCTCTTTCTCCTGCGAGGCATGGATTTGCTGGTGGAACACCTGGGGGCCGAGGTCGCTTATCTGGCCATGCCCGAGGGTCCAGGTTTCGAGGTGCGCTGGTGGTCGCCCGAGGTGGAAGGCATCGAAGGGCCGCGCCCCGTGCCGTGCTTCTGCCAGTGGCTCCAGGCCAACCCGTTCCGGATGATGGTGCTGCGCAACCTGCGGGACGAGCCCCAGTGGCTGGACCATCCCGAACTCCGGGACCTGGGACTGGGGGCCGCCGTCGGCGGGGTGCTGCGGGATGGAGCAACCATCCGTGGCCTCCTTTTTCTCCACTTCAAGGAGCCGCGCCCCCTGGATCGTTCGGATCTGGCCCTGATAGATGCCGTTGCAGGTTTTCTCGCCAAGGTGCTGGAAGTAGAGCACCTGAAGTTCAGCCTGGAACGCATGGAGAACGCCCTGGCCATCACGAAAGCCGTGGTGGAAGACAGTTCCATCCAGGACACCACCACCCGCCTACCGAACCTGCGCTACCTCGACATCTGGCTCAAGGCCAACGCCGCGGTGGCCCAGGAGCTCATGACCGTGGCCCTGTGGCAGCTGCCGCCAGACGCCGCCTCGGACCGGATGCTGCTCCAGACCCTCGGTGAATCCATCCGCGGAGGCGACCTGCTCGTCTCCGTCGGCCAGAACCGTTTCCTGATCGTGCTCCAGCGCACCGCCAAAGGCATGGGGCACCTGTTCCTGCTGCGCCTGCGCCACAAGATCGGGGAATGGCCCATGGGTGCCACCGTCTGGGTGCCGGGGCAGGACGATGCCCACTTCGAAAGCGTGCGTGGGCGATGCGAGCGGGCCCTGGCAGCCAGTCATACCGCCGCTGCCACGGGTCTGGTCTGGAGCCTGGCGGAAGCCGAGGCCTGAACGCCCCAGAGCGCAATCCCCTTTTCGCTTCCGTTGGCGGCTTTCCCGACCCCCACGCTCTTTTTCCCGCGGCAACAATGGGAGCGGGAGGCGGCATGGAGCGCACGGAGATTCTGGACTGGCTGCGGGAAACAGACCTCGACCGCCTGGAGACGCTTTGGGCCAAGGCCGACGCCACGCGCCGAGAGCGGGTCGGGGAGGCGGTCTGGCTGCGCGGCCTCATCGAGGTCTCGAACTTCTGCGTTCGTTCCTGTGCCTACTGCGGCATCGCGGCCTGCGCGCCGGATTTCCCCCGCTACCGCATGACGAAGGACGAGATCCTGGATTGCGCCGACCGCGCCAAGGCCTTCGGATTCGGCACGGTGGTTATGCAGGCCGGGGAGGATCCGGGCATTACCGGGCCGTGGATGGCGGAGGTCATCTCCAGCATCAAAACCCGCACAGGGCTGGCCATCACGCTGTCCCTGGGGGAGCGCGAGCCTGAGGAACTGAAGGCCTGGCAGGAAGCCGGAGCCGACCGCTACCTGCTGCGCTTCGAGACCAGCGACCCCGCGCTCTACGAGCAGATCCATCCATCCATGCCCGGCGGTATCTCCGACCGCTTCAGGCAATTGATGGCCATGCGCGACCTCGGCTTCGAGATCGGCACGGGCGTCATGGTGGGCATCCCTGGCCAGACATGGGAGACGCTTGCGGAGGACATCCTGACCTTCCGTCACTTCGACATGGACATGATCGGGATCGGCCCCTATGTGGAGAGCCCCGGCACGCCGCTGGCGGGGGAGCTGGGCGTGCGGCTCAAGGCCCTAGCGGGTCCGAGCCAAGTGCCCAATACGGACCTGATGACCTTCAAGGTGGTCGCCCTCACGCGCCTCATCTGCCCCCAGACCAACATTCCCAGCACCACGGCACTGGCCACCATCAATCCGAGCGAGGGCCGGGCCAACGGCCTGCGCCGCGGTGCGAATGTCGTGATGCCCAACCTGACGCCGCCCCGGTACCGCGAGCTCTACCAGATCTATCCGGGCAAGGCGGGCCTCCACGAAACCGCCGACATCACCCGAGAAAAAATCGAGCGCCAGATCCTGGAACTGGGCCGCACCATCGGCCAAGGCCCCGGCACCAGTCCGCGCATCCTGGAGCGCCGCGGCCAGGATTGACTTCGCCTCCTGGGGGGCGTGGAATGAGGCCTTCTCCCAGGCCTGAGCATGGAATCCAACGCCCGCTTCCTCGTTTTCCATTCCGGTGACGCCGCCGGGCGGCCACTCGCCCTGCCCTGCGGTGTGTTGTCCCTGGGCCGTGACCCCAGCAATCAGGCCGTCCTGAATGGGACCGGCGTCTCCCGCATGCACGCCCGTGTGCTTCAGACGCAGGCGGGTTGGGTGCTGGAGGATCTCCGGAGTGCCAACGGCACCTGGGTGAACGGGGAGCGCATCGAACGCTGCCTGCTCCGGCATGGCGACGAGGTGCAGGTGGGGGATGTGCGGCTGGTGTTCGAGGACCCCACTGCCGTGGCCCCTCCGCCGATTCCGGTGGTGCCACCGGCCCTGCCCCCCGTCCTGACCGTCCCGCCGCCGGTTCCTGTGCAGGCGTGGCCGATTCCCGTTCCGCCAGCCCAGTCCTGCGTCTCGCCGCCACCCGCGCCGCCCCGGAGTTCCCGCACCGGACTCTGGATCACCCTGGGGGCCGCGGGCACGCTGCTGCTGGTCGCTGGGACCTGGGCGGTGGGTCGCGCGCTCCGGCCGGGCGAGCGCGAGACCACGCCCCTCGCGGCTTCAGGAGCGTCCACGACCGGACCCGAGATCCCAGGCACCCCAACGCCTTCCCTGCCCCTTCAGCCGGGAACCCTCGCCAAGGTCGATGCTGCCGCGGGCGCCGTAGAGACGCGGCTTCGGGCGGGAGACCTTCCCGGCGTGCTGGAACTGAGCCATCCCACCAGCCGGAGCCACTTCCGTCTGGCCTTTGAGGGCCACCCCGAGCGCATGACCCGGGCCGCAGATCTGCTGGCGACGCGCAAACCCGTGATGGAACAGCGCGGGCTGGCGGAATACGAGGTGAAGGAGCAGGGCCGCACGTTCCCGGTGGTCTTCGAGCAGGTGGGCACCACCTGGACGCTGAGGAGCCTGTGATGCGCCGGATCCTCTCTCACCTGCGAAGCGCCAGCGTTCCCGCCATCGGCTTGCTGGTGCTCCTGGGACTGCCCCGATTCCTGCGCGGTTATGACAACGACAACCTTCCCCGCACCATCGCCGAAGGCCCGCACCGCACCATCAACCACTGGGCCTTGGAACACTTTATCGAGGGCGCAAAGAAGGATCCGGTCTTTGGGAATTACGACTTCAAGAAGGAGTTCGGCCTGACGGGCGTCGGCGTCACCCAGGGAGGCATGACCCATCTGAACTGGACCCAAGGGGACCGCAAAGGCACGTGGCGCTGGTGGGTGCAGGAAGGCGGCTACACCGCCGACGAACCCGAACTTTATGCGAGTTTCCGGCATTTCTATGACCCTCGCTCCCTGAACGGCGTGACTTACCTCACGGACCACCTGCAGGACCTGGAGCGCTACTGGGGGTATGCCTCCCCGGCGGCGAGTCAGGTGATCCGCGTGAACCCCGAGATCGACGCCCGGGACTGGGCGATCTCCGGCCCCCGCAGCGGCGGGCTCTTTGCCAACGAATACGCCTGGGACCGGGGCGTGGAATACCTGCAACAGGCCTTCATTTCCGCGAAGTCCGACAAGGATCGTCTGTTCGCGAAGGCCTGGCGGGCCCTCGGCGAGACCATGCACCTGATGGGGGACATGACCTGCGTGCCCCACGTGCGCAACGACTCCCATCCTGCGAAGTCCCTCACCGGCGGCGATCCCAACCAGGGCCTGCTGCGCTCGGATCCCTATGAGACGCTGTGCCGCGAATCCCTGATCACCGCCTGCGCCGGAAATGGGCTCGATCCTGAGGCCAAGCGCCGCATCGACACCGCCAAAGACCCGATGATCCTGTTCTATGGCATCGCGGGTTACACCCAGGACCGGTTCTTCAGTTCCGACACCGTGAGCGGCACCGACCGTCTGGGGCGGGCCGTCACGAGCGCCAACGGCAATCCGGACTATCCGAATCCCAAGTTGGCGCCCGCGAACTATGACCCCAAGACCGGGGCCTACCGTTCGAGCGTGGCGGGCCAGAACGTATCCCTGGCCCATGAAACGTGGCTCGGCTCCAACGGCTGGGGAGAAGCCTCCCAGGCCGTGGCCGTCAGCAGTGCCTGTGTCCAGGAACAGGCTTCCGTGCTCATTCCCGTGGCCGTGGCCGCCAACAAGAAACTGATCGAGTGGTTCGTGCCGAAGATCGAAGTGCAGCTCACGGGCTGGGAGGCGGCCTCGAAGACGCTGCGGGGTCAGATCGTCCACCGCACCGGCGGCGCCCACACCAAGCCCCTGATCTTCAATGCGGGCCCGAGCCAGAGCTTCAACCTCCACCTGGATGGCAGTCTGCAGGACTGGGCCAAGGTGAAGCTGGACGTGCGCAACAACCAGATCACCGTGAACCTCGGAGCCCTGAGCCCCCGGGATGGCCAAAAGGCGCGCCTGGAGCTGGAGATGGGCGGCATCAGCATCCGCTCCAATGACCTGCCCCTCGGAGTGCCCACCAAAAAACAGGAAGCCCAGGTCTTCACCCGCTACTGCGACATCAGCTTCCACTGCCTCGCCAGCTACAGCCAGAGCTTCTGGCGCTGGGGTGGCTCCAAGGAATGGCATTTCGGCACCAAGGATTTCACGTACAGCCGCAACGGCATTCCCATCGGTGCCGGCGGCAGCTTCAGCGGCACCCTGAAGGACGACCGCAGCGAGCAGACCGTCACCGGCCGCATCAGCGGCAACATGCTGTCGGAACTGGTCTGGACCGCGAAGAAGAAGGATCGGGGCGACAAGTTCGAATACGAGGAGAAGCTGGAGATCACCTTCAAGGACCTGCCCTGGAACGAGACCAACGGCGGTTACTGGATCGAGTTCATCGACCTGGACACCTTGAGCCCCATCCCCAATGGACTGCGCCATATCCCCAAGCTGAAGCATGAGATCAAGACCAGTGACGGCAAGAAGATCGAGCTCACCGGCTTCGACATCACCCGCCACGGCCTGCCGCGGAAGAGTGGCGGCGGTCTCGACCTGATGCGGCTGAGCCCTTTCCACTACCGGCCCATGGTGACGGTGAAGGTCTACGAGCTGGACCAGCACTGGAATCCGCGGCGGTGAGCCTCGCTGCAACCCTGCTCCTGATGGGTGCCCTGGCGGATCCCACCGCCGCACTGCGTCCCCTCGTCGGCATCCCCTACGTGGTGGATGCGGGGGAGGACGAGCGCGGGCGGTTTGTGCTCATCTCTCACCCTGAGCGCGCCCTGCCCCGCCCCGGACTGAATTGCTCCGGGTTCGTGGTGGCCGCCTGCCGACGTCTGCTGGGGTACCGAGGCACCTTGGTGGAGGCAGGGGTAGACCGGCGAGGCGACAGTGGCCCAAGTGCGGCTTTGAGACAGGACTGGGACTTCGGTCTGGATTTGATCCTAAATTTGAGCGAAGGCCAATCACGTCATCGGTTTGGGATCGACATCACCGACGCCTTGCCAGACCAGGATGGTCGCTCTTTGAGGGGTTTCCGGCTGGACACGCCCCGACTGTGGGAACGCCTGCTGCCACGCCTGCGCGGAGATGCGGTCTACCTCGGCAGCCTGAGCCGGGTGAAACATGGGCGCCTCTCCCACCACCATGTGGCCTTGCTGCTCAAGGATGAGGCCGGACGGAGCTGGTTCTACCACACGCTTCCCAGAAGCTGTGTCCACCGCATCGCCCTAGATGCTCCCCAAGGCCGACAGCGGCTCTTGCAGATGTTCGGGCCGGCCCAGCACCTCCTGCTGGTTGAAGTGGCGCGTTGACCCTGCCCATGCGGGAACCCGGAAATCAATCCGGGCATTGCAGATCCTGGGTCCACTCGTTGCCAGACGCACGGCAGGGCTCGGCAGTTGGAGCCACTGGTTGGCTAATCCAACTGCACGATTGGGGATCAACAGGTCACGACTTGGAGCCGGGCCGGCACCCCACGCACCTTTGGCGCATCAGGACAGTGCACTGATCCTGGGTTTGGAACCGTTCATCCGCCATCCCCCTGCGTTCATCCCCGCACCCGAAACCTGTTCCGGCCGCCCTCCATTCCTGACGTGGGCCCAGACGGCCCCCACCAGGAGATGCCATGATTCGCACACCCCTGCTCTGCTGTTCCCTTGCCTTGGCCTGCACTGCCGAGGACCCCGCACCCAGCCGCGAACTGAACCTGAATGCCCACCTGACGGGAACCTCCTTCTTGGGGGATCTGGGCACGGAACGCAGCACCCGCCCTGCCCTCGGACTGGCCTTGGAAGCGACGTTCCACGTTCTCTCCCGTCCCGACGCCCTGCGCCTGCGCTGGGACATCCCCCGCACCACCACGGTCCGTGGCGAATCCTGCTTCACCCAGGGCTACCGCGAGGATCGGGATTTCCGCACTTCCACCCTGGGCCTGGATTACCTCTGGTCCTTTCAGCCCCACGCCCAGAATGGCTTTTTTGTGAGTGGTGGCCTCGCCCTCCAGAGCACGCGGGCCAATTACAAGGGCATCGAGACTGGCGGCTCCTTCAGTGCCGACCGCACCTACGACAGCACGCACCTGGGCCTGACGGCTGGCCTGGGCTATCGATTCAAGCACCTGGTGCTTGAGCTGAAGGGCATGAGTGCCGGGTTCCGGGGTCGGGAGGCCAGCGTACAGAACGGCCATGTCACAGGTTGGGGGGATGCCGACAAGCGCGGCACAGCCATGCAGTTCAGCGTGGCGTGGCGATGACGCCGCACCGCCGGGACGCAACGACCCGCAGGGCCCTCAAGGGGGCCCTCTTCCTCGTCGTGATCTATCTGGGTTACAAAGACTTCAACCTCCCAGGAAGCGTTCCACAGGGAGAGGCTCTGTTTCATGTCCTCGATTCCCTGAACTGGCTGGGACTCTGGCTCGTGGGGCTGGTCGCCAGCCTCGTGCTGCTGCGAGGCGACGAAGGCATCGCGGGCTTCAACCATCTCTTTGAACGATTCACCCTGGCAGCGCTCATCACCTTTCTGCCCCAGCACATCTCCATCGAGCCCATCCACTACCCTGGGGTTCGCATGTTCGCCAACTGGCTGATGGTGTCCCTCGTGCTCACGGTGGTCCTGGGGGCCTTCCGGAAGCGGGCCCTGGAGGCCGAACGCCAGCGGCGACTGGCGGACGTGAACAGGGAGCGCGCCCTGCGGGCCCGCCTAGCGCCCCATTTCATCTTCAACACCCTGAACACACTCCAGGCCCAGATTGCCCTGGATCCCATCGCCGCCCGTGCCAGCACCTTCAAGCTGGCCAAGCTGTTCCGGCAGGTGCTTGCCGTCCAGGAACGGGACCGTATCCCCCTCTCGGAGGAGTTGACCTTCGTCCAGGCCTACCTGGACCTGGAACAGTTGCGCTTCGGCCCGCGCTTGCGCGTGGAGCTGGACTTGCCTCCGGAGGTGCTGAGCCTGCCGGTTCCACCCCTGAGCCTTCAGATCCTGCTGGAGAACGCCCTCAAGCATGGCGTAGCCCCTCTGGAGGATGGCGGCGTGGTGCGCCTCTCCGCCTACCGTCATGAACAAGCTTGGAGTCTCCGAGTGGAAGATCCTGGCCCCGGGTTCAGTCGGGGCACCGGCACCGGCACAGCCCTGGAGACGCTGCGCGGTCAGCTCCGCGCTTGCGAAAGCTTCGCACTGGGGCTGCAGGACGGGGTACACACCGCAACCTTGACCCTGGAAAGGGCGACCGGACCTTTCCGGGAAAGGGCTCCGCATCACGTCCCATCCACTCAGGGAACCGGAGTTTCCCTCCCCTCATGCTGAATGAGAGGTGTCTGCATTGCTTCGTGTGGTCGTGATCGAGGATGAACCCCTGGCCCGCCAGCATCTGGTGAGCCTGCTGCAGGCCGCACCCGCCGTGGACGTGGTGGCGGAAGCCCCCAACGGTCGTTTGGGACTGGAGGCCATCTCCCGGACCCGCCCCGATGCGGTCTTCACGGATATCGAGATGCCTGGCCTCAAGGGCACCGATCTCATGCACTTGCTGCCGGAGCCCAGCCCCGCCCTGGTCTTCACCACGGCCTACGCCGAACATGCCGTGGCGGCTTTTGCGGGCGGCGCCATCCACTACTTGCTCAAGCCCATCGAGGCCCAGGACCTTGCCGTGGCCTTGAAACGCCTTCGTCCTCTTGAGGATGTGCCCCAGCGGGTGACCATCCCCGTCCAGCGGCGGGACGGCGTGCGCCTCCTCAAGCCCAGTGATGTGGAGGCGCTCCTCGCCTACCAAGGCGACTGCGTCGCCTGGACCGCGGACGGTCGTCTGCCGGTGGAGGGTTGCCTGCAGCAGTGGGAAGCACGTTTGAGTGGATGTGGCTTCATGCGCGTCCACCGCAGCGCCCTGGTGAACCTTGACGCGGTGCTTGAGGTGGATCGGAATGAGGCCCTTGTCCTGGCCACCGGAAGCCTGCCCGTGAGCCTACGGCGAATGGAGACCGTAAGGAAGGCGCTGGGGCTTGGGTTGTAGAAAAGTCCCTCACGCCGCAGCGTGAGGGCCCTATCACACCAGCTCTTCCGCCTCTTTCAAGTGCACGCTCACGAGTCGGCTCACGCCCTTCTCCCCGTCTATCACAAGCTCCACTGGAGCCTGCTCCCACTCGCCTTCGGCTCGCGGAGACGGGGCCCCCCATCGTCACGCCGCGGCCTGACTTCCGCTCACACCAGCTCTTCCGCCTCTTTCAAGTGCACGCTCACGAGTCGGCTCACGCCCTTCTCTTCCATCGTCACGCCGTAGAGGCTGTCGGCGGCGATCATGGTGGGCTTCTGGTGGCTGATGACGATGAACTGGGTGCTGTCCTTCATCTTCTGCACCATGGCGGCGAAGCGGCCGACGTTGGCTTCGTCGAGGGGCGCGTCCACCTCATCCAACACGCAGAAGGGACTGGGCTTGTAGTGGAAGATGGCAAATAGGAGGCTGATGGCGGTGAGCGCCTTCTCGCCGCCACTCAACAAGGTGAGGGCCTTGGCGGTTTTGCCGGGGGGTTGGGCGGTGATTTCGATGCCGCACTCCAGCAGGTCCTTGGGATCCTGCAGACTGAGCTGGGCCGTGCCGCCGCCGAAGGCCTCCCGGAAGACCTCTGTGAACTTGTGGCTGATGAAGTCGAAGGCCTCGCGGAAACGCTCCTCGCTGGTGGCGTTGATCTCCTTGATGGTGGCTTCCAAGTTGGCGATGGCGTCCGTGACGTCCGTGCGTTGCTGGTTCATGAAACCCAAACGGTCTTCCGCCTCTGCCAACTCCTGGGGCGCCAGGGCATTCACCCCGCCCAGATCCATGCGCCGACCCTGGAGCTCGTTCAGCTTGGTCTGGTGGACGAGCTCGCCCTCATCCCAAGCTTCCTTTTCTTCCGGCGTGATGGAGCCCAGGAAATCAGGAACGGTGAAGCCGAGGGCCAATTCGATCTCCTTGGCGACTGCCTCCATGGTGCCGTGGACCTGGGCGCCCCCCATCAGCATTTCGTGGTGCAGCTGCCGGGCGTTCTCCAGGGCCTGCTGAAGCTCGCGCGCCAGCCGTTCCAGCACCCGCAGGTGCTCCTGGGCCTCCTCGATGTCCGGCTCCGCCTCCATCTGGATGGCCGCCAGCTTCTGCCTTTCGTTCAGGCAGACATCGGCCTCGCCTTCCAACTCCTCGATGCGTGACTGGGCGGCGGTCTCACGGGCAACGGAACCCGCCAGATCCTCCCGGGTACGGCGCTTCTCGCCCTCCAGATCGAAGGCCGCCCGCTGCAACTGCTGAGCCTGTCGCTGGATGGCGTCCCGCTCCGCCCAGGCGCTATCCCGCATGCGGCTGGACTCCAGCAGCGCTTCGCGCCGCTCCTCCAGCACGCCCTGAGCCTCCTGCATCCAGCCTTCCGCAGCGTGGATGGCTTCCGTCAGCCCCGTCTCTTCGGCGTGGACCGGCTGGGTGTCCAGCTCGCGGATCTGCCCCTGGACGGTGGCGATCTCCTTTTCGAGCAACTCCCACTGAGCATCCGCCCGCGCCTGAGCCTCCTCGATCTCCTTGAGCTGGGCGACGACCGAGGTGTGCTTGCCTTTCAGATCCTCGAAGGCGCGCCGGGCGAGGAGGCGGTCCTCCTCCATCTCCTTGAAGCGCTCCAGAGCCTCCCGAGCCCGGGTCTCCTTGCCCTTGATCTCGGCTTCGATGGTCTCGAGCTTCTCGAGAGCCTCTTCGCGATCAGCCTTAGCGGTATCCAGTTCACTTCGAAGTTTTAACGGCGAAACTTCGGGCGCCTTCACGCCCGAAAGGATGGGGCCGAAGGGTAGGCGCACCAAGGCAGGACTGACAAAGGCATAGCTGGGATGGGCCTTGGCCAGGCTCGGCAGCGCCTCATCCGAACAGCGGAAGGACCGCCGCAGGAGGGCCTCAAGCACCGGCGGTGTGCCGCGCCTCCAGCGGATGTGCCGAGCCAGGGGCTCGCAGTCCTCGGGAAGGTCGCTCAAGGATTCCGCCACGACACCGGGATCGGACATCAGCTGCCCCGGCACCTCCGGCAGGCGCTCCATGACGTGGGAGGACGGCAGCACCGTCGTCGTCCAGGTGCCCAGCAGACGCTCCACATCCGCCAGGGTCGCGTCATCCACCTGCAGGACATCCGCCAAACCGAGGGGCTCTTCCCCCCGCTCCCGCAGCCAGACCAGGGCCTTCTGCAACTGCTCCGAGCCCGAAGCCTGTCGGATCTGCTCCTGAATCTGCCGCAGACGCCTCTCCAGGCGATCCAGGTCGGCTTCGGCGCCCCGCAGGGCGTCGCCCGCCGCGCGATGGGCCGTTTCGGCCTCCTGCTTGTCCCGGCCCTGGATGGAGACGGCCTCCTCTACCTGCTCCAGACGATGCTCAGCCGCTTCCTTCTCCCGGGACAAGCGCTTGGCGTCGGCCTGGAGGCCTTCAAGGCGCGGCGCGCGCACCGCCTCCTCGTGATTGAGGGCGTCCAGACGCCCCTCGAGCTGGGCCACCTGCTGATGGAGAGCTTGTTTTTGGCGCTGCAGGGCCAGGGCCGCTTTTTCGGCCTCCGCACGCTGGGCACGCAGGTCCCGAAGCTCCTGCTCGATGCGCCGCACCTGGCCCACCGCGAGGGCGACCGCCTCCTCCGCATCCGAGACGAGGGATTCACGCGCCTCCAAGGCGACGCCGGCCTGACGGAGCTTCTCTTCCAGGGCCTGGAGTTCGGCATCCCAGCCACCCGCGCGGCCGTCGAGATCCGCAAGTCGAGCCTGAAGCTGCTCCTGCTGGGCCTTGGCCTCCTGGATGCGCTCCAGCTGGAAGCCGCGGTCCTGATCCATCAGCCCCAGGCGCTGGTCCAGGCCCAGAAGGCCGCGTGCCCGCCGCTCAAAGGCCTCCTTCATCTCGTCCAGCTTCATGCGCTGGTGTTCGACTTCCAGGGCCTTTTCCGAGGCCTGGGCGGTGAGGCTGGCGATTTGGCGTTCGAGACCGTCCAACTGCTCGACGATCCGCTCCTTCGCGGCCTCCAGCTCCATGGCCTTGCCCGCCAGCAGGATCCGCTGGGTGGCCTTAATGGCCGAATCCAGTTCCTGGGCGCGTCGGGTCTTGGCGGCTTGGCGCTTGAGACTCTCAAGCTGTTTGTTCAATTCATGAAGGATGTCATCCAGGCGGGTGAGATTGCCCTTGGTGTCTTCCAACCGCCGTTCCGCCTCCGCCCGGCGCAATTTATAGCGAGTGATCCCCGCGGCCTCCTCGATTAGCGAGCGGCGATCCTTGGGCTTGGTGCTGAGAATCAGATCGATCTGCCCCTGCTGGATGAAGCTATAGGCGCGGGTGCCCATGCCCGTATCCAGGAGCAGATCCTGAATGTCCTTGAGCCTGCATTCCTTGCCGTTGATCCGGTACTCGCCGCCCGTGTCGCGGTAGAGCCGCCGACTGATGACTGTCTCACGGGTGGCTCCGGGTTGGGAGGGATCGGGCATGTCCAGGGTGAGGCGGACTTCCGCCAACCCCATGGCTCGCCGATCGCTGGTACCGGCAAAGATGACATCCATCATCTCGGAGCCCCGCAGGAGGCTCGCACGCTGCTCGCCGAGCACCCAAGCCAGGGCATCCGATATGTTCGACTTGCCGCAACCATTCGGCCCCACGACGGCCGTCATGCCGCCCGGGAACACGAGCTTCTGATGGTCCGCAAAGGACTTGAAGCCGTGCAGTTCCATGGCGACGAGACGCAAAGGGGAATCTCCGGATTGCGCGGGAACATCCCGCCCAATCTCTACATACCATGTCCGGAACCTCTGAGCTTCATGGAGGCCGACGGGACGAGAGCCCAGTCTTTGCCAACCCGCGTGATTCCTGACCTGCCCCGGCGCCTGAGCGCTTGGGAACCGGGGCCTGAGACGATAAACTTTCCTTTTTGCTTCCGCTTCGGAGCCACCTGTGTCGAATTCTCCCCTGTTGACCCCGTGCCATGCCGACCCCACAGGGTTCGTGCAGGGAGGACGCGGATGAGCTTCCTGAACCTCAGTCCCCGGCAGGCGCGTGTCATGTGGTTGGAGCCGCACCGGTTGGTTGTGAACGGGCAGACCCGCCCCTCGTCGGGCCTCCCGACGGAGGAAGCCCTGGCCCAGGCGCTCACCGCCCTGCCCCTGGGACCGACGAAATGGATCATCGATGACCTCTGGGCGCCCAGCGCGATCCTGCGGGATATCGTGGAAGCCCCTGGCAGCGGCGAGGCGCGAGAGCAGTTCTTCCGCTGGAAATATGTCCAGGCCCTGGCCCTGGAAGGTGCGCAGTCCGTGCAGACCCTTCCCATGGGTGAAGCCGCCTGGCTTGCCGTGGGAATCCCGGCGGAGATCCGGGATGCGTGGATCGCACTGGCAACCAAGCTGAACCGTCCCATCCATGCCCTGATCCCCCGCTGGCTCTGGCTCTACAACCGCCTGGCCCCGACGCAGGAACTGCCGGGCATGTTGCTCAGCCTTTGCCCGCATCCCGAGGGTGGTTTCACCGGCACCCTGGCGGCCTGGAGCCGGCACCTGAACCTGCTCCGCCAGTGGTCAGACCCGGCCTCCGAAGAGGTCTGGATGGAAGAACGGGTGATGCCCACCGCCAGCTATCTCACCCGCGAAGGCCGTGGCCCCAAAGACCTCTGGGTCTGGGGCGCCCCCTCCTGGCCCGCGAGTGAACTCCACACCCGCACCGTGCAACCCGCCATCCCCACCCAGGAGGCCCTCTGATGGCCATCCCGGTCCTGCAACTCAACCTGGTGCCGAGCCCGACCTTCTGGCGCCACCGGCACGTCGCCATTGGCTGGGTTTCCCTCGTTCTCGGAGGGTTCGCCCTCATCGGCATTACGGGTTTCACCGTCAAGACCTACCTCGATGCCCGCCGCGAAGGCCGCCAGGCCGTGGCGCTCACGGAGCAGGCCAAACGTGCTGCCACCCAGGAGGCTCGCCTGGTGGACGAACTCCGCAGCATCGACGCCGCCGCCGAGCAGGGCCGCTGGCGCCTCGCCGAACGCATCCTCCTGGAGCGGAGCCTGCCTTGGAGCCGCATCACCGCGGAGCTGGAACGATCTTCTGTCCAGGACGTGCGTTTCAAGTCCATTCAGCGCGTTCGCCCTCAGGGTGGCCAGGGCGTTCAGGTCAAGCTCCGCCTGGAGGTCAAGAACCGCGAGGCGGAGGTGGCCTTCGTCGAAAGCGTGCAGCAGAACCCCTTTTTCCAGGGCGTGGTGTTCGAACGCGAAGTGGAGCGCCAGGGTGGCGGCCTCGAATTGGAGGCCAGCCTTCCCGTGAGCACCACACCGCCGGCCTTCGTCTCCCTGCCGGAGTACGGGCCCGACCGAAAGCGGGATGCCCAGGCCCAACCCACGCCCGGCCCCCAGGGGCGGCCCGTGCCAGCGCTCAAGGCTGCATCCCAGGTGACACCCGTTCGTCCCCAAGCGGCGCCCCGCATTCAGGCTGTCCCACAAGCGGAGCCGGAAGCGCCGGATGAGGGTCCTCGCAGGCCTGGACTCCGAGTGCCCCGCCCAGCCCTACTCAATCAGGGCACCAATCCCGAGCGGGCTCGTCCCATGCGCGCCATTCCTCCCCGGAGGGAAGACCAGTGAGCAGACACATCCGAACCAGCGGCATCCGCGCCGCAGCCGGAGGCGGTCTCGCCCTCCTAGCCCTTGTGGCTGCGGTCTTCGTGCTGCCTGATGCCTCCCGGGAGCGGGAAGCCAAGCGCCGCTCCGCCACTGCCGCCAAGCAGGCCCTGTCCCAGCAGATGGGGCGCCTCGGAAAGATGCAAGAAGACGTCGATCTCGTCCGTGGTGGCCAGAAGGTTCTGGCCAACCTCGAGGCAGGCATGCCCAAGGGCAGCGTCGGGGAACTGCAGTGGAAGGTGAACCAGGTGCTGCACGACCTCTCCAAGAAGGAGGGCACCCGCCTCCAGTCCGTGCGCTACGGCGCACCGGCGCGGGAAGGCGCCAAGGGCACCGACATCGAGAACGTGGATGTGGAGTTCCAGGCCGTGGGCATCTACCAGTCCCTGAAGAAATTCATGCACGCGTTGGAAGGCAGCGGCCTGCCCTTCGGCGTCTCCTCCGCTCGACTGGAAGAAGGCCCCGAGGGGGCACGCCTCACGGTGACCCTGCGTGCCTTCCGACGCGCGACTGGCAAGGACGAGTCCCGGCGAGGTGAGGCATGAGCGCGAAGCAGCAGCGGAGCGCCACCGGCCCAGCGGGACGGCCCGAAGGGTGCCGAACAGGAGGTGAGGCATGAGCAACGCCCCCAAGAAGCCTCTGGACACCAAGGCCTGGATGGATGAAGTCAAAGGGAACCGCAAGACTCAGGTAGCCCTGCTCGCCTTTCTCGGGGTTGGTGTGTTCGCGGTTTACAGCCTGATGGACTCCGGTCCCGCCAAGGGCAAGGCGCGTCCCAAATCTGGCGCACTCGCGGGGGCCGCGCCCCTCGGCGAGGCCCAGATGGCCCAGCTCCGCCCCCTCATGAATCTGGCGCGGCTGGACAAGGCGGGGCAGATGCCGGGCGAGGATCGGATGTATCGCGACCTCTTCCTGTTCGACATGCCGGCACCCAAGCCCCCTCCGCCGCCTCCGCCACCCCCGCCACCGCCTCCACCGCGCCCGAAAACGGCAGAGGAGATTGCCGCCGAGACCATCGCCGCCCAGAAAGCGTCGGAGGAATCTGCCAAGCCCATGGGGCTCCGCTACCTGGGCTATTTCGGCTCGGAAACGAGAGGGCGGTTCGGAGCATTCATGAAGGGCGAGGAAGCCCAGTCCGTGAAGGTCGGCGAGCTGGTGAACCCGCGGTGGCGGCTCTTCGAAGTCAACAAGGACGCCGCAGTCTTTCAGAACATCCGCTTCAACGATATGAAACACCGCGTCGCCGCTTCGGAAGCCACTGGTGCCTCCGGCCCCGGCAACCGGACCACCAACGAGTTCTGAACCCTTTCGGATGGCCCACATGACCTGTTCACCCAAGTTCCGCGGTCGAGTCCTTGCAGCCGCTTCCGTGCTCACCCTGGCAGCCCTTTCGCTCGGGTGCGGCCTGAGCCGTGCCCGCAAGGCCCTCGAGGACGGCCATTACGCGGAGGCCGCCACGGCCTTTCGCGAAGTCCTGCAGAAGGACCCCTCCAATGTGAAGGCGCGCATCGGCTTCCGCGCCGCCGCCATCCGTGCCGCGGAAGAATGCGTCGCCCGCGGCAAGGCTCATCTCCAGCACGGCCGTGAGGCCGAGGCCTACACCGAGGCCCGGCAGGCCCTGGCCTTCGATCCCAACCAGGGGCTCGCCCTGGAGATGCTGGCGGATCTGGAACGCCGCAAGGCGGATCGCGAGGCGCTGGATCGAAAGAACCTCGAAGACATGAAGGCCGAGGCCGAAGCGGACGACACCCTCCGTCTCAATCCCCGCTCGCCGGAGGGCATGAACTTCAACTTCAGCAAGAAGCAGAACCTCAAGGAACTGCTGACCAACCTGGGCCAGGCCTTCGGCATCAGCATCCTCTTCCACTCCAGCTATCAGCAGGATTCGCAGATCCAGGCGGACCTCCGGGGCCTCACCTTCCAGCGGATGCTGGACACGCTGATGCTTCAGAGCGACCTCTTCTACCGCGTCATGGGCCCCAACACCATCATGGTGTTCAAGAGCAGCCCCACGAACCGTCAGCAGTACGAGAGCCAGCTCACCAAGACGTTCTTCCTCTCCAACGGCGAGATCAACGACGTCAAGAACGTCCTGCAGACGCTCATGCAGGATGCCCGCATCTTCACGGACAAGCGCACGAACGCCCTGATCGTGAAGGCCAAGCCCACGGACATGGCCATCGCCACCCGCATCGTGCAGACCCTGGACAAGGCAAAGCCCGAAGTGATGATCTACCTCGAGTTGCTTGAGGTGAACGAGAACAGCAAGGAGCAGGTGGGTCTGGTGCCCGTGGTCTCCCCCCAGGACGCGCTGGGTGGTGGCAGTGGCATGTATCGTGCCGGTGTCATCACGAACCTGCGTGATCAGGCGGGCTTGAACATCAATGATGGCGGCGTGCGCATCACCCGCTCCGACCTGCGCTTCCTGCTCCCGAGCCTGGCCATCGATGCCATGAAGACCAGCGGCGACGCCAAGCTGGTGGCCAGTCCCAACGTCCGCGTGCTCAGCGGCGAGCAGGGTGAAGTCATCATCGGCCAGAAGGTCAGCACCACCCAGTCCGCCCTGGGCGGCATGGGGACGGGCACAGGCGCCACCGGCGCCGCAGGCGCCCTCGGTCAGATGGGCGGCCTGGGCGCCTACGGGGGCATGGGCCAGACCCAGTTCGGTTACGAAGACATCGGCGTGAAGATCAAGGTGGAACCGCGGGTCCACTCGGATCGCACCGTGACGCTCAAGATCGATGCCTCCGTGACCACGCAGATTCCGGGCAGCACACCAGGGCGTCCCGACATCGGCCAGCGCAACGTGAAGACCTATGCACGCCTCCAGGATGGCGAGACTGCTGTGTTCGGCGGTCTGCTCAAGGAAGAAGAACAGAAGAGCCTGCAGGGCATCTGGGGCCTCTCCGATATTCCTGTGATCGGCAAGCTGCTCGGCAACAGCTACAAGTCGCGGGCCAAGACGGATGTGATCCTCACGGTGCGCAGCGTGCTGGTGCGGGCGCCGGAAATGAACCGACAGGACGTGGAAGCCTTCGACCCGGAGCGTGGCGTCAGCGATGCCGGCCCCTTCGCTCCCAAGGCCAAAGTGCCGACAGCTCCCAAGGCGGAGGTGAAGTCGGAAGCCAAGGCTGAGGCAACACCCACGCCGGCCAAGCCGGAACGCCGCCCCGCGCTTGCCCGCCCGGAGGCAAAGCCCGCGGTTCAACCTGTCCCTTCGGACACGCCCAAGCCTGAAGTCCCAGCGGTTGCGGAGCCTCCTAAACCGACGGTGCCCGCGACGCCCGAGGCCACAAAAGTGCCCGATGCTCCCAAACCGGAGGACCCCAAGGCCGAAGCGAAACCCGCGGTGGAACGTCCCACGGATGCCAACCTCATCGTCTTCCTGTCTCCCCTCAGCACCAGCGCCCAGAAGGGTGAGCGTGTGCAGTTCAGCCTTCTGGTGAGCGGCGGCAAGGGTGTGACCAGCGGTTCCTTCGATCTCACCGTGGATGATCGCCTGAAGCTGCTCTCCATTCAGGGCGGGGACTTCCTCACCTCAGAAGGCGGGTCGGTGGAACACAAGCCCAGCACCACACCGCGCGTCAACAAAGTCACGTTCAAGCGCACAGGCGGATCTTCCGACAGTGGCACCCTCGCCCTCATCGAGTTCGAGGTGGTGGGCGCGCCCGGCAATGCCCCGGTGATGCTCATGGAAAGCCGCTACCTCGTGGGTGCCAATCCCATCCCCGCCAAGGTTATGAACGCCCTGGTCAGCGTCGAATAGCCATGTCCGTCGCCGCCATGCCCCGCCCTCGCCGCAGTGCCGGTTTCACGCTCCTTGAGCTTGTCACCACGGCCACGGTCCTCCTCTTTCTGGCGGGGGCGCTGATACCGATGGTGAAGCACACCCAGCGGCGGGAGCGCGAACTGGAACTGCGTCGATCGCTCCGGGAAATGCGCGAAGCCATCGATACCTACAAGAAGTACGTCGACAACCAGAAGATCGCGCCGCCCCCGCTCGAGAACAACGGCTACCCGGAGTCACTCGAGATCCTGGTGGAGGGCGTCAACATGAATGGCAAGGGCACCAAGATCCGTTTTCTGCGTCGCATTCCCACGGATCCCTTCACGGGAAAGACCGAATGGGGCATGCGGTCCGTCCAGGACGAACCGGACTCCACCAGTTGGGGTGGGAGCAGCGTCTTCGACGTCTACTCCACCGCCCAGGGCACGGGCATGAACAAGATTCCCTACCGTGAGTGGTGACCGCATTTTTCTGTTGCCACCGCGCGCAAACCGAGATACAGTAAAGATTCCCAAGCGCTGAGTTCTTTCGGGGGCCAGCGGGATCAAGCGGATATGGCGGAATTGGTAGACGCGCTAGTTTCAGGTACTAGTGATCTCACGGTCGTGGGGGTTCGAGTCCCTCTATCCGCACCACCTCGGAAGCCGGCTCATGCCGGCTTCTGTTGCTATCAGTCATAGCGTTTCCGGTGTCCGGACTCTTCCGGACTTCGACCTCCAAGCGGCACGGGGCTGCGCGGCAGGTGACGGGCGATCCCCCGAAAAGGAGCCACCATGGCCCTCACACTCGAGCAGAAGACGATCATCATCGACGACTACAAGACCCATGCGACCGATACCGGTTCGCCTGAGGTTCAGGTGGCCCTGCTCACCAAGCGCATCAACGAGCTGACCGAGCACTTCAAGATCCACTCCAAGGACTACCACAGCCGCCGCGGCCTCATGGTCATGGTGGGCCAGCGCCGCCGTCTGCTCGACTACCTCAAGAAGAAGAGCAAGGAGCGTTACGCCAAGCTCATCGAGCGCCTCGGCCTGCGCCGCTAGACCTTTTCTCTCTTACGAAGCGCCCGCAGATGCGGGCGCTTCGTGCGTATGGGCTTTCCATTCACCCACTCGCCTCGCGCATGGGAAACGCCCCCACGAAAGCGTTTGGTCAGCTGGGAGCCGCGGCTCCTGGGGCTTCGCGAGGGGAGAACGCTTCCTCGGTGCATTCGATAGACTGGGGTATGACCTTGCTCACTCCACTTCCCATCCCTGCCGATCCGAATCCGTTCACGACCGTGTCGCACCGGATGGTCTATGACTCCCATTGGATCCGACTGCGGGAAGACCAGGTCGCGCATCGGCGGGGTGCCGAGGGGATTTATCCGGTATGCGGATTCCAGCGCACGGCCTGCGGCGTGGTGGCCGTCGATGCACAGGATCGGGTGGTCCTCGTTGGCCAGTGGCGCTATCCCCTGGAGCAGTATTCCTGGGAACTCCCCGAAGGCGGCGGTGGCATGGATGAAAGCCCTTTCGAGGCCATCCGGCGCGAACTGGCGGAGGAAGCTGGCTTGGAAGCAGATGCGTGGGAGCCCCTGCTCTATTTCCACACGAGCAACAGCTCCACGGATGAAGAAACCTTCCTCTTCCTCGCCACGGGCCTCCAGGAACTGCCCGGTGGGCATCGGCCGGAGGACAACGAGGAACTTGCACTGCGACGAGAACCGTTTGGCGAATGTCTATCACGCATCCTCTCTGGCGAAATCACCGACAGCCTGACCGTGTCGGGGCTGCTTGCCCTGAGCGCGCGTCGCAGCGGGGCCCAGGGCCCGATGGCGCCCGGTATCGCCGAGCGGTTCTTCCAGCGTCCCGGCACCCACCCCAGCGCAGGACGCGCCCGTTGGAGCCACCTCGGATGATCCTCACCCTCCACCCTGAAACGCCCCAGCAGCGCCACCTCGAGCGCATCGTCCAATTGCTCCAGAAGGACGGCGTCATCGCTTATCCCACGGACACCCTCTATGGACTTGGCTGCCTGATGTCGCGGAAGAAGGCGGTGGACCGCATCAACGCCATCAAGCACCGGGACGCCCGCCGCCCCATGTCCATCCTCTGCTCCAGCATGGAGATGCTGAGCCGCTTTGCACGCCACATCGACACACCTGTCTTCAAACAGCTCAAGCGCATGTTCCCTGGCCCCTACACCGCCATCCTGCCCGCCAGCCGGGATGTCCCGCGCTACCTGCAGCCGCGCCAGGACGTGGGCATCCGCATTCCCGATCAGGCCTTCTGCAAGGCGCTGGTGGATCTGCTGGGAGAGCCCATCCTCACCACCAGCTGCAACCTGAGCGGTGAACCGCCGATCCAGACATCCTGGGAGATCGAGGCCGAACTGGGTCACGCCCTCGATCTCGTCATCGACTGCGGAGAACCCAGCGGCACGCCCAGCACCGTCGTGAGCTTCCTGGAGGACGAACCGGTCCTCGTGCGGGAAGGCGCTGGAATCTGGCCCCTCTGAGGACGATCAGTTCTCGACCCCTTCCGCCCCGAAGGCCTCCCGAAGCATGACCTCCGCCGAGGCACCGGCCTTCCCCAAATCCAGCGCTCGCGTGAGGCAGAGGCCAGCATTATGCCCCCAGCCTCGACCCTGCACATGCAACGCTCCGTCGGATCGAACCTCCGCCTCGCAAGCATTGCTCGGCCAGGAGGTCCACCCAAAGGCCCGCCCCGCGGCGATGCGGAGCGCCTCGATCGCATAGGGGCCGGATCGACCGATCAGGAGGCCCTTCTGGCCCGTCCGGAGTCCCGGAGACACCTCCGCCTTGAGACGGGCCAGCTGTGCCGGGCTAAACGTGCGCTCCCAGCGCGACCAGCGATCTCCGGGCACGGCTGGGATGGTTCCGGCGCGCTCCGGACCATCTCCCCAGACCTCCATGGGACTTAAGCACACCCCGCCCGCACTTCCCGTGAAGCAGGCGGCCTTGCCTTCGATGGCCAATCTTGGCGCCGTCGCCGCCATGCGTAGGCTGTCCAGGTCCGGCATGCCCCGGACCACGGCGCAATGGGTCAGGGGACAGAGCGCACCTGTTTCGTGGCGCCCGGTGCCCTGCCCCACCAGCCAGCGATTCAGCACCGCAGCGAGGGCTCGACGGGATTCCAGGGGAGCATCCGGTCCGAGCTCCCCCTGAACGGCGGCGGCAACCCAGGTCGTCCGATCGGTCCACCAGGTCAACTCCCAGCCGCGCCCCACCCAGCGCACGTCCACTCGGCCTTCGAGGCCTCGCAGGGGAGCACCCTCGCCGAATCGAACCGTTCCAGTGAAGGTGTGAAAAGCGGCTGAGCGACGTAGCTCGCGACCATTCACCGTCAGCCGGGAAGGCATGCGCTCGGGAGGCCAGATCACCCGTACCGAGGCGGATGTAGGCTCCGATGCCGCAGTTGAGAGTGGTTCATCCTTCCACTCGGGTGCTGAAGGTGCTTTCACTGCTGGCGGTTTGGGCATCGGCTCCCCCCGCAACCAGTGTCGCAAGGCGGTGTAGGCCCAGCCCTGCTCGGCGGTGATGCCCCGGGTCAGGGCGCGGTCAAGCCGGTCTTGAAGCTTCGGTTCCGGTGCTTCTGGCCAACACTCTGGAGGCCGCGAGTGATCCTCCGCCCAGAGGCAGCGAGCCTCCTCCTCCCAGCGACGCAGGGGGGTCCCCAGGAGCCGCCGGTGCACCAGTTCGTGGCGCAGCACGGCCCCCAGATCCCTGCGGCGGAGCTGTTCCCAGGGGCGGAGGTGGAGCGTGCTGCCGATCCACAGGGCTCCGCGCTGGGGCGGCGCCGAGGTGGCTGCGGCGAACGAGGCCGCATCGGGATGAAGCAAGAGCTGCCATCTCCCCTTCGGCCAGAGACCAAAGGCCTCCGTAGCCGAAAGGCTGGCCTCCAGCGTCACCTCCAGGAGGAACTGCGCATCGGGATCCCCCCGCCACGCGGGCGCCTGAGCGATCAACGGCAGGATTGCCGCGCAACCAAACGCCCGAATCAACCGCACGCCTACTTCCCGATCCCCATCAGCGCCTTGAACCGAGCGAGTCCCTCCACCTTGCCGCGTCCCCGAGGCAGGTAGAGCACCGCCATGCGCATCCCATCCCCGCCGGCGACCCAAGCGCAGGTGGCGCCTGGCTGACCGGGCACCGGAGCCGTGCCGGTCTTCATCCACCACTGCGGGCCCGGCTCCCTCTTCAGGAGCGGAATCAGAAGGTTGGGAGCCTTCACTTTCACCCGTTCTTGGGCGGGATCCAGCAGCCACTTCACGAACTTTTCGGCGGAGGTCTGCAGGAGTTCCCCGTCGCCGATCCAGGCGGGGCCGAAGGGCGGCAGGGGCTCTCCCTCTCGGAGCCGGTTCCCCATGAAGGGCCGGAAGACCTCTTCGAGCCGGGATCGGGTGACACTTTCCCCGTATTCGGCCTTGGTCCGCATGACGCTCTCGCTGCTCCAGGCCAGGAAAGCCAGGTTGCAGCTGTCCTCGAGTGCCTTGGCCAGATCCACCTTGCCGTGACCCTTTTTAAGCCAGCAGGAGAAGCCGTTCCACTCACCGGTGCACTTGAACTGGAGTTTCTGATAACCCCACTCATCCCCAAAGGTCTGAAGCCAGAGCAGTTTGGCCAGGCTGCCCATGGGGACCACCTTCCTGGCCTCGCCGAAGCACTTAACGTCGGCCCCCTCCATTCCAATGGCCAGCCCTTCGCCAGGTTCAAGGCCCGCTTCCACGGATTGTGACTTGGAAACGAAGGCGCTCATGTCCTGTGCACAAAGCGGTAACAACGCTAGCAGGAGAGCAAGGAGGAAGCGGGGTGACATGGGCATGTGAGAGGTTCCTGTCTGCATTGTGCTACGACCGACCCCAGACATAGGCCTGAACCTGCGATTGAGGGATCCGGGTCAGGCGGGTTCGAGGGCCGGGATCGGCGGGTCAGCTTCGCAGAACGAATGGGCTTGAGCAGCCCGTCGAAGTCGGCCATTCCACGGATGCGGACTTTGGCACCAAGGCTCAGCAGCCTCTCAACGGACCATTTGCCTTCCACGCAGGGCAGAAAACGCGGAAGAACCCCATCGATCTGCCCTGCCAGGCGATACATCGGGTGGTTCACATCGAGCAGGAGCAAGAGCCGAACCCTGGCGATCAGGGTCTGCTCATGAGTCCGTTTGAGTTTCTCAGGGCGTGTCGTACCGGGCTCCAAGGGGATGAATTCACCTTTCTGGGGTCGCATATGGGATCAAGTTGCCTGTCCAAATCCCCAGAAACTCGCACCACGATTAGATTCTTTGACTTTTAAGCGCTAAACGACCTAAAAGGGGGAGCGCGCCAGCCATACGCACTTTGCATCTATGCAGTTCACCCCGAACGCCATAGCTACGTATAAATACCCTTTAAAAAATTAAACCAAAAGTATGACCCGGTTGCTTCGTATACTGCCTGTGCATTAATTGATTTCTTTCAAACGTCATCCCCGATGGCAAAGCGACACGACAAAACCCCAGACCTCATGGGGCAGAGTCGCCTTGCTTACCTCAAGCACCCCTCTCCCCACCCCATGGAGGATCTCACCATGCGTCTCATACGTCCCTTCACAGCTCTGGCGCTGCTGATGGCCGGGCTCGGGCTCAACGCCCAGGCGCCCGACTGGACCCTCGGCTTCCGCATGCACGGCGGCCCCACCAGCGGTGCGCTGAAGACTGCTGCCGAGAACGGTGGCTATACCTTCGGCCTCGCCGTTGAAGCCGGTTGGAAGCTGGACAAGCAGTCCAGCGTCATCGGTCAGCTGGGCTACGCCTGGCTTCCCGGCGACAACCGCCTCGTGAGCAAGTATGAGAAGGCGCTGCCCGCCACCGGCGTGAATCCCACTCATTTCGAGATGCGCAACCGGAAGACCGACCTGGGCGGCTTCCAATTGGCCGCCCTCTACCGCTATCAGATCAACGAGGACATCTACCTCGAAGGCGGCCTCCGCCTCGGCTTCAATCGCGCTGTCAGCAAGGACAACGGCACGCGGATCACGACCAACGGCAATGCCGTCGTGGATGTCACGAAGCCCGCCGACGCGAACATCCTCGCCATCGCGACGATCGTGGAAGAGAAGACCACGAACACCACCTCCATCGGCCCAGTGGTCGGCGCAGGCCTCCGTCTGACGGAGGACAAGTTCCTGGGCTTCTCCCTCAGCTCTCTCAAGGTCAACACGCCCTATGGCGGCAGCGCCACGGGCATGGCGGCTGAACTCAGCTTCACCGTCCGCTTTTAGGCCGCTGGAATAGGAGAATCAACGATGAACCGATTTTTCGCCCCCAGCCTGACCGTCCTGGCCCTGGCCATGGTGGCCACTCCCGCCGCCGCCCAGGAACTCACCGGCACCCTCGTCGGCACCGTGCGCACCAAGTCCGGCCAGCCCATGGCTGGTGTGGTCATCCGCATCGCGTCTCCCGCGCTCATGGGCACCCGCACCGTCACGACGGATGAGAAGGGCCAGTTCCGCGCCCCCATGCTCCCGCCCGGCACCTACACGGCGACCGCCTCCAAGTCCGGCTTCATTTCCGCGAAGGCCTTGGCTGATGTGGGCCTGGGCGGCGTGATCCGCACGGACATGGCCCTCTCCGAAGAAAAGGTCTCCGCGGAAGTCGTGGAGGTCGTCGCGACCGCCGCCACCACGGACAAGACCGACGTGAAGGCCAGCACCCTCGTCACTTCCGAGATGATGGACGTGCTGCCTCGCACCCAGCGCGGCCTGGAGGACATGGCCAAGCTCGCACCCGGCGTCGTCTCCAACAGCGCCACCAATGACCGCATCACCATCCGCGGCAGTCAGACCACGGGCAACCGTGTGCTGCTGAACGGCACCGACGTCTCCGACAACACCTACACCGGCGGCAACGGCCGCGCGTTCTTCGTGGACGACTCCATCCAGGAGATGCAGGTCATCCAGAGCCCGGTGCATGCTCGGTACGGCAACTTCACCGGCGGCGTGCTCAACGCCATCACCAAGAGCGGCGGCAACGACTTCTCCGGCGTCCTCCGCGGCAACTGGCGACGTCCCTCCTGGAGTGCCCAGGCTCCCCTCGGCGATCGGCCAGGCTCCAAGCCCAGCAACACCGGCGCGAACTATGGCGAGGATCTCCTTGGCCGCGAATATACCTTGACCATGGGCGGTCCAATCATCAAGGACATGCTCTGGTTCCAGATCGGAACCAAGAAGAATCCCGCCTCTGCCACGGCCCGCACCCTGTCGAACCCGGGCAGCGCCGTCAAGAACAGCGACGGCTCCAACCGCTGGATTCCCCCAGGTGAGGGCGCCGCCTACGTTGAAACCGCCGACATGAAGTACCGGGAGATCAAGCTCACCTTCGCCCCCATCTCGGGACACACGCTGGAAATCAGCACCAGCAAGCAGGACTCCTCCACCTTCGACAACCTCTTCGGGACCTCGAACGACCTGGACGTCCTTCGGGATCGCCTGGACACCAACGAGTACTACTCTGCCTCCTACCGTGGCATCTTCGGCAGCTCCCTCACCGGCGAACTCAAGCTGGCCCAGAAGAAATCCACCATCCAGGGCGGCGGCAAGACCGGTCGCCCCGACAAGCTCGATCAGCGGGTGGAAGTCCGCCTGAGCAATGGCACGACCTATGGCCACCACAACTCCAGCTTCGACTACAACGAGAAGAAGCACCGCGACGTCAAGACCGTGAGCGGCAACCTCACCTGGTTCAAGGGCACGGACAAGGGCAGCCACACGGTGGACGCCGGCTTCGAGCTGCTCACCTACTCCCAGGCCGAGGCCAACTGGCAGACGCCCACGAAGAACCGGGTCATTGTCAATGGCATCAACCCCGACAAGACCTACCGTCTCTACCGGGATGTGAAGGCCCCAGGTGTTCCGACGGGCACCCCCGATGTCACCCGCGTGATGCTCTACTTCGGCTCTGAAGGCCGGGCGGAATCCACCCAGACTTCCTTCTACGTCAATGACCTCTGGGCCATCAACGAGAACTGGCAGGTCATGGGCGGCCTGCGCTATGACGCCGCCAAGGCTTCCGACACCTTCGGTGCGGAGACCATCTCCTCCAGCAAGATCTCCCCTCGCCTTCAGGTGACCTGGGACATCAAGGGGGATGGCAGCTGGTTGGCTCGCGCCCACCAGGCGGTCTACGTGGGCGCCCTGCACAGCGGCTTCGTGAACAAGTTCACCTACGTGGGAAGCCCCTACAGCGAGGTGTACCGCCCCAAGGCCAACATCCTGAACGCCACCTACGACCAGATCACGAACTTCACCACCAATTCGCCCGTGTGGGACATCAGTCAGGCCGGCTTCGTGTCAGCCGGCGGCGGCCCCACCCAGTTCGTGGATCCCAAGATCAAGGCGCCCTATTCCAAGGAGACCAGCCTCAACCTGAAGCACAGCTTCAAGGATGGCTCCTCCATGGGCTTCACCTACGCCAAGCGCAGCTACAACGACTTCTACAACGACTTCCAGAGGATCGGCAACGAGTACAGCTTCAAGTCGATGTTCGCCGGTGGCCAGGAATTTTGGAATGCCAAGACGGACTGGCGCACGGACAATCGGATCGAGCGCGAGCTGAACAGCTTCGAGCTCGAGTGGCTTTTCCTCCTGAACAAGGAGTGGAGCTTCGGCGGCAACTGGACCATCTCCACCCTGAAGGGGAACGGCGAAGGTTCGGACAGCACCGCCACCAGCTCCAGCGTGGGTGACGTCATCGGCGACTTTGACGAGATCTTTGCCAACAAGGGCATTCCCGTCGCGGCCTACTATCCCGATGGATACCTTATGGGCCATCAGCCCCACCGGGGCACGATGTACCTGAACTACGAACACACAACCCTCAGCAAGGCCAAGTTCAACGCCAGCTTGATGCTCAACTATTCCGCCGGCAGCCCCTACAGCATCACCCGCAGCACGGACGACGACGCCTTGATGGCGGCCTACTACGACCTGGCCCCCGCGGGCACCTACAAGCTCACCAAGGCCAACTACCAGGGCCTCAGCTCGTCCTGGACCCAGTTCTTCGGCCCCCGGGGATTCGGACGGGACAACGATACGTTCAATTTCGACATGAAGATCGGCTACGACGTCCCCGTCTGGAACAAGGTGCGGACGTTCTGCGAACTCACGGTCTTCAACGTCTTCAACCACTGGCAGGAGCAGGACTACCAGCGCACCATCACCTCCGGCACGGCCACCTACGGCGACCCCAAGAGTGGCTACCAGGCCGCTCCCTGGGTGACGGATGCCACGGGCGCCACTGGCTTCGGCACCCGCCAGTACACGAACTTCACCGGCGGCCGGAGTGTGCGGCTCAGCGCGGGCCTGAAGTGGTAACGACATCCCAGATCTGGAGCTGACCCATGAAAAGACACATGCTTTCCCTCCTTCTGCCGACCCTGGCCCTGTCCGCACAATCCCCCGTCACCTTCGAAGTCCAGGCGGGGCTCATCGCCCCCATGAGCGACCTCAAGAAGATGCAGGGTGACGAAAAGGGCCTCGGCTACACCCTGGGTGGTGCCGTGCGCATCGCCCACAGCGAGAATTTCGCCTATCGCTTCCATGCCAACCTGGCGGGCATCGGCTTGGCCAAAGGCACTGGCATGGATGCCAAGGGCCCCAAGCACCTGATGGCCGGTATGGATCTTCTCCATGAAGCGGGGAAGTGGACCTTCTTCGAAGGGCTGGTGGGCATCAAGTTCAAGCAGGACTCGGCTACGGCCTCGGATGAACGTTTTGCGGATTGGGCCCTTGTCGCTGGCAAGAACACCAACAAGAACAACAGCCCCAAGGGCGTGAAGCTGGGTTTCCGTGTCGGCCTGGAATACGCCGTCACGAACCAGATCCGAGCCCAGGTTTCCTTCACCCAGGCTGAGTTCAACAAGATCTACAACCCTTCCTGGTTCACCATCGGGGCGACCTACCGCTTCTAAAGCAGAACACAGCGAGTTAGCGAGGGGGAGTTCAGACTCCCCCTCGCTTTTTCTATCTGGACACATGTGCTGTGGGTAGGAGCCCCTGGATGCTTCACGCCTCCCGAGGTCTTTTGAGATCGCGGGTTTCGCGCCTATGAATATCTACAGGTTGGGTCTAGGAAATGACAAGGCTAATGGGACAGTGATCGGATCCCAGGACTTCCGGATGAATCTCGGCCTCCATGACCCGCGGCAGGAGGGATCGGCTGACGAGGAACTGGTCAATCCGCCAACCGACGTTCCGCTCCCGGGCACCTCCACGAGCGGTCCACCATGTGTAGAGGCCCGGTACATCCGGGTTCCGCTCGCGCAGCACATCCACGAGCCCGGCCGCAAGATACCCGCGAAAGTCCTCTCGTTCCTCATCCGTAAATCCTGGATTCATCCGGTTGTCCTTCGGACGAGCCAGATCGATCTCCTCCGGAGCCACGTTTAGATCGCCCACCACGATTAGCTGCTCCCCTGCTTTATGCCGGTCCGCAGCGTCTTGTGCGAGGTGCTGTGCGAAGGCTCGTTTGTAGGGCAGCCGGACCAGTCCAGCCGAAGCGTTGGGGAAATACCCGGCGATGAGAGTGAGGTCCTCCTTGCGGCTGACCACCAGTCGACCTTCCTGGTCGAAATCCTGAACCCCAATCCCCGCCTGATGGTTCCAACCCTGTCCCTTTCGGGTCAGGGTCGCGGATCCTGCATACCCCTTTTTAGAACGTGCCGGAAACCAGCAGATGTCATAGCCCGATTCCAGCATCCTGCGCGTGGCGAGATCCACCTCATCCCACTCACAGCGGATCTCCTGAAGGCTCAGGACATCGGGATCCTGTTCCTCGAGCCAGGCCATAAAGCCCTTTTTAAGCACTGATCGGAAACCATTGACATTCCAGCTGATAAATCTCACAAAGCACCTCTCCGTCCATCGTCGCACTCGATGAATTCGAATTCTTCGATCCAGTTTAAGAATGGTTGCCTGGTTGCGGCAGTGCCGCCACAAACCGCGGCCACACCCCTTCGATGCGCCAACGGTAGTACCCCATCAAAAGAATGATGAGCCACCCTGACACCCTTGCCTGATGAGTCAGCAGGACACGCCCTTCCTCTTCCTGGGCCTGAAGGGTTCCGGTGATCGTCAGCCCCCACCGAGTGCGATGTAAATACACAACCCTTGCGTCGCCCGGTCCGGGTTGCTCAGCCTGAATCACCGCCTTCCACGGGATCGGAGCCCACTTGGACCATGCGTCCGGATCCATGAGATGCGCCGCCACGACGGCCAGGGGTGCATTCGTGATCCGTTCAGAGTGGGCAACCAGGACAGGGCGATTCACGAGCGGCTGTACCGCCGAAGCACGCGCATGTTCCGACGATAGGCGGTCCCCCGCGTAAAGTTGATGGCCACCTGCTTGGGAAAGCGCGTGATGGAACTTGCCAGCGTGATAAAGGTGCGCATGATCCGCGCCTCGCGCTGCCCCATTCGAGCTGCATTGTCGTAGTAAACCATCAGGGCGCTGCGCATGACCGACTTGGGAAGGTTGAACAGACCGTAGGCTTCGAGAAGATCGTGGTTGATGCGACGCGTCCCGTCCTGCTCCGTGACGATAAGGTCCTCGGGCTTAATTTCAGGGCGCATAGGGGACTCCTGGTGCTTATGGTATCGGACGGGCGCGCACTCACATCAAGAAGTATCCGTCGGTTTTTACCTCTGAGTGCACCCCAGCCATGCGTCCGCGAGATCGCGCATCGCTGCGTCAGCGTGGCAGAACGGAGCCATTCGGGAATTGCCCGAATGCGGCATAGCGCCTCCCCAGCCAGCATCAGCGGAAGATGGCGGGATGCGTTCCGAATCACTGCATCGTCATGCGAGGATTCGCCAGAGGCATCCCATGGACATCTTCCGACAGGCATACGATCCCGAAGCATTTCGCGCACTCGGCCATCAGATGGTGGACGCCCTGGCCGAACACCTCGGAAGCGTCCAGCGCCGCGAAGGGGTGGTGTTGCCCTGGTGTGAGCCCGAGCAGGCCCTTGCGGCATGGCCTGCGGACTTTACGCCTTCGGGAGGAATGGATCCAATGGCGTTGGCGATTCGGTTCATTCGGGAATCCCAGCATCTGCAGCATCCGCGCTTTGTCGGTCACCAGTGTTCGAGCCCTCTGCCCCTTACGGCCTTGCTCGGAATGCTTCGAGACCTCTTGAACAATGGCTGTGCAGTCTATGAAATGGGGCCAGTTGGGACCGCAATGGAGCGATCCGTTATCCAGTGGCTACTTCAGTGCACGGGCTTTGAGCCCCAGAAGGGGGATGGAATCCTGACCCACGGCGGCAGTGCCGGGAACCTGACGGCCCTTTTGGCTGCGCGCCAGGTTTCGGCGCACTGGGACGTATGGGAACAGGGCAATCGGGATGACGGCATGGTAATCCTGGCTTCGGACCAAACGCACTATTCCGTGCGCCGCAGCGCCCAGATCATGGGACTGGGCGGCAAGGCGGTCATACCGGTTCCCACCGATGATGCCTGCCGAATGCGGATGGATGCCCTCATCGAGATCCTGGATCGCCTCCAGAAGGACGGCCGACGGGTGATGGCCGTGGTGGCCTGCGCCGGCAGCACCGCCACCGGATCCATCGACCCCCTGGACGCCATTGCGGATCAGTGCCAGAAACGGAATATCTGGCTCCATGTGGACGGCGCTCACAGTGGCGCAATGGTGACCTCTGACCGCCTCCGAGGCCGACTGGCAGGCATCGAGCGGGCTGACAGCGTCGTCATCGATTTTCACAAGATGATGATGATTCCCTCCCTGGCGACCGCCGTGCTCTTCAGGGAAGGAGGCCACTCCTATGAGACCTTCAGTCAGCAGGCGTCCTACCTTTTCGACAAGGCGGCACGACTCGAATGGTACAACTTGGCACAGCGCACCCTGGAGTGTACCAAGCGCTCCTTGGCGCTTGAGCTGTACGGCATTCTCAAGGTCTACGGATCGAGCTTGATATCAACCTATATTGAATCAAGACATTCACTTGCACATGATTTCTACACCACTCTCTCCAAGCGAAGAGACTGGGAGTGCGCCGTGGAACCAGAGGGCAACATCGTCTGCTTCCGGTATACGCCCCCACAAGCCGAAGACAAGGATGCCCTGCAATCGCGCCTCCGGGATGCCGTGGTGCATGAGGGAAGCTTTTACCTTGTAAAGACGCGCCTCTTTGGCGCGACCTGGCTCCGCACCTCACTCATGAACCCCCTGACAACCATGGCGGACCTCCTGGTGCTCATCGAGCGGCTCGAATCCCTGGCCCAAGGCTAATCTCAAAACAAGACACCCCGCTGCGCTCCGGCTCTCGGGAAACCCAAAAGAGCCCGCAGCCTTTCGCCACAACCTGTCCGTCGCATCCAAGGGCGTCGTCTAGAATGTCGCCATGCACATTCCCGACCTGGATGACTTGGTGCTGGATTCAGATGGCGACGGCCTGATTGAGGAGATTGGTCGCTGGACCCTCTCGGATGGCCCGTGGGCCACGGTGGCATACCTGGTAAGGACGAGAACGTCCGAGGGAGAGACCTGGGAAGGTCCCCTCTTATGGCTGCATCGCTATCAGAGGGTCCGAGAGGGCTGGAAGCTGGTCAGCCGCTTCAGGACGACCGAGTCATCACAGGTGGAGGCCCTGGCGAAGGCCCTCCACGCCTGGGGCCTAGCCTAAGTCCAGAATTGGATGATGGAGAGAGAGGCCGCCGAGCACTCGGTTGGCGAGCTCTGCGGGGACATCCAGGGTGGTGGAGACCAGGGTGCGGGCCACAACCTCGGCCTCGATGGGCGCATATCTCCAGATAAGGCGAGACTGAGGAGCTAGCGCCCGGGCCAAATACAGATAGGGGCGAGCCAGGAGCATCGAGGTCAGGCGCTCTCCGAGCCTGAATTCGGGACGCTCGCCGAGCAGGAGGCCTGGGCGGAGGATCACATAAGGAAGCCCGCTCTCGAAGAGTGCCTTCTCCATCTCGGCCTTGGTACGGAGGTAGAACCCTTTTGGATGAGCCGCCCCAGCAGAGCTCACAACCCCAAAGATCGGTCGAGATTCCATCTTTAAGAGGCTGCACATAAATGACATAGGATAATCACGATCCACGCGGCGAAAGGCTTCTTGGGATCCCGCCTGCCGCAGCGTTGTGCCCAGGGTACAGAGGAACACATCACAGGGGATGTCTTTTCCCAGGCAGTCGTAGGCACCGGGATCCTCGAAATCAAAAACCACCTCTCGGACACGATTGGTGAGTCGCGAGACGCCCCCGGGCCTCCTAACCAGGGCCGTCGCCTGCACATCCTCCCGGTCGTGAAGCAGGCGAACCACCTCCTGTCCGACCATCCCCGTGCCACCTGCCAAGACTACGTGTTTCATCGGTTTCGTCCGTCCTACGATGGTTGGCGATCAGGCCTCGGTTGCCGCTTCCTTGCTAATGGCCAGCAGAAGCCCCAAGGTCATCAGGGCAACGATCAGGCTCGAGGCGCCATAACTCACAAAGGGCAATGGGATGCCCTTATTGGGGGCAAGACTCAGCACCACACTCATGTTGAACAGGGCCTGGACAACCAGGGTGAACGTGAGACCCGTGGCCGCCAATCGCAAAAAGCTGTCCTTCACGCGACGAGCCACGCGATAGCCTCGCCACAGGATTCCCAAATAAAGCAGCAGCACGGCCGTCGTGCCCAGGATGCCTGCTTCTTCGCCAATGACGGCAAAGATGAAATCCGTGTGAGCCTCTGGAAGGTAGTGAAGCTTTTGCATGGAACCACCTAATCCCGTTCCAGTTAATCCACCATTGCCAAGGGCGATGAGACTCTGCAGGGCCTGATGGCCATGCCCCAGGGGATCTGCCCCGGGATCCAAGAAGCTCGTCACACGCTCCATCCGGTACTTAGCACTGAAGACGAATGCGGTGCCCGCCGCCAGCACCGCAGGAATGGAAATGGCAAAGATCCATTTGGGCGCCCCGCCCAGATAGACGAGCAGCATCGACACCAGGAGGATGAGGGTCGTCGTCCCAAAATCGGGTTCCTTCAGAATCAAGCCCAAGGGCAACACCAGGATCCCTGCCAGGGTCACGAGCTTGGGGACGGCGTCCTCTTTTCTTAACCAGGCGGATGCGTGTTTCACCATCCACCAGCTCACGATGAGGACCGCGAGGGGCTTCATCAGCTCTGAAGGCTGGAACTGATAGCCCCGAAGGATCAGCCAACGCTGGGCACCATTGATCTTCGGAAAGAAGAAGACCGCCACGAGCAGAAGGATCACGCCCCCATAGGCCACCATGAGCGGCCTCGGACGTTCCCGCAGTGTGGCGATGGGCATTTGGCTCAGTCCGAGCATGAGGATGATGCCCAGCCCTCCGCCCAGCAACTGCTTCACGAGGAAGGCGGTGGAGACTTGGCTGCTCTTGAAGGCAGAGGCCGAGTAGACCCAGACCATGCCGATGGACATGAGCATGAGTGCAAAGAGCAGCAGGACGCGATCGATCGGGCGGCGGACATCAGGGGACATGGGTGGCCTAGGGGTGAAGGGTGTGAGGCTTGTCGAAGGCCAGAAGCAGCCGCGCCGCAGCCGTGGCCGCAGGGAGGGTCCCGCCGCTGACAGCGGCTTCGAGCTCAGGCACGAGGGCCTTCACGGCCGGATGTGCGAAGAAGGTCTCGCGGAGTTGCTCCTCCACCATGGCCCGCATCCAGGCGCGCTCCTGATCCCGACGACGCTGCAGGAACTGACCGGCAGTCTGGGTGTGTGAGAGGAAGGCCTCCACGGTGCGCCAGAGCTCCGGAAGCCCCTCTCCCGTGGCAGCGGAGGCGGCCAGGGCCGGTGTCGTCCAGCCTTCGGTCGCAGGCTGCAGGTAGTGCAGCGCCCGCTCATACTCCCCACGGCTCAAAAGAGCCAGGTTGCGGCTCGCGCCATCGGCCTTATTGATGAGGACTGCATCCGCCAATTCCACGACACCCTTCTTGATGCCTTGAAGTTCATCCCCGGCACCCGGTGCGAGCACAAGCAGGAAGAAGTCCACCATGGAGCGCACAGTGATCTCGCTCTGACCGACGCCCACGGTCTCCACCAGCACCACGTCATGGCCGGCCGCCTCGAAGAGCAGGACTGTCTCCCGAGTCTTGCGGGCGACGCCGCCCAGGGCGCCACCACTGGGGCTCGGGCGAATGAAAGCCGACGGGTGGGCCGACAGCCGTTCCATCCGAGTCTTGTCCCCGAGGATGGAACCGCCTGTAACGGTGCTCGAAGGATCCACCGCCGTCACCGCCAGCTTGTGTCCCTTCTCCACCAATTGCATGCCGAGAGCCTCGATGAGGGTGCTCTTGCCGGCACCCGGCACTCCGGTGATGCCCACCCGTACGGCCTTCCCGGTGTGGGGCAGCAGTCGGGTGAGCAGCTCCTGGGCCTGCTCGAAATGCGATGGGGCATTGCTCTCTACGAGGGTGATTGCCCGGGCCAGCATGACCCGATCCCCTGCGAGAACGCCTGCCGCCATGTCCGCCACCGGGATGGCTCGGCGCATGTGGTGATGTGGAAGCGGCGTGGGAGGACGAACCTCGCCGGGCATGCCATCGTGGCCACCATGGACGCCTGGCATGACGTTCAAGGCATGGCGTGGATCTTCAACGGGAAGCGTGCTCATGGGACCTCTCACTCCATGTTAGCTGGGCCGGAGGCCTCTCTGGCGCTGGCTTGGCACGGACCGAAGACCCCGCATCGGAGAATCGGGGGTCACCCAGGGCTTTCGCGGCGGAGCCCCCACCACCCAGCCCGATACCAGCTCATCTCGTGGGCCACGACGAGGGCCTCCGTGGGCGAGTTTGGACCGAGAGGTATCCTCTGCATCTCATTGACTCCAAAATAGTTCTTCAAGAATGAATCCCGGGGCGGAGAAGCGGGATCTCGTGGATGGTCACAGAACTGGGAAGGGGCGCACGGAGTGTCCAGTCCGCCCCTTCCCGAGGCTGCCCCTTGTGTCAGGTGGTGCGGAAGTCCACCTGCTGGAGGGCGCCAGCCCGTCCGTTCTCGTGGAGGTAGAGCCCCGTGGACCGAAGTTGCCCCTGGCCGAGATCGAAAGGACTGGCGAGGGCGCCGGTCCAGAGCGCGCCGATGCCCTTTTCCTGAAGGCTGTGAAGCCCCTTGCCTTCCCCGGGGTTCCAGAGCTTCAGCTGATTGAAGGCGGGATCCCCCTCGTCGATCCAGCCGTTTCCATCCGAATCCAGCACCCGCAGATCCTGAAAGCCGTTGCCGCTCCTGGCGCCAAACAGTTCCCCTCCGTCGTCGGCCACCTGGTCCCCATCCTTGTCGAAGACCAGTAGGCCGGAATTCGCCGTCAATCCCGGCAGGGACTCCGATTTACCATCCGCATCCAGATCGAAATCCCAGCGCTTGCCTTCGAAACGCGCTGAGGGGCCGTCGTAGGTGAGCACGAGGGGATCCTGGAACGCCGCCAGGGTGGAGGTCTGGACCTGCTGCTGAAGGTGCAGGTCCATGGCGAAGCCCAGGTTCCGGCCGTCCGCCGTCTGAACTGAGCCGCGAATGCGAACGTCCGTGCGTTCCTCCGTGGTACGGGTGGCCTGAACCGGTGTGCCGGAAGCCGTGGGCTGGGTCCGCCCCAGCAGACGCTCCCGGATGCGCTGGAGGAGATCCCGGAGCAGCGCCAGGATCTCGTCCAAGGGCGGTGTGGATGAGACCTGATCCAGGGTGGCGGCAAAGGATTCCGCAGGGGGCGTGGCCCCCACGGTGCTGTGGAACGTGACCTGGTGACAGGCCACGCCCATGACCTCGCTGGCGAGGATGCGCATGATGTCCTCCTGGGCAGACGATGCCCTTGTGAACCGCCGATCGCGGCGGTTAGCAAAGGCGTTGCCGGAGCGGCACCGAGGAGAACGCGGCCCACCGCCAGGGGGACGAAGCGAGCCTGCTGATCGCCCAAGGCTGAAAGCATCCAGCGTCCTGGCTGGCGGAGTGGAATTCCAAGGTGTAGGCGCTGCTCAAAAATCGCGAAACGCCCCGAGACTGAAACTTTAGGCCTTCAGAGCCTGCCTCGACGCCCGCACCAGGCTCGTGCCGGTATACATCGTCACCGCGACCACGATCCAGCGCAGATAGCCCAGGGGCATCTCCTTCACCAGGAAGGCTGCGATGAGCACCGCGGGAATGCCGCCCAGGGTGAGGCCGAGTGCCACCCGCGGGGCGTAGGCACGCTCGCGCATGAAGCGTAGGCTACCCACGGGCATGAGGAAGGCGCAGGCGGTCATCATGATCGGGAAGACGGCCTTGGGACTCATGCCGAGGAAACTCAACAGGATCATGCAGGGGGCGTAGAACCCTATACCGAGGGTCATGAGCGCTCCCAGCACGAAGCTGCATGCCGTGGCGAAAGCCAACTGCCAACCGTGGATGCCGAGAGCGGTGCCACCCACGGGCAGCAGCGTCTTGTGCATCAGTTCGTTCAGCACTGTGAGCAGCATGATGCCGGAAGCGCAGAGCAGCGCGTGGCCCATGCCCGCCTGGATCCGTCGCTTCGGCCACGCGGCCACGACACCCGCCCCAAGCCAGGCACCAAGGGTCGAAGCGCCCACCATCAGCACCAGGGTTTTCATCTCCACCGGCAGGATCGTCGTGTAGATGAAAGATTGCAGGATGGAGGGCGGTGTCAGACCGACGTTCAGGGTGCCGGGGATGAGGTAGTCCGGCACCATCCCGCGCAAGCGCATCAGCGCGGTAGTGGTGGCAAAGGCGCCAATGCCCAGGGTGTCGAAGAAGTTCGTCAACGCGCCCACGGCGGTGGCGCCGAGACTCGGGTAGCCCACTTCAAGCGCAGGCTCCTGGGATCCAGGAGCCTCTCGCCGAAGGCGACGCAGGGTCGACACCCAGGTGCCAGAGAAGACCGCCGCCAGGGTTCCCAGGGCGGAGAACAAGACAGGCAATGTCGGGAGGTTCATCCTGGGAGCATACCCGGAGTGCCCCATGACGCACCTCTTCCAGCCCTTCCCGCTCCGAAGCCTGGCGATCCGCAACCGCATCGGCGTCTCCCCCATGTGCATGTACTCGGCGCAGGATGGGCTGGCCACCGACTGGCATCTCGTCCATTACGGCGGTTTGGCCCAGGGCGGCGCGGGGCTGGTGATGCTGGAAGCCACCGCCGTTCGCCCGGAAGGCCGCATCACCGCCAGGGACCTCGGGCTATGGAACGATGCCCAGATCGAGCCCCTGGCGCGCCTGTCGCGCTTCATCCGCGAGCAGGGCGCCGTGCCTGCCGTTCAGTTGGCCCACGCGGGACGCAAGGCAGGAACCTTCCCACCTTCCACGGGAAGGAGCGGCAGCGTTGCGCTAGAGGACGGCGGCTGGATCCCCGTGGCGCCGAGCCCCCTGCCCTTCGAGGGGTTGGCGACGCCGATGGAACTGGATGAGGCCGGAATCCAGGAGGTCATCCAGGCCTTCCGGGACGCGGCCGGTCGGGCCCTGGCGGCAGGCATCCAGCTGCTGGAGCTCCACGCAGCCCATGGCTACCTCCTTCACCAGTTTCTCTCACCCATCTCCAATCGCCGCACCGACCGGTGGGGCGGCGACTTTGTGGGCCGGACGCGCCTGGTCCGGGAAGTCGTCCAGATCGTGCGCATCGTCTGGCCCGAATACCTGCCCCTGGCGGTGCGCCTGTCCTGCACTGAATACCTGGAAGGTGGCTGGGACGTGGACCAGAGCGTGGAGCTTTCCCGGCAGTTGAAGGCGCTTGGCGTGGACCTCATCGACTGCTCCAGCGGCGGCGGCAGCCCCACCGCGCCGCCGAACGTCGGGGCAGGTTTCCAGGTGTCTTTCGCCGAGCGCATCCATCGCGAAGCCGGGATGGCAACTGCCGCTGTGGGGCTCATCACGTCACCCGAGCAGGCGGAGACCATCGTAGCCAGTGGCCAGGCGGACCTGGTGTTCCTCGGTCGCGAGCTCCTGCGGGATCCCCGCTGGCCCCTGCGGGCCGCCGAAGGCCTCCGTGCCCAAGGACCCTGGCCGGAAGCCTACCTTCGAGCTCGGCGTTGAGATAGCCGAACCGGACACACCATTCGCCGTTCCAGGGCTGGCATGGATCGCGCACGGGGCGCTGGAAGTCACGCCGGATACTCATAGGCCGATGCATCACTCAGCTCGCACAGGAGGAAGGGAGTGTCTGGATCCCGATTTGCACTGAGGTACCTGCTTTCGTTAGGGGCCTCGGCGGGGCTGCTCGCCCAGAGCAAATCCCAAGGACAGGAGTTGCTTGAGCTCGAGTCGCTGCTGAACATCCCCGTCGAAGTCGCCGCCCGCGGTACCTCGCAACGGTTGGCAGATGCGCCCGCCGTCGTCTCCAGAATCTCGGCCGCGGAGATCCGCGCGCTGGGCTACCGCTCCGTGGGGGAGGCACTTCAGTCTGTACCGGGGTTCTATGTCATCGATAACCTTGTGGCTCCCAGTCCCGGCGTGCGAGGCATCAACGGAGGACTCCAGAGCTACGGGAATCTCATCAAGGTCATGATCGACGGCCAACCGGTGGCCTTCCGCTCCGAAGGCAGCACCTTCCTGGGGCCGGAGCTCATCCCGATGGAGGCGGTGGCAAGAATCGAGGTGGTACGCGGTCCGGCCTCGTCCCTGTACGGCGCCAACGCGTTTCTCGGCGTGATCAACATCATCACCTGGCGGAGCGAAGCCCAGTCCGTGTCGGGAAGCCTGGTCGTCCGCGGGGGGCTCGAGTCCTCTGACCTTGGTCTCGAGGCCCTCTACACGACCGAAGGCGGGAACTGGCGTCTGATGACGGCGGTATCGGGGCAGGACTCGGACCGTTCCGGGCTGCACCTACCCAACAGCTCCCCGATCCTGCTGGTCCAGCCGAAGCTCTCCCAGGTCGCAAGCCGGAACGACTTCAGTCGGCCACGCAGCATGCTCATTAGCGGTCGACTGGACGCTTCCGATACCGTCCGGCTGGAACTCCTGAGCCAGTTCAGCCGTTTGGACGCCTTCGGCGAATTTCTGGGCTCCAGCCTTCTTAGCCACCAGAACCGGCTGGCGGTGGACCAGGGATTCACGCGGTTCAAGGCGGAACTGGTAGGCCCGGTGGGCGTGACCTTCACGGGCAGCCTGGCCTATATCTACGGTGGTCCCAACCACCTGGAGCACCTGGACAGCGGCGCCGGCACCACGCACCCCCGCCGGGATGTCGGCTACACGGGTTGGGATGGGTTGTTTGAGATGCGCTATTTGAGCGGTCCCAGGAACAGCTTCGTCCTTGGGGTGGATGGCTCCAGCGAGCGCCAGCGCCTGATGACGGTCTACTCCGTGGATGAGACCAGTGGACGAGAGACCGCCGTCGGCGAGATCCAGGGACGCAAGACCTTCGCGAACACGGGGCTCTATGCCCAGGGCATCTTCTATCCCGTCCATCGCCTCGGACTGACCGCCAACATCCGTTGCGACCGCCACAACATCTACGGCACGAAAACCACCTATCGACTGGGCGCGGTGGTGGATCTGGGGCAAGGCGTTTACGGCAAGCTGCTCTACGGCACGAGCTTCAAGGCGCCCTCTGCCCAGCAGCTCTACGCCCAGCCGCTCTTTGCAGGGGAGATTGTCGGGAATCCGGCATTGAGAGCCGAGACGGCACGGACGGTGGAGGCGGAGCTGGGCTGGTCCCAGGCCGATTGGCTGGCCATGAGCCTGAACCTCTTCCGCAACCGCGTCCTGGATCGGGTGGAACTCCTTCCGGCAGGGATGAATCAGGTTCCGACCAATACCGGGCTTCAGGATTCCCATGGGGTCGAAGCTCAGGCTCAGATCATCCGGGGCGCACACCGTCTCACGGGCAGCCTGTCGTGGCAGCGGACCGACAGTCACACGCCGGACCCATTCCTCGGGGAGATCGTCACACCCACCGCCATGTATCCAAGCCTCCATGCCCGCTTGCACTGGCAATGGACCTATGGGGCGGAGCGTTCCCTCAACGCCGTGGTTCGCCATGCGTCGGAGCGGAGGGCCACGGACTCCAACATCCTCACCCACGTGATCCATGCCTATGCCCTCCCCGCGACCACCCTGCTGGATCTGGTCTGGAACCATGGCTGGATCGGTCTGGGCGGGAGC
Organism: uncultured Solibacteraceae bacterium; assembly: GCA_964415525.1. GTDB lineage: Bacteria > Acidobacteriota > Holophagae > Holophagales > Holophagaceae > CAZPUI01. The sequence goes on from CAYQAS010000014.1 coordinate 49,217, forward strand.
CGAATCCAGTTCCAGTGCGCCCTGCGGAATGTCCTCGACCATCGCTTTGCCGAGCCGGGTTTCGTCGGTGTGGACCTCCCCAGCCAGGGGCGGCAGTCCACCCTGAGCCTCAGCTGCCGGTTCTAGGAGTAGAACCATGCGTGCTCTCCCCTTGATCGGTGCCCTCCTCGCGATCGCGTCGGGATGCGCCCGGATGGATCAGGACGCCATGCCAGCCGATCCCCATACCGTGAAGCTGGGACTCCTGGTAGCACAGTCCGGCGCCTATGGGTTCGACCAGAGCGTGGCCCTGGCGGCTCGGCTTGCGATCGACGAGATCAATCAAGCCGGTGGTGTGAACGGAAGGCGTCTGGAACCGAGGATCGGGAACGACATGAGCATCTCTGCCGCGGGCGTGATCGGAGCTCAGGCGATGGTGGACGAAGGCGTGGTAGGCATCGTCGGCTGTTCCAGCAGCAGCGTGACAATGGAAGTGGCCCGGCAAGTGACTATCCCGAAGGGCATCCCCCTCGTTTCGCCCTCGTCCACGTCCCCCAGCCTCACGACGATGAGCGACGGCGGGACCGTGTTCCGCACTGTTCCGAGCGATGCCTTTCAAGGGGTAATCTTGGCGGAACAGATGTTCGGCCAGGGGCTCAAGCAGGTCGGCGTGATCTTCAATGACAACGCCTATGGCTCGGGATTGGCCCTGGCCTTCCGCACCCGCTTTGAGGCCTTGGGCGGGCGCATCGCCGGTTATGTCCCCTATCCGGATGGGAAGGCCATCGGCTTTAGCGGCGAAGTTACGTCGCTGTTCGCCCTCGGGGTACCCCAAGGAGTGGTGATCATCGGCTATCTCGCGGACTCCGCGAACATCACCTGGGACATCCAGCAGGCGGACCCCATGCCTCGTCCCCGCCTCTTCGGGGTGGACGCGAATTTCGATCCGTCCTTCCTCTCGAACGCCTCGACCCTTCTGGTGGAAGGCATGGAAGGCACCGCACCGTCACCCCCCAGCCCTTCCACCGATTACGACCGATTTGCGCAGGAGCTTCTGACCCGCACGGGTGTGGCACCGCAGCTCTACGCGGCCACGGCCTACGATGCCATCTACCTGATGGCCTTGGCCATGATCGAAGGCAAGGCCAATACTTCCTTAGCGATCCGAACCAATCTTCGATCCGTCTCCAGACCAAGTGGGCTGCCTGCCGATGTCCTGATCCGCCCTGGAGAATTCGCCAAGGCAGTGACCGCCCTTCAGGCCGGTCAGCGCGTGAACTACGAGGGTGCCTCCGGCAGTGTGGATCTCGATCTGAACGGCGATGTCACCAGCGGCGCCTACCAATGGTGGCGAGTCGTCCGTGGGCCGGACGGGCGACTCCGGTACGAAACGCAGCAAATCATCCGGTTCCCATGACGAAGGGGGCCTCGCGGCCCCCTTCACTTCGTCATTAACTGTCGAACACTACTTGAACAGCCCCAGTCCCAGACGACGGTCCAGCTCGGTGAGCACGACCTTGGCGCTGTGAGGGATGTTGGTGCCGGGGCCGAAGATGGCCGCGGCGCCGGCGGCACGCAGGGCTTCATAGTCCTGGGCAGGGATCACGCCGCCCGCCACCACCATGATGTCCTCGCGACCGAGCGTCTTGAGCTCGCCCACGAGCGTCGGCAGCAGGGTCTTGTGGCCGGCGGCGAGGCTAGACATGGCGACCACGTGGACGTCGTTCTCAACGCCCATGCGGGCGGCCTCGTCCGGCGTCTGAAAGAGCGGGCCCATGTCGACATCGAAGCCGAGGTCGGCGTAGGCCGTGGCGACCACCTTGGCGCCGCGGTCGTGGCCGTCCTGGCCCAGCTTGGCCACCAGGATGCGGGGGCGACGGCCCTCCACCTTGGCGAAGGCATCGCACATGGCGCGGACTTCGGCGACCTCGTCGGATTTGGCGTATTCGGAGGAATAGACACCGCTAACCATCTTGATCTCCGCCTTGTGGCGGCCCCAGTGGGCTTCGAGGGCATCGCTGATCTCGCCCAGGGACGCGCGGACCTTGGCGGCTTCCACCGCCAGTTCGAGCAGGTTGCCTTCGCCAGTCTCGGCGCACGTGGAGAGAGCCTCCAGGGCGGCCTTGACGGCGTGGTTGTCCCGCTCGGCTTTGAGCTTTTCCAGGCGGGCGATCTGCTGACGGCGGACTTCGACGTTGTCGACGTCCAGGATCTCGATGGGATCCTCCTTGGCCAGCCGGTATTTGTTCACGCCAACAATGGTCTCGGCGCCGCTGTCGATCTTGGCCTGACGGCGGGCCGCGGCCTCCTCGATGCGGAGCTTGGGCAGGCCGGATTCCGTCGCCGCGGCCATACCGCCGAGCTGCTCCACTTCCTGGATGTGCTTCCAGCCCATGCGCGCCAGCTCATGGGTGAGGCTCTCTAGGTAGAAGGCGCCGCCCCAGGGATCCACGATCTTGCAGATATTCGTCTCGTCCTGGAGGAAGAGCTGGGTGTTGCGGGCGATGCGGGCGCTGAAGTCCGTCGGCAGGGCGATGGCTTCGTCCAGGGCATTGGTGTGCAGCGACTGGGTATGACCCAGGGCCGCCGCCATGCCCTCGATGCAGGTACGCACGACGTTGTTGAAGGGATCCTGCTCCGCCAGCGACCAGCCGGAGGTCTGGCTGTGGGTGCGCAGGGCCATGGACTTGGGATCCTTGCAGCCGAAGCCCTTGAGGAGCTTGGCCCACAGCAGGCGCGCGGCGCGGAGCTTGGCGACTTCCATGAAGTAGTTCATGCCCTCGGCCCAGAAGAAGCTGAGGCGCGGCGCGAAGGCATCCACATCCATGCCCGCCTTCATCCCGGCGCGCACGTACTCCATGCCATCCGCCAGGGTGTATGCCATCTCGAGGTCCGCCGTCGCCCCCGCTTCCTGCATGTGGTAGCCGGAAATGGAGATGGAGTTGAACTTCGGCATGTTCTTGGAGGTGTAGGCGATGATGTCCGCGATCACCTTCATGGAGGGCTTGGGGGGGTAGATGTAGGTGTTGCGGACCATGAACTCCTTGAGGATGTCGTTCTGGATGG
>CAYQAS010000015.1:0-50499 GCA_964415525.1 uncultured Solibacteraceae bacterium
CCGTCCAGCACGAAGCCGTGGGTGACCACGGTGTCGTAGGGCTTGAGGCCCGTCGCGGCGAGGTTGAAGAGCAGGGAGGAATGGAACCAGCCGCGGTGCTGATCGGAGCCCTCGAGGTAGATGAAGCTGCCGTAATCCTCTGCCTTCAGCTCGGGGCTGGTGCGGGCGACGATGCTGGCGCTGACGCCGGAATCGATCCACACATCGAGAATGTCCGTCTCCTTCAGCCAGGCCTTGGAGCCGCACTTGGGGCAGGCGTGATCGGCGCTGGGGAGCAGCTCTTGAAGGGGCAGGTCCTCCCAGGCCTCGATGCCATCCTTTTCAATGGCGCTGGCGGCCTTCTCGAAGATCGCCTTTGAGACGTGGGGCTCGCCGCACTCGCTGCAGCGGAGCACGGTGATGGGCGTGCCCCACGTGCGCTGACGGCTGATGCACCAGTCCGGGCGGCCCGAGATCATGGCGTGGATGCGGTTGCGGCCGGGGGCGGGCACCCACGTGGTGCCGTCGACGCCTGCGAGGCCAAGCTCACGCAAGGAAGCGCCATGGCCGCCGAGTTCATCGTCCATGGTGATGAACCACTGCTCGGTCGCGCGAAAGAAGATGGGCGTCTTGGTGCGCCAGCAGTGGGGGTAGCTGTGCTCCAGTTTCTCCTCGTGCAGCAGGGCGCCGAGTGCCTTGAGCTTGTCCAGGACGAGCGGATTGGCATCGAAGATATTCTTACCCTCGAGGTCCGCATCATTCACGGCAGAGGTGAAGCGACCGTCGGGGCCGACAAGCTGGAGTAAGCCCAGGTGGTTCGCGGTCTGGAAGTCATCCACACCGTGGTCCGGGGCGGTGTGCACGAGGCCCGTGCCGGTGTCGGCGGTGACATAGTCCGCCATGAGCACGGGGCTCACGCGGTCGACGAAGGCGTGGCGGTAGTGGAGGTCCTGGAGCTGGTAGCCCTTTCGGATCTCCTTGGTGTGCAGCGTCTGGCCCAGCTTCTTCTGGAAGTCCGCCAGGAGGCTCACCGCCACGATGTAGTGACGGCTGTCGCCCTTCACAACCGCGTATTCCATGTCCGGGTGCAGGGCGATGGCGAGGTTACTTGGCAGCGTCCAGGGCGTCGTCGTCCAGATGGGCAGGTCCAGGGGGGTGGGAAGGTTGTGCTTCACCGCCTGCTCGTCCGGCACCGGGAAGGCCACGGTGATGGCGGGACTCACCTTGTCGGCGTATTCCACCTCGGCTTCGGCCAGGGCGGTGCGGGCGCCATAGCTCCAGTGCACGACCTTGAGCTTGCGGGTCACGGCGCCACGCTCGAAGAGCATGCCCAGGTGGCGCACGATGCTCGCCTCGTAGGTGGGCTCCATGGTCACGTAGGGCTGGTCCCATGCACCCAGTACGCCCAGGCGCTGGAAGCCGGTGCGCTGCGTGTCCACCCACTTCTGGGCGTAGGCGCGGCAGCGGGCGAGGAACTCGCGCTTGGGCATCTCGCGGCGCTTGGGGCCGAGGTCCTTCTCCACCGCGTGCTCGATGGGCAGGCCGTGGCAGTCCCAGCCGGGGACGTAGGGACTCTCGAAGCCGTCGAGCCATAGGCTCTTGACCACGATGTCCTTGAGGATCTTGTTCAGCGCGTGGCCGATGTGGATCGCTCCGTTGGCATAGGGCGGGCCGTCATGCAGGATGCGGCGTCCCTTGCCCCGTCCCGCGGCGTTCTCCGCGCGGCGATGAGCTTCGATGCGCTGGTACAGGTCCTCCTGCTTCCAGCGTTCCACCCGCTTGGGCTCCCTCTGAGGCAGATCCGCCTTCATGGGGAATTCGGTGCGGGGGAGAAAGACGGGGTATTTCTTTTTGGTGGTGGCTTCGGCCATGGCGCCCTCGTGCGCAAAGGGGGCGCACCCAAGCGCCCCCAATTGTTAAGGAACCAGAATCTCATGGAAATGTAGGGACTTCCAGGACTCAGGGGCGTTCCGTGCAGGGTCGATGTAGGCTGTTGGCAGCCCCTGCCGCATTCACCCTTCGGACCCTTCATACGTGTCTATCGACCCTGCGGCTCTGCTTGCGGCCTTACCCCAAGCCCTCCTTGTGGTGGACGGTTCGGGGCTGGTGACGTATCTCAATGGCCATGCCGAGCGTCTGCTGGGTTTCAAATCGGAATCGCTAATCGGGAGCCAGCTGACGGAGCTTCCCTTCTTCGTCCTTTCGGAAGCCGGTCAGGCCTTGGATCCTATGGGTTGGCCACTGGAGCGGGCGCGGACCACTCGAGAAGCCTGTGCGCGGCGCATCGGTGTCGTCCGCGATTCGGGCGACACCTTCTGGGTGGAAGTGGATGCAGCGCCACTTCCAGGGGGAGGGGCCGTGGCGACGTTTACGGATGCAACGGCCCGTAAAGCTGCCGAGGACCGTGCCACCAGTATGTTGCGGACGGCCCAGGATGGGGTCTGGCTGCTGGACGATGAGCTTCACTTCCTGGAAGTGAATGAGGCCGCCTGCCGCATGTTGGGTTACTCCCGGGACGCCATGCTATGCATGCAGGTAAATGAAATCGAGGTGGTCGAATCCGCTGCCGAAACGTTGCACCACGCTGAGGTGGTTCAACAGCGAGGCTATGACCGATTCGAAACGCGGCATCGACGGCGCGACGGAGCGATTTTCCCCGTCGAGGTGTCGGTCACTTGGCAGGCTGAAAGTCGCCAGATGGTTGTCTTCGTGCGGGATATCACGGAGCAACTGCGAAGTGAAGCGGATCTCGCATGCAGCGAGGCCCGCTTTCATGGGCTCTTCACCAGTCTGCAAGAAGGTTTTGCTCTACATGAAATAATCATTGATACAAATGGAAAGCCCTTTGACTATCGCTATTTGGAGGTGAATCCCGCCTTCGAAGCCATGACCGGCATCCCTCGCGCGGGATGGATCGGCCACACCATCCGAGAGGTGCTTCCAGGCATCGAGCCTCAGTGGATTGAGGTATTCGGACGTGTGGCACTCACGGGCGAGCCCGCGGTGGTGGAGGAGGAGGCTGCCGCCTTGGGACGCGCCTATCGGGTGGTGGTCTATCGCCCGGCTCCTATGCAGTTCGCCATTCTCGCGACAGACATTACGGATCAGCGGGAAGCCAGCGAGGCGCTGCGTGTTTCTGAACAGAAGTTCGTGGGGCTCTTTCATGCCAGTCCGGATGCCATCGCCCTGTCCCGTCCGTCGGATGGCGTCTACCTTGACGTCAACCCTGGCTTCACAGAACTTACGGGTTTCCAATCGGCGGAAGTGATCGGGCACTCTTCTCTGCCGGGGGACCTCAGCATCTGGATTGACCCCGAAGAGCGAGACGCGGTCGTACTTGCTCTCAAGGAACATGGCGAAGTGCTGGATTTCGAGGCCCGGGTCCGTCATCGGGATGGACGTGAGTTGGTCTGCTTGTTTTCAGCGTCGATGCTGCGAATCCAGGGTGAGGAATTGCTGCTCTCCACCGCTCGGGACATCAGCTCGCGAAAGGCCGCTGAGCAGAATCTGCAGAACAGCGAGGAACGACTGCGGACCCTGATCAACGCAATGCAGGATCTGGTGGTGTTCAAGAATGGCGATGGGCGATGGATGGAGCTCAATACCTTTGGCCAGCGGCTCTTTGGCCTGAAGGATGAAGCCTTCCGCGGGTGCCCCGAAGCGGCACTTCCCCTGGATCACGGGCGTTTCGCGGGTGTCCTGGAGATGTGCCGGAGCACGGATGAAGTGGCCTGGAGCAAGGCGGAGCCGTATCGGTGTGAAGAGTGGTTTCCAGATGAATGGGGCCACGAACGGACGTTTGATGTGATCAAGGTTCCCCTCTTTCACCCGGATGGCAGTCGCAAAGGCCTGGTGGTGATGGGACGCGACATCAGTGAGCGGCAACGGATGCTGGCGGACCTGCGCCTCACCAACAACCATTTGGCAGGCGTGTTGAAGGCCCTCCCGGACCTGTTGCTGATTCTTGATCGCGAAGATCGCGTTCAGGCCATTCATGCACCCGAGGATCTGCCTCTGTTGCTCCCGGAATCCGAGGCGCTGGGGCATCGCCTGGATGAGTTCCTGCCGATCGAGCTTGGGGCCCAGGCAGGAGAGGTCCTGCGCCGTCTGCGACAAGGCCGCTCGTGTGAATGGCTGGAGTATTCCCTTCCGGCGGGTCGGTTGGGGGAGCGACAGCACTTCGAGGCGCGGTTCACCGCTGCCGAGGAGGGGACCGTCGTGATCCTGGTGCGGAACATGACTGCTCGCATCGAGGCGGAACAGGCCTTGCGCTCCAGTGAAGCACGGCTGCTCATGGTCACGGAGCATGCCCCCGACAGCATCCTCCAGATCTCCTGCGAGGGGCGGATCCTCTATATCAACCGGGTGGTGGAAGGGATCCGTCGTGAAGATGTAATTGGGCAGGACTGGATGCAGTGGATGCCGGAAGGGGATGCGCGAGAGACGGCCCAGCGGGCCCTGGACGAGGCCGTGGCGACGGGGCGCCAGATGGACTATCGGGTGCAGGGGGCTGGGGCCCATGGCGCCCTCCGCTGGTACCAGGCCCGGCTGAGCCCCGTGGTGGAAGAGGGGCGGGTGACCAGCCTGATCGTGTTCTCCACCGACATCACGGAACACCGGAAATCCGAAGAAGAACGCCTCCGGTTGGAACAGCAGGTAAACCGGGCCCAGAAGATGGAGAGCCTGGGCAGCTTGGCGGGTGGTGTGGCCCACGACATGAACAACGTGCTGGGGGCGATCCTGGGGCTTTCGACCGCCATGCGGGTCCAGGAGCCGGACGGTACGCGGCTGGCCCGAACGCTGGACACCATTGTCACGGCCTGCGAACGAGGGGGCACCCTGGTGCGCGGCTTGCTGAACTTCACCCGCCAGCGATTGGCTGAGGAGAAAGCCCTCGACCTCAACCACCTGGTGCGGGAAGAAGTGCTCCTGCTGGAACGAACGACCCTCCAGCGGGTCCGGCTGCTCATGGAGCTTGATCCCCAGCTCAAGTTCGTGGTGGGGGACGGAAGTTCGCTGAGTCATGCCCTGATGAACTTGTGCGTCAATGCCGTGGACGCCATGCCGGATGGGGGTGTCCTGACCCTGCAGACCCGCAACCTGGGAGATGACCGGGTGCAGCTCCTAGTGGAGGACTCTGGCACCGGCATGACCCCAGAGGTTCTGGAGAAGGCGCAGGACCCCTTTTTCACCACCAAGCCCGTGGGCAAAGGCACCGGGCTGGGGCTATCGATCGTCTACGGCACGATGAAGGCCCACCATGGGCGGATGGAGATCTGGAGCAAGCCGGGCCGCGGGACGCGCGTGGAATTGACTTTCCCCGCGGCGATACCGCCTGAACCGGCAATCCCGGTGCCCCAGCAACCCCCGGGGCATGCGCCGCTTCACCTCCTGCTTGTGGACGACGACGAACTTGTACAGGCCAGCATGGAGGCGCTGCTCGGGGCGCTCGGCTGCAAGCTCGATGTCGTCTCAAGCGGGGAGGAAGCCCTGGTGCGGTTCGAGCTCGGGTTCACCTGCGATGCGGTGATCCTGGACATGAACATGCCGGGACTGGGAGGCGAGGGCACCCTTCCACGGCTGAGGGCGCTCCAGCCGAACCTCCCGGTGCTCCTGGCCACCGGCCGTGCCGATCAGCGCGTGCTGGATCTGGTGGCCACCTACGCCCATGTGACGATGCTTCCAAAACCCTTCGGTCTGACGGAACTCAGGGACCAGCTGAAGCGGATCTCGATCTGAAGTTGGGCGTCTGGCCTCAGTTTTTACGGGTAGCGGCCTGCTCCACCGCGTTCATCACGCGCAGGATGTTGCCACCCCAGAGTTTGGTGATGTCCTGTTCGCTGTAGCCGCGGCGGACGAGCTCGATGGTGATGCGGCTCAAGTGGGTGACGTCGGAGCAATCCTTGAGGCCGCCGCCGCCATCGAAATCGGTGCCGATGCCCACATGCTCGATGCCGATCACCTTTACGATGTGGTCGATGTGGTCCACCGCGTCTTTCACGGTGGCGCGGTCCTGGGGATATTTCACGTCCAGGTCCTCCCATTCCTGCTCCAAGGCCGCGAGCACCTTGGGATCCTTGATCTCTTCCCAGCCGCCCAAGGCCTTCGCCTTCGCGAACAAGGCCTTCTGTGCCTTGGCGCGGGCGCTGTCCTTGGGAGTGGGCTTGATGTAGTCCGAGAGGATGCAGAGCTGGATGACCCCGCCATTGGCCTTGAGGGCACGCAGCTGGTCGTCGTTCAGGTTGCGCGGGTGGTTGCAGACCGCGCGTGACGAGCTGTGGCTGGCAAGCACGGGCGCCTTGGTCAGCTTGAGGACGTCGTCGAAGGACCGATCGCTGATGTGGCTGACATCCACCATCATGCCCAGCGCGTTCATGCGCTCCACCACTTGGCGGCCAAACCTGGAGAGTCCCCGGTCCTCGGGATCCCTCTCATCCGTGCTGGAGTCGCAGATGTCGTTATCGGCGGTGTGAGCCAGGGTGATGTAGCGCGCACCCCTCTGGTAGAGCCAGTCCACGTTGGACAATTCCTGTCCCACGGGATAGCCGTTCTCCATTCCCAGGAAGATCGCCCGTTTGCCCGTGGCAAAGATCAGGCGGGCGTCCGCAGCCGTCAGGGCACGCTCGCACAGCCTCGCATGGGCCTCGAACATCTTGTCCAGGGCGTCGAACTGTTTGGTCGCCCGCTCCTTGGCACGGGCATGACCCTCCACCGTGCGGGCGCCTTGCCCCACGAACACGGCAAAGAAGCTCGAGGCCAGCCCGCCTTCCTTCATTCGGGGAAGGTCCTGGCAACCCGAGCCGCGCTTCCCGGGCGTGTGGCGTTCTCCGATGTTCCACTTCCCATCCAGGCGCATGGGCGTGTCGCAGTGGGTGTCCACGGTGAGGATTCGATGATGCAGCGCCAGCGCTTTCTTCTCGATGGCATCGGGCTTGCCCGCTGAGAGAAGGACACAGGTCAGGGAGAGCAGGCAGGAGCGGAGGGGCATGTAAGCCTCGCAAGACGATACAGGCAGCATACCGCGGCGCTGTCGGGTGCCGGTGAGATGAAAAGCGGCCCCGGAGAACCGGAGCCGCTTTCTGGATTTCTCGACGGGCTACTGGGCGGCGAGGGTGCCCTTGCTGATGGTGATCGCTGGGGTATCGCCGGTGGAGTTGAGCACCTGCATCTTGCCGGAGACGGTATCCAGGCTGATGGGGCCGGGAAGGACGCTGCTGGACAGATTCAGGGCGATGGTGGCGAGGGGGCCATTGAGCATGGGGCTGCCCGCCAGACCCTTCTGGGACACGACTACTTGGAGGGTGGCCCCTTTCACCTTGCCCTTGAGGGCGGTGGAGCCGGTGCCGAGGGTGAACACGGTGCCGTTGCGAACGTATTCAGGGTCGGAGTCCTGCACCTTGGCCCAGGTCGCCCGAGTCGTATCCAGGGTGACGTGGAAGGCCACGCCCGCGCCCTGCCCGGCATTGACGGCCACCAGATCCAGCACGAGCCGTGTGGGCGTGCTGAGGCCGGTGTTCTTCTTGAGCTGGAAGCTACCGGACGTGGGGTCGGCATAGGTCAGGGCTGTGGAGAAGACCGGGCCCAGAGGGGGGGGAGGCGTGCTGCCACCGCCTCCGCCGCTGCAGGCGACGAAGAGCAAGAGGGCGGAGCCGAGGAGGGAAATCGCAGTCTGTCGGTAGTTCATGGTCGTTCCTCGGCTCAAAGGGCGTTCTGGAGGAGATCCAGGTCGGCTTCGTTGATCACGCCGTCCCCGTTCAAGTCAGCCTTGGCCAGATCATCGGTGCTCGTGCTGGCCCAGCGGCGGGTCAGCTGGAGCACGTCCAGGGTGTCCACCACGCCATCGCCGTTCAGATCCAGGGTCTTGACGTCGACCGTCGCCGAGCCGCTGACACCGTTGGCGGTGGCCGTGACGGTGTAGGTTCCAGCGGTGGTTGGGGCCGTGTAGGCCCCGGCGCTGGTGATGGTGCCGCCGGTGGTGCTCCAGGCCACGGTGCCTGGAGTGGCCGTGCCTGCGATGGTGGCGGTAAAGGTGAAGGTGCCGCCCGTCAGCAGGGTCTTGGTGGCGGGGGACACGGTCACGGTGATGACCGGAGCGCTCATCACTTGGACGGTGGTGGACGCGGAGCGGGTGGGATCCACCGCGCTCGTGGCGGTGACGGTGTAGGTGCCGGGTGTCGCGGGAGCCGTGTAGATGGTGGTGGCGATGCCGTCTCCGGCAGTGGTGGCAGGGGCGATGGTGCCGCCGTTGTTGCTCACGGTCCAGTTCACCGAATGATTGGTCGAGCCCGTCACCGTGGCCTTGAAGGACACCGTGCCGCCGACCGTGGCCTGCACCGTGCCGGAGGGGGAAACGGTCACACCGACACTCTGGTCCATGTTCAGAAGATCGACGACGCCCCAGCCCCAGTTCTTGTTCCAGATTCCCGGTGTCGTGAGCACGGTGGTGCCCTGGGCGTTGGCCTTCAGGTAGGCCAGCACATTCGCATGGGTCCAGGACGGATTCCGCTCCTTCAGCAGCGCGACCGCGCCGCTGGTGATGGGCGACGACATGCTGGTGCCCTGCATGTAGGTGTAGAAGTCGGTGCCGGTGGAAGGCAGGTAGACCGCGCCGGGACTGGGGGCGGCACTGGAACGGGCGGAGAGCACCATGGCGCCGCCTGCCGTGATATCAGGCTTCTGGCGGTTGTCCCGGGTCGGGCCGATGGAGCTGAAGGTGGCGATGGCGTCCTGGGTTTCGTTGGTATAGGAGTAGTTCTTTCCGTCCGAAGCAGGCCAGGTTCGGCGGGAGGTATAGGCGGCGACCGTGATGACATTGCTTCCACAGGCGTCGTTGCCCAGGGTCATGTTGGCATCGGCGATCTGGAAATAGGACGGCACCTCGCCGTTGGCATTGCTGTAGAGCCAGCCGTCGAGGCGGGTGCTACCGGCTTCCGTCTTGAATTCCAGGGTGTAGGTACCGGGAATGACGTGGTGGCCATCGTTGTTGCTTTCCAGCTCACCCAGGTAGACGAAGGCGGACTTGATGGCGGGGTTGTTGGCTTCTGCTGCGCTGGCGATGTCGAGGTAGTAACCGGCTCCGTCCTGGAGATAACCCTGGTATGCGCTGGTGGAAGGGGTCATCCAGGCCGAGGCGTTTCCCGCGGTGTCCTTGACGCGAATGCTCACCTTGGCGGTGGCGTCGTAATAGAACATGAAGCGCATGGCATCGGCGCGGCTGGAGGATTGGGTGTACGTCTCCACAATCACCGGCAGACTGATGCCCGCAGGAGTCAGTGTGGCGCTGCCGTGCACACCGTCATTGGCATAGTTGCCGGCGGAGCGTACGACGATGAGGTTGCCGTTGGATGCCGCCACCAGGTCGTCGACGGCCTTGGTGTTGGCGTCCGTGCCGTCGTGGGGGCCGTAGCTGGAGCCCAGGCTCAGGTTCACGACGATGGGCTTGCCCAGCGCCTTGGCCTGTTCGTTCAGCCAGACGATGCCATTGAGGATGTCGCTGGAATTGAACGTGGTCTTCACGAAGAGGATGTTGGCGTTCTTCGCCGCGCCCATGTTGTTGGTGAAGGACGCGTCATAGCCCGCCACGGAGCCCGTGACGTGGGTGCCGTGACCGCCTTCGTCCACCTCGGTGCAGGTGCCGCCGGTGATCTCGGCCGCCGTCCAGCGGCGTCCCTTGGTGGAGGAAAAGCTTCCGACAGTGAATGGCGTATGGCTGATGGTCTGGTCCCAGAGGTATTGGACACGGCTGGCGCCGGTGGCGGTTCCGCCGACCCTGAAAGCCGGGTGGGCCACATCGAGGCCCGTGTCGATGACGCCTACGAGCACCGCGGAGCCGGTGTAGCCCGCCTGATGGGGCACGGAGACGTGGAGCTTGGTCATGTTCTTGTCGTTGTGCGTCTCCATCTGGTAGCTGCACTCGACGCGGTGGACGGAGGGAGCCCGCTCAAGGGCTTCCAGGGCGGAGAGCGGCAGGTCTGCCGTGACCACGGTCGGCGTGACGCGGGTGAAGGGCACGTGCAGGTCCTCCAGCACCTTCGTGGAAGCAAGGGAGATGGTGGCCTGCACTCGCGGCATGTCGTTACGGACGGAGAGGGCGCTCGCGGGAGCCACGACGGTCTCCCCCGCCACGATGCGGGCCAAGACCTGGGGGGCGTTCTTGAGCCACTGCTGCTTCAGCAGCTTGAGGCGAGGATCAAGCTGACCGGCGGAGAGGGCCAGGAGCGGCGCCAGCAGGGCAGCGGCGACACGGAGCGACCGCCCAGCGGATTCACTGCGGAGGTTGGGATAACGGCGCAACATGAATCCTCCAGAAGCAGTGAAGTGTCTGAAATGAAAGAGGCCTAGGCGTTTCAAGGTGGGGCGGGCACCAAGTGTAGGTCTTCTTGGGCTGTCCGGAACTCCCGTAACAAGATTTAGGGTGGATCTACCGCGGCACGGAATGCCTTCCGACTAGGATGGACACAGCATGAACGGCCCTCCTATGACCTGGTTCCAGCGCGACTTCGACGACCCTCGCTACTTCGAGATCTACCGCAACAAGGAGGCGGAAGCCGCGGAGGAAGGCCCCGCCCTCGCAGCCTACTTGGGCCTGCCCCGAGGCAGTCGGGTGCTCGACCTTCCCTGTGGCTGGGGACGGTTGCGTCCCTACCTGGTGTCGCGGGGATACCGTGTCGCCGGTGGAGACCTCAGTGCCTTGAACCTTGCGAGGCACTTCCAGGAGCAGGGCGGGGCGGTGGTGCGCATGGACCTGCGGAACCTGCCCTTTCGGGATGCCTGTGCCGATGGCGTCTTCTGCGCCTTCACCTCCTGGGGCTACTTCGCGACGGACGAGGAGAATCTGGCGCAACTGCTGCAGTTCTATCGGGTACTGCGTCCCGGCGGGGTACTTCTCCTGGACCTCTGCGGGCGGGTCTTCCTGGAGCGGGCGGTCGACCATGTGGCGGACCGGTGGTACGAGGTGGAAGGCTACAAGGAGCGCGTACGCTGGAAGGCGGGCCGACGCCGAGTCCTCACCGACCGAATCCTGGATGGCGAGCGGTTCCAGCACGACATCTGGATTCCAGGCATCGAGGAGGTCATGGCCTTCCTTCAGGAGGCTGGCTTCAGCGTGGATGAGGCCTGGGGGGGTCTCAACGGTGAGCCATGGCACCTGGAGGCCGAACGCTGGATCTTCCGGGTCGTGAAACGCTGATGGGTTTGTCGGGACTTCAGGTCTTGATCGCCTTCAGGCGAGGCACAAAGGCTAGGAAGGCCAGTCCCAGCACTCCGAGCGTCACCGGCAGACCGAAGGCGGCCTGGGCGGCGGTGCCCACCAGGGGGCCCAGCAACATGCCCACACCGTAGGCGCTGTTGAGGAGGGCGAAGACCACGGCGTAGCTGGAGCTGCCCCGGGCGTCCACGGCGGCGGCCATGGCGGGCGGGACCGGGCTGACGCAGAGGCTGACGACGATGCCGAGGACCGCCATGAGGACCGCGAAGGGCAGGGGCCCGCGCAGCAGGCCCGTGATCGGTACCAGCAGGGTGGCGACGAGGAAGCCGGTGGTCATCACCCGTCGCCGTCCCACGCGATCCGACAGGGCACCCATGAGGGGCGAGGTGGCCATGTGGCCCCCAGCGAGCAGGCCGAACAGCAGGCCGATGAAGCTGGCTTTGAAGCCCAGGGTGTTGCCGAAGTGCACCGGCAGGACCGTCTCGAGCACCGTGGTGAGGGCCGCGCCCAGGGCCATGGCCCCCGCGAGCACGCGGATGGAGGGATCCTTCAGCATCTCGAGGATGCCGAGCGGGGTGCCGGGTTTGCGGGGCGGGTCCTTCAGCAGGGCAGCCCGGGCCACCGCATCCAACAGCACGAGCCCGGCCGCCACGACGTAGGGCGAGCGGGGGCCGAATGTGTCACAGAGCCAGCCCGACAGGGGCGGACCCGCCACCAGACCGAAGTTGGCGAAGGCGAACACCGTGCCCATGGCCCGGCCCCGGTGCTCTGGGGGCGTCACGTCCGCCAGCAGCGCCATCCCCGTCACCCAGGTGATGGTGCCCGCCACGCCCTGGAGGATGCGGGCGCCCACCATCAGTGGGAAGCTGTTGCCAAAGGCGAAGATCAGGGTCGTGGCCGCCATCAGCAGCAGTCCCCAGAGCATGGGCGTGCGCCGTCCCCGGCGTTCCAGGATCGGCCCCAGGGGCAGCGTGCTCCCCAGCAATGCCGCGGAGTAGCTCCACACCAGCAGTCCCACGCCCATCGGCCCCAGGGCGAAACGGGCGGCGTAGGTCGGGAGCAGCGGCACCAGCAGGAAGTAGATCAGCGTGTCCGCAAAGACGGCGGTACCGACCACCAGAATGGCGGAAGCTTGGGTGCTGGGACGAAGCGAGGGCCAGGACATGGTTTTTTAACGAATCTTGAGCAATCAGGTGACGGACGCCGAATGCGTCGGCCACCTGCGGGTGTGCGATGGGATGGGCTATGGCGCGAACTGGCGGTCCAGGTTACTTCCCGACCTTCTTGTACCGCTCATTCGTCCCATTCAGGATCCACTTCCCGCCTTCCTTGACGTAGGTCGCGATGCGGTCCTGGGTCTGGCCCACCTGGGCCTTGGGGTGCTGGATCTGGAAGATGGGGAAGAATTCCGTCGGCTTGGTGAGGCGGATCTGGTAAGTGACCTTTCCGCCGTCCCGAGCAGGCTCGAGGCGGGTGCTGCGCACGAATTCCGCATGGGCAACGGGCAGCAGGTAACCGTTCCCCATGGGCTGGATGGTGGCGGGGGCGCCCGGGTTTGGGGTGAAGGTGAAGGTCTCCTTGTCCCCGTCGGGCGTGCGGCTCACGGTGAAGGGTGCCCGCTTCAGCGCCTCCTGCAGAGCCACCAGCTTGGCGTGGCCCGGACTCCCCTTGATGGCGCTGTCCTTACTTGGAATCTCCTGGGTAACCACCACCGGGTAGTCCTGGGCGATGTCCTTTTCGGCCTCTTTTCGCGTCAGCTTCGAAGAGCCACAGGCGAGGCTGAGGACGAGGATCGAGGCGGGGAGGAAGGCGTGACGCATGGCGGCTCCGGAGGTGGTTTCGATGGTGCCACACTGGATGTCCCCATGGCGGGAATGGAAGAGGCGAGATGGATCCCAAGCTCCTTGAATCGAGGCTCCTGGATGTGCTGGTGGCGGAAGGCCGCGGACGCCATGCCTTTGTCTGTTTCTCCGGCGGTCTGGATTCTGCCGTGGTTCTCGCGGCTTGCCTTCGGGCCGGGCTGCCCACCACAGCGCTCCTGGCGGTGGGCCCGTCCCTGGCGGAATACGAAAAGCGGGACGCCCACGCCATGGCAAAGCTGCTCGGCGCCTCCCTGGAGGAGATCGACGCCAACGAGACCGATGTGGAGGCCTACCGCGCCAATTCCGGCGACCGTTGCTACCACTGCAAGACGGCGCTCTATGACGCCGCCGGGAAGCTCGCCCGCACCCGCTTTCCCGAGGCCTGGATCCTCAATGGCGCCCAGGTGGAAGACCTGAGCGACTACCGCCCCGGCATGAACGCCGCTTCCGAGCACGGGGTCTTCGCACCCCTGCTGGAGGCGGGGCTGGACAAGGAGGGCGTCCGAACCCTGGCGCGGCTGTGGGCGCTGCCCATCGCCGAGAAGCCCGCCACGCCTTGTCTCGCGAGCCGCTTCCCCGTGGGCACCGAAGTCACGCCGGAGCGCCTGCGCATGGTGGATGCGGTGGAGACCTACCTTCGCGACAACGGCCTCTGGCCCGGCCGCGCCCGCTATCACGGCCCCGTGGTGCGCGTGGAGCTGGCCCGTTCCGTCATGCCCAAGGTGCTCGAGGAGCCCTACCGCAGCGAACTCGAAGCCCTGGCCAAGCAGGTGGGCTTCACCTTCGTGGCCCTCGACCTCACCGGCCTCCAGAGCGGCAGCCTCAGCTTCGCGCTGGAGTAGGAGTCTCCATGACCGACATCCGCTGGGACCATGACCGCGAGCGCCGCACCGGCATTCCGGAGGTCGTCTTCGCGCCGGGCAAGACCGTGGAGCAGCTCGTGCGCCTCTTCCAGGAGGGCGAGGGCCTGCGCATCGCCACGCGACTGAACGAGGCTCAGATGGCGGCGGTGGCCGACCTCGCCGCGGTCGATGCCGTGGGTCGCACCGCCGTGCGGGCGCCTCGGCCAGAGCTGGATTTGCCACCCATCGGCCTCCTCACCGGCGGCACTGGTGACATCCCCGTGATCCGCGAGGCGGAGGGCGTGCTGCGGGCCCTCGGCTACCCCTGCCGCGCCTTCTACGACGTCGGCATCGCGGGCCTGCACCGCCTCCAGAAGGTACTGCCTGAACTGGAAGCCTGCCCCGTGCTCATCGTCGCCGCCGGTATGGAAGGTGCGCTGCCCTCCGTCGTCGCCGGTTTGGTGAGCAGCCCCGTCATCGCCGTACCCACCAGCGTCGGCGCCGGCATCAGCGCCGGCGGCACGGTGGCCCTCCACAGCATGCTCGCCAGCTGCGCCCCCGGCATCGCCGTGGTCAACATCGACAACGGCTTCGGCGCCGCCTGCATGGCGGTGAAAATGATGCTCAGGCTGCAAAAGATCTGAAGACGCATTCAGGCAACGCCGTGTGTGGATCACGCCACGGTGCCCCACGAGTGCCACGGCCACAGCGCCGAGGAAAGCGTCGACCACGGGACATGCGAGATGCTCACCTGACGCGAGCGGCACCTGCAGTCGGGCAAAACTGGATCTGAAATGAGAGGGGTGGTGCGGCGACCCCTCCATGCTGTGAGCGGCATCACGCTGGGCCCGATCCACATGGATAAAGGGTTTCATGACGAGAGCGCCACTGGCCCAGGGGGCATTGTGGAACCGGATCTCGCTGGAAGGCCACGGTTCCGGGAGGGTGAAGGCTTCGCCCCGGAGATCGCCATGCGCTGCCATCGCCTCGCCCTGCTTCCGCTTGTTTGCCTTGTGCTCTGCGCTCAGGACGCCACCCGCCTGAAAGACGCGGTGACCTACCTGAGTAGCCGGGAACTCCTGGGGCGTGAGACGGGCCAGCCGGGGTGCGTGAAGGCCGCGACGTGGTTGGCGGGGCAGTTCCAGGCCATCGGGTTGGGAACTGTGACGGGCAGCGGCATGGGCGGGGAGACGCCCTATCACTACCTCTGGAACTACAGCGGTTTTGCCGCTGCCCCAGCCCAGTTGCAGCTGGGCGCGACGACCCTCGATGCGGGCGTGCACTTCCGTGCCGAAGGTCCGATGGCGCCCGGTGCGGCCGTGGACCTGGGCTACGGCCTGCCGTCGGACTTCCGCGGGGCGGACTTGCGGGGTCGCTGGGCGGTGGTGCTGGAAGGGCATCCGGGATGGGAGGTCGCGGAGGCCTATCGGTCCGAAGCGTCCCTGGATGCGAAGCTCCAAGCCGCGGCGAGCGCCGGCGCCCTCGGGGTGATCCTGCTGGAAGCGCGGCACGATGGAGACCCGGGGGCGGAGCACTGGAACCGTGTGACGCCCTATCGTCTGGCTTCACCCGGCGCGAGTCTTCCCCTGGTGCGGATCCACCCCGAAGGCGGGCGCCTGCTGGATCGGGACTTGCGAGTTCTGCATGCGGAAAGGGGGGGCCGCACGCACGCCATGGGCCGGGTGGCGATGACGGAGGAACGAGCGACCTCCAGCCTGGCGTCTCAGGCGGCCAACCTCGTGGGGGTTGTCCGAGGGACGGATCCCACCCTAAAGGACCAGTACATCCTCATCACGGCCCACTACGACCACATCGGCGGTTCTGGAACGACCTACTACCCCGGTGCGGATGACAACGCCTCGGGCACGGCGGGGCTCGTGGAACTGGCCCGGCTGGTGGTGGGCAGCCAGCCCAAGCGCAGCCTGCTCTTCGTGGCCATGAGCGGGGAGGAAAAGGGCCTCTTGGGCAGCGCCGCCTTCGCCGCGAATCCCCCCGTGCCCCTCGCCAGCATCGTGGCGGAGGTCAACCTCGACATGATCAGCCGCAACGGCGCCCGCACGCTGTACCTCACACCCGCCGCGGTCTCTGGGCAGGTGACGACCCTGGTGACGAAGGCGCGGGAGCTGGCGGTGGGCAAGGATCTGGACCTGAACAAGGGCATTGATCAGTACTGGCAGCAGTCGGACCACTACAGCTTCGCGAAGCGGGGCATTCCCTCGATCTTCTTCAACACCGGTTCGACAGCTGATTTGCACCGGACCACGGACACCGTGGACAAGTGCGACTTCCCGAAGATGGCCAAGGTGGTGGATCTGGTGCGGGATTTTGTGCTGACCTGGGCCAATACCACCGACAAGCCCGCAGCGGTCAGTGCCACCACGTACAACGCTTGGAGCTGGCCCGTGAAGGGCAGCGCCACGACGACGCCCTTGGCGATCCTTACCCAGCCCCAGAACCAGAAGCTGGTGGCGGGGGGCACAGCCACGTTCACCGTGGCGGCCACCGGCGGCAAGTCGCCCTACACCTACCAGTGGTATCGCAACGACGCCGCCGTGAGCGGGGCGACCGTGGCCACCTACAGCTTCGTGATGCAGGCGTCTGATGCCAGCGCCCGGTTCAAGGCGACGGTGAAGGACGCTGCCGGGGCCAGCCTCACCAGTCAGGAGGCGACGATCGTGGTGGGGACGGAATCTTCCGAGAAGCTCGTGAACGGAGGCTTCGAGGTTGGTACGACGCCGTGGACCGGCACCACCACTGTCATCGGGAACTGGAGCACGGCCACGCGGCCCCAGCCTGCCTTCGAGGGGACGCGTTGCGCGCGCTTCGGCGCCAAGGGCAGCTCCGTCAGCCAGACCCTGAGCCAGTCCGTGGTGATTCCGCCCACCGTCACCAGCGCAACCCTCAGCCTGCAGTTGCACATCGACACCGCTGAAACAGAGAAGGTGGTCTACGACACCCTGGCGGTGCAGATCCGAAACAGCGCCGGCGCCGTCCTCAAGACCCTGGCCACATACAGCAATGTGAACGCCGCCGCAGGCTACCAGCCGCGCACCTTCGATCTGACGGCCTACAAGGGACAGACCATCCAGGTGGCTTTCGTGGCCAAGGAGGATGCAAACCTGCAGACGAGCTTCGCGGTGGATGCGGTGAGCGTGACGGTGAAATAGTCCAAGCCCTGGCATCCTAAGGGCATGAGTTGCGGTTCCTGCTCCTGCTCCTGTGGTCCCCCGCTTCCCACCCGGGAGGACTGGCTGAAGAAGGCCCTTGGCCTCGCATGGCTGACGGTGCTCTATAACCTGGTGGAGGGCGGCGTCTCCATCGGGTTCGGGGTGGCGGACGGCTCGGTGTCCCTCTGGGGCTTTGGCCTCGACAGCTTCGTGGAGGTGGCTTCGGCCCTGGTGGTCTTCTGGCGGCTGCGCGATCTCTGGTGCGCTCCGGCCCCGCGAGAGCGCAAGGCCACCCTCGCCATCGGGGGCCTCTTCCTGGTGCTGGCCCTCTCCGTGGTCACTGGATCGGTTATTCAATTGCTGCGTCATGAACACCCCCACAGCACCCTTCCAGGCCTGGTCATCAGCCTGTTGAGCCTCTCTTTCATGGTCTACCTCTGGCGCGCGAAGCGGCGGGTGGCCCGGGCCCTGGACAGCGCCGCCCTGAAGGCCGATGCCGCCTGCAGCTTGGCCTGCATCCAGCTCAGCTCGGTGCTCCTGGCGGGAAGCGCCGTGTTCTACGTGGCTCCGGAACTCTGGTGGGCGGACGCAGTGGCAGGTTTGGTCTTGGCGGTCCTCATCGCCCGGGAGGGCATCGGCATGATCCTGGCGGCCCGGAAGCCGGATTTCCAGGGCGGTTGCGGCTGTGACTAGGGCTTAACCGTGCTGCACCGGCTCGTCTACGCCAACTGGGAGGAACCGCCGGAGGCCATGGCCTTTGAATACGCCTACCTGGAGGCGGTGGCGCTGATTCGGCGGCGCTTTCGCTACATCCTGCAGGGTGCAGAGCACGCCCTGGCCAGGCCCGGGGACATGCCGCCGGAATACTGGAAACAGGCCCTGGAGCTGTTCCTCTACACACCTGCCCTGGTGAACGTGGCGCTCAACTACAAGGTCTGCGTGGAACAGGGCCTGCCGCTCCATCCCACGCACTACTTCGAGGTCAACGACCGCAACCGCCATCGCATCGACCATGGCGAGGCTTTGCGCACCCTGGCCCAGCGGTTCTTCCTGGATGCGATTGCCGCCTCCGTGGCGGTCTTCCGCCTGGATCCGAGCGCCATCGCGAAGCTGGAGGTCCTGGCCACGGACATCCCGCCGGAGGTGGGCGGCTACGTCTACACGAGCACCCGGGACCGCTATACCTGGCGCGCCTCCGAGCCCGCCAAGGTGGTGGCCCTGGCCAAGGACATCGTGAAGGAAGTCCAGCCGGAACTCCTGCTCGGCGCCGCCCATGGCGCCATCCTGGCGGGGCTCGTGCTGGCTTCGCTCATCGATGCGCCCCTCTACTTTGTGCGCCTGAGCCTCTTCAAGCGCAAGGACACGGAGCCGGTGATGGGGCCTTCGGACTTTGCCTGGCTGGAGCCCTACCGCACCAAACCAACGGTGCTCTTCGACGAGGACGTGGCCAAGGGCACCACCCTGACCCTCTTCACGGAGCGCCTGACGCCGCTGTTTGACACCAGCTGGTCCGCGGGCGTCCTGCGTCACGGCCACGCGGAGTTCCGTCCGGATTTTGTCGGGAAGGTCTGGTACGACTGAGGCACCGGTGTCTGGCGCTGCCTTCAACGGATGACATCGGCAGTTTGGTCGCCCGAAGCCGCTCGGTTGAGGAATGGGCGCTCGGGCCGTATGGGCGGCGATGACGATGGCATCGACACCATTCTGAGGTTGCGCCCCGTGGGCCGCCCGGCCCTGGATATGGATCTCCAGATCGTGCTTGCCCGCCATGGCGCCGCCGGCGGTGTAGCCGATGGTCCCGGCTTCCAGTTCCGGGGCGACATGGAAGGCGAAGATGGCCTTGGGTTTCGGTGTCAGGGCGCCCTCTTTGATCCTCAGCGGTGCGTCACCTTCTTCGCCTTCGGGCGCGGCATGCATGGCCCGGCGACAGGCCACCAGTTTGGCCCGCAGGGCCTCCGCTGCCCGACCAAGCTCGGCGTGGGGATCCTGGGCCGCGAGGGTGAGACCCGAAAGTAGAAAGGCGGTCAGGCTGCACCTGGGGGTGCTCCGAGGCCAGTGTGGCAGCCCCGATTCGCCGCGACAGACACAAGCCGGGTTGCGAGGCATCCAAGGACCATCACCCCCGGGGGCGTCCCATGACGCATGTACCACCAGAGGACAGGGACTTCATCCGAGTCCGGCCCTCCACCATCCATGGCATGGGCGTCTTCGCCCACCGGCCCATTCCCAAAGGCACACGGGTGACGGCCTACGGGGGCGAGCGGGTGCGCAAGGCGGATCTCCCGGCCCAAGTGGAGGCCGGTACCCGGACGCTGACCTATGTCTTGAACCTGGACGAGGACACCGCCATCGACGGTGCTGTGGGCGGCACGGATGCCCGTTTCGTGAACCACTGCTGCGCACCCAACTGCGAGGTCTACATCTTCGATGGCGTGCCCTACCTTTACGCCATGGAGCCGATTCCGGAAGGTGCCGAGCTCACCTTCGATTACAAGCTTCAGTCCATGTCCGGCGAGCAGGCCTCCGCCGACCTCTGCCGGGCCCTTCTTCCCTGCCGCTGTGGTGCCCCGGACTGCCGGGGCACCCTGGTGGCCCTTTCCCCGCTCGGCCTCGCCGAGGTTACGGAGGAACCATGAAACACATCCTGATTCAAAGGCAGCGCGTCGCGTTGGTGCTGTTCATCCCCGGGATGCTGATGGCCCAGGGGGCGACTGCCAAGGGCATCATCATCAACAAGCCCGGCGGTGCCCAGAAGGCTGAATCGACCCACCTCTACCTGAAGTTCGCGGCCAATTTCCACAAACACAAGGGCGACCTCGCCAACGTGGGCATGCTCAGTGGCCAGCCCGTCTTCCGCACCTCCAAGGGGGAGTTCTTCACGGTGGAGCCTGCCACCGGCAACCTGAAGTTCCACACGGCGGATTCCCTGGGGTTCATGAAGATCCAGGACGTGAAGGGGAAGATGGCCGCACCTCCCGCTCGGACGGGCATGTTCATCAAGTTCGACGGCATCAAGGGCGAGGCCAAGGTCAGCATTGCCGGTGTGGACGCCCAGGGCCGTGTGGTCCAGGAGAACAGCAGGGGCGAGAAGTTCGTTCTGGGGCCGAATGGCGACATGCAGTTCGTGAAATAGACCAATGGGGCATCTGCAAAGGCCGCGAGCGCTCCATGCCTCGCGGCCTTTGGGCGGGAGGGCATGTCCCGATTCAGCTCAGGCGCCTTCCACCTCGACAGCCATCCTGAAATATTCAAGAATGGAGCCCATGCCTCGCATTACGAGACTTCTGGAGTTCCTCATGCGCCGCTCCTCGCCGCTCCGCGCTGCCCTTCTCCTTGGCTTGCTCGCAGGTGGGAGCCCTGCCGCGCAGGCCCAGGTGCCTACCCCCGCTGCCGCCGTGTCTGTCCGCACCTTCACGGACGTCAAGGTGCTGCCCCACACGCCGGTGAAGGCACAGTCCCGAACCGGCACCTGCTGGGCGTTCGCGACGACCTCGTTCCTTGAATCGGAACTGATGCGCACGGGCAAGGGGGAGTTCGACCTTTCGGAGATGTGGATCGTGCGGGCGATGTATCCCATCCGCGCCCGGCACTTCCTGGCCCTGCGCGGGGATGGCGGCTGGGGCGAGGGCTGCCACAACCCGGATTACTTCACGATTCTCGGACAGGTCGGTGTGGTGCCGGAATCTGTCTATTCCGGCCTGCGGGAGGGCGAGAAGACCCACGATCACCGGGCCATGGCGGCCGGGATGAAGGGCTACCTCGATGGCCTGATCAAGAATGCGCCCTTGAGTCCGGTGTGGATCCAGGGACTGGAGGGCATCCTGGATGCCTACCTTGGGAGGCCCGTGGCGACCTTTACCCATCAGGGCAAGGCCATTACTCCCACAGCCTTTGCAAAGGATGTGCTCAAGGTGAACCCGGCGGATTACGTTACCGTGGCCAGCCTCGGCTGCTACCCGGACGACAAGCCCTTCCGGCTCGAGACGGCGGACAACTGGATGCAGGACGACCACTACCTGAACGTGCCGCTGACGGACTTCGAGGCGCTGATGGAGCATGCGGTCGACCAGGGATTCAGCTTCGCCATCGCCTCGGATGTCACCGAGTCCGGCATGTCCATGAAGAACGGTTATGCCCTGCTGTTGGATCCCGAGGCGAAGCCTGATGCCCCCGGATCCGACGAAAAGGAACTCGCCGTGGACGCCGGCCTGCGCACCCGGCTCTACCAGAACTGGCAGACCACCGACGACCACAGCATGCACTGCGTCGGCACCGCCACGGACGCCAAGGGCGGGCGCTACTACAAGATCAAGAACAGCTGGGGCCCCACCGGCGCGCACAAGGGCTTCTTCTACATGAGCCGCGCCTACATGCTCACCAAGACCTTCTACATCACGCTCCATAGGGACGCGCTGCCTGCGGGGCTCAAGGCGAGGCTCGGCGTCAAGTAGGTCCAAACATGCCGTTCCGCCCGCGTGTCTCGGAGGGGCGACTGTTCCCGAGACGCACGGATAAGCCCTGAATGGCTTTCACTCCGTGGGTGGTCAGCTTTCGGCACATCGGGCATTCCGGAGGGCGTCGAGGATGGGGCCTGCCTGAATCGGACCTTCCATCCACACCATCTGGCCCGCCGCGTGTTCCATCATCTTCTGCACTCCGGAGGTAGGCTCCGCGGGGGACCAGGTGACCATCAGGTCGAACCGGTCGAGGGGGAGGCCATGCGCCATCAGGTCTGATGTGGTGGTCGACACCACCAACGCCTCGCAGCCGGGATCCAGCAGCAGCCCGTGCACTCGGGCAGCCAGGCTCGTTGCTTCCGTGAAGCGGGGATGGCCCCCCAGCAGCGTGCGGGTGTCGTCCGCCACTCCGGCACGGGTGCCTTCGTCCGCCAGGGCGGATGCGAGGGCGTCCGTAGTGGTGGCGGGGGCATCGATCAGCAGGAGCGTGGGAATGCGTCCTTTGGAACCATCCGGGAACCGGGCATCCAGCAGGGCTTCGGCCCGATCATCGCGACCCATCCCAGGGGAGGCGTTCACTTCGATGACGGCGCAGTTGCCCTCCCGCCAGGAGCGGGTGATGTCCTGCGTGATGAAGTCGATGCCGAGGGTGTTCAAACGGAAGGCCCGGGAGAGGGACGCCACGAGGTCCTGATTGTCCGGATGCACGCCCGTTGGGATCCGCTCGTTGGTGCCACCGCCACCGCGGTTGGAGGTGGTGCCAAGCCGGACTCGTCTCCCTGCCTCGGGTCTGGATTGGAGCGTCAGATCCTGCTTGGCGAGCAGCGCCAGCATCTGGGCATCGGCGCGCAGGAATCCGAAGGCTTCTGGAGAGAGGAGTCCGCGCTGCTGATTCTCCGCTGCGAGGAGCGATTCCACGGTCTGGGTTCCATCCCCAATGACCTGGGCGGACCGGCGTCGGTTGGCCCAGGCGAAGCAGCCATTCAGGGCCACCAGGCGGTGGACGTCCCCAGGCACGTGACGTTCCACCAGCACGGGGCCGGGGTGGCTGGTGACGGCGTGCTGGAAGGCTGCGAGCACCTCCTGTTCGGAGGTGATGTCGGCCGTCACGCCGTGGCCCATATCCCCGTTCAGGGGCTTGACCACCACCGGAAAGCCGAGGCGGCGGGCCAGGGCGAGGGCGCCGGAAGCATCTTTTGCAACGCCGTGTTCGGGGGCCGGAAATCCGAGGCGCCGTACGATCTGAGCGGTGAGGTGTTTCTCCCGTGAGAGCTGTGAGCCGGTATAGCTGTCTCGATCGTCGGAGGAACAGGCCACCATGTGCCCGGCGCTTCCCTGCCCGAAGAGCCAGAAGCGGGGTTCGGAGGCGAGGGCATGGACGGGAATTCCGCGTCGGCGGGCCGCACGGAGCTGGGCGAGGGTCGTGGGATCGGAATGCAGGAACCGGTATTGCCCCAGGGCGGCTCGGACTCGCGCCAGGCAGGGACCCGCATCCTCAACGACGCCGAGGCACCGCTGACGCAGGTGGACGGCTAGGTTGAGGCCGACTTTGAGTGCGGCGATGGTGGCCTGGGGGGAGATCTGCTCCACGGTGATTCGACAGGGTTGGCCGTCGATCTGCTGCACCTCGTGGCGGAAGCCCCAGGCGCCTTGAACATCACAGGCCCGCAGCGTCAGGAGGGCCGCGAGCTGGGCGAAGGTCTGGTCGTGCTCCGGAAGCGGTCCAAGAAAGGCCAAGTCCGCAGTGAGAATGGCGGTCAGATGCCGTTGGAGTTGAATCCCTGGCAAAGGTCCCCCCTCAGGCGCTGAAAACTCCGCCAGGACGGCGGGATAGGGGGCATGGAGGTTCGGACCTTCAAAAACCCTGAATGTGAACGACATCGGTTGCGACATGAATTTGTTCTCCGTGGGCGGCGCTCCTAGCATGCCTTGATCCAGGGGATCTATTGGGTGAAACGCGTCTGCTGCCACACCGATTTGTGCTGTGGACGCTCGAGCCGAATCGGTCGCGTCCGCCGCAAGGAATGCCCTGGAAATGGGATACTGATCACTCCTTGCTCCCAACCCCACGGAGATGACGCATTGACCCATTGTCCTGATGGTCGTATCCACCTTCTACCCAGTTGTCTGTGGCTCTTCACGCTGAGCCTTGGCGCGGCGTCCCCCGCCGATGGACCACCTGCTCCCCTGGAAGTCTTCGGGCTGGTCTATCCCGAGCGGCTTATTCAGCATTTCGCGGCGCCGACCCTCAAGGGCTCCGTCGTCGGAACCATGAGCACCCTTCGGAATGATACAGAGGCGCTTGGGAAGGACGCGAAGGCCAAGGACGACACCGCCGCCTATGCGTGGTCCAACTCCTACGTGGGCCTCCGTGGCGGTTGGAACACAGGACCCGTCACCTTGGGGTACGAATACCAGGTCGTGGTGGACCTGAACATCAACGCGACGGATCCCCTCGAGACTCGGGATGCCTATTTCTACTGCGAGTCCCCCCGCTTCGGTCGAATTGCCGTGGGCAAGATGGACACCGCCTACAAGGAGTTCGGAGATCAGGTCCGCATGCTCGGGGTGAGTTCGAGCAACATCGTTTCCACCGCCAAGGTGCTCTCCGGTCCTGGGTGGAAGGGCGTCGGTGGCACTTCCTTCCACAACCGCCGGGATGACATGGTCACGTGGTACAGCCCCGTGGTGGGTGGATTCAAGGCTGCGGTCTCCCAATCCTGGGACACCACGGGCAATCTTGGGCGGGATCCGCGGCTGTCGGCGGCTGCCATCAGCTGGTCCCGGGAGGCCTGGTACGGGGCCCTTGCGACGGAGATCCACCGCAACTGGCTGCCCCTCAGCTTCGGCGCCACTCCCGCGACGACCTCTATCCAAAACCGCCCAGAGACGACGGAATCCAGGGATCAGGCCTGGCGGCTCACCGGGGCCTGGACCGGTTCTCGTTTGCGGCTGGGGGCGGACCTAGCCCGCCTGACCTATTCGGAGCGGGATGTCGTTGAGCTCACCGGGAAATTCCGGGACTACCGGAACACGACGTTTCAGGTCAGCGCCGAGTACAAGTGGAATGCCAAATTCCGAACCTCTGCCAACTTCGCACGGGCGATGGCGGGTTCCGGTGTCCTCAGTGGCGGTCGCTCCTGCAGCACCCTTGGGCTGGGAGGCGACCAGCTCAGCCTGGGGGCGATGGTCTCCCCTCGTCCGAACCTGGGGCTCTTCGCACTGGCGGTGCGGATCCGCAACGGCATCGGGGCCACCTACGGCGCTGCGCCCATGGGAGCCGAGGTCCGGTCCTATGCCCTGGGGGCCCGGTTCCAGTTCGCACTCAAGCTCCTGAAGCCCTCGAGTGCCTCTGCCTCCGGAGTCCGCCGGTGAACATGTCCTTCGAATTTCCCGTGCCCGAGCCCCACCAGTTGCTTCGGGATGCGTTGGAGGGGCTGCATGTCGGGGAGCGCCTCTGCAGCTGCCCAGACCGGTATCACGGGCTTTGGAGCGTTCTGAAGGCCGTGGGAGTCCACCGGGGACTCTATACGGAGGCCGACGCCCTGGGGCCGATCCTCGGGGGCCGCCTCGCCGCCGGAGGCCATGTGCTGCTGGCGGGCACCGCGGATGCGGGGGCGATCACCCTGATGAACGCCTGCGCGGGCGCGGCTCCTGTGCGTTATACGGCGGTGGATCGATGCCAGGCCCCTCTCGATCGGGTGTCCCGGTTCGCGGCGTCCAGGGGGCTCGCGCTGGAGACATGGCAAGGGGATCTTGCGGATCTGGCGGGCCAAGGCCCCTGGGATCTGGCCTTTCTCCACTACACGCTGTCCTTCCCAGATGCCGACCTGCGCCGACGAGTGATCGAATCCCTGGCGAATCGACTGACCGAGGGCGGGGCCATCGTGTGTGCCGTGAAGTTTTCCCGTACTGCGGCAGACGGCGGGTCCTCAGACACAGACGCATCGTGGATGGAGGACCTGCGTCCTAGGATCGTCCAGCTCCTCTCGGACCACCCGGAGGCTCTGGCGGATGTGGATCGCTGGCTGCCCGCATATGCCCTTAACCGGGCCGCGCGGAACGCCCACCAACCCAGCCCGGAGGCGATCGAGGCGGATTTCATCGCCGCCGGTCTCGTCATCCGCTCGCGGGTCACCACATCCCGGAAGGCCTGGTCGATTTCCCCGGAAAACCCTGTCCGGGATCGCCAGCAGAGCGTCCTTCTCGTCGCCGAACGCTGTGGGGGCATCTGAGGGATGCGCCGTCCGGCCTCAACCTATCTGCCCCTCACGTTGCTCCTCCTGGCTGCGGCGGGTCTGCTTGCGCCCCTGGTGGTGCTGGTGGTCGGCGGTTTCCTGCAGACGACGAAGGCCGGCGGATCCGCATTCAGCCTTGCTCATTTCCAGGCCGCCTGGGCGGAACCCGGCAGCCTGGAGGCCCTCCGCCATGCCGTCGTTTTCGCCGGGGGTGCAGCCGCCTGTGGCGTGATTCTGGGCACAGCCGCAGCTTGGCTTTGCGAGCGCACGGACCTGCCGCTGCGCGGTCTCCTGCGGCTCGCGATGGTGGTGCCCCTCTTTGTTCCGGGCGTGCTGTATTCGTTTGCCTGGATCCTTCTGGGCAGCCCCCGGATCGGCATGCTCAATACCGGGTTCCAGGCGCTCACGGGTGTGGAGTTCCCGCTCTTCAGCATCTACGGCATGGGCGGGATGATTGCCGTGGAAGGCCTGCACGCGGCGCCGATGGTATTCCTGCTGGTGACGGCGATGCTCCGCCGCCTGGACCCCAGCCAGGAGATGGCGGCCCAGGTGGCCGGTGCCCGACCTTGGCGCATCCTCCAGAGCATCACGCTTCCGCTCCTGGGGCCGACCCTGGGTTCTTCTTTCCTCCTGGTGCTGATTCGCGCCCTGGGGACCTTTGAGGTGCCCACCATGCTGGGGCTGCCCGCAGGTGTGGAAGTGGTCTCCTCTCGTATCTTCAGGGCGCTGCAGGACCATCCTGGCGACACCGGCCCGGCCGGAGCCTACGCGGCGGGACTCCTCTTCCTGACCCTCGCCGTCATGGGGCTGCATGAGTGGTGGGTGCCCTCGCGGCTCCACCAAGCCTCCCGGGCCTTCGGGACGGATGGGATGGTTCCGTTTCGCCTCGGCAAGGCACGCCCGTTCATGGGGCTGCTGACAGGGATGGCGGTGCTCTTGATGGCCGGTTTACCCCTGATCGCGATCTTCTGGTCTTCGCTCCAGCCCTTCTTCGCCCAGCCCGGATCGGAGGCCTTCGCCAGGGTGACCCTCCAGGGCTATCGGCAGGTGCTCGCTTCGCCGGAGGTGGCTGCTGCCGCATGGCAGACCCTGAGGCTCTGCGCCCTGGCGGCGACCCTCGTCATGGCCGTCTGCCTGGCCGCCGCTTGGGTGCTCGAGCGCACGCGCGTGCCTGGAAGGTCGCTTCTCGAGCCCGCGTTCAATGCTGTTCTGGCCCTTCCAGGCATCGTGCTGGGCATCGCTCTTCTGGTGTTCCATACCCGCATGAATACCGGGCTCTACGGCACAGCGGGGCTGATCCTGCTGGCCTATGTGACGCGGTACCTGCCCTACGGGCTCCGCTACGGCCGGGCGGCTCTGGGGCAGGTTCCCCCCGAACTGGAACAGGCCGCGCGGTGCAGCGGGGCGGGCCCCCTGCGGACCTGGTTCCAGATCACCCTGCCGCTGGTCGCCCCCGGACTTCTGGCAGGGTGGCTCTACGTGGCCATCGTGTCCGCCCGGGAGATGTCCAGTGCCCTGCTGCTCTATTCCCCAGGACAGGAAGTGCTCACCGTGCTGGTCTGGCAATACTGGGAAGGCGGGCAGACGATGCAAGTGTCCGCTCTCAGCGTGCTCTTCATCCTGGCATTGTTGTTGGGTGCATCCGTCAGTTGGCTGCTTGGTCGGAAGCGCCCCTTCCGCGGATTCTGAAATGCCTCGCCGTTTCCCGGTCGTCCCATGCTGAATATTGAAGGTCTCTCCTACCGCTATCCCGGCACCCGCCAGGAGGAGCCGTCCGCCATCCGGGACCTCGATCTGAACCTGCAGGAGGGGCGGATTCTTGCGCTCCTGGGGCCGAGTGGATGCGGCAAGTCCACCGCCCTCAAGGCCATCGCCGGCCTGATCCAGCCTCAGTCCGGCCGGATCGCCTTTGATGGGGAGGTCTTCTTCAGCCATCAGGACCGGATCCTGCTTCCCGCCGCCCGGCGCCGGATCGGCTACATGTTCCAGTCCTACGCCCTCTGGCCGCACATGACCGTTCAGCAGAACGTCGCCTTTCCGCTCACGGTAATGGCTAAGCGACCTTCTCCCATGGACATCCGCATGTCTGTCACGCAGATGCTGGACCGCCTGGGGATTGGGCAGCTCGCGGGACATCGCGCCTCGGAACTCTCTGGCGGTCAGCAGCAGCGGGTGGCCCTGGCCCGCGCCCTGATTCACCGGCCTCGTCTGCTGTTGCTGGATGAACCCATGTCGAATGTGGAACCGGGGCTGCGGGGCAAGCTGGTGGCCCAACTGCGGGACCTGCAGCGGGAAACCGGCGTCACCATGCTCCTGGTCACCCATGACCATGGCGAGGCTCTGGCTTTGGCCCACGATCTCGCCGTGATTGTCGACGGCGCGATCCTCCAGCACGGCACACCCCAGTCTCTCTATTGCCATCCGGCCAGTCCTGCGGTGGCGGACTTCATCGGCCAGATGAACCTGCTGCCTGCCATGCCGCTGACCCGAGAGCAGCATGCCTCCCTTTGGCCCCACGAGAGCCCCATTGGCCTGATTCACCTGACGGCGCCGACCTCCCAGCCCGAAAGGGGCGCCACCATCGGCATCCGGCCGGAGGCCATCCGGCTCCATCGGAACCGACCCTCCGTTCCGATGATCAACCTCTTCGAAGCCACCATCGAGACAGCCATCTTCCTCGGAGAGCGGCTGGAGATTCACGCCCTGATCAATGGTGTCCGCCTGGTGGTACGGGGGGATGCAGAGACCGGTCTGAGGGCAGGGGAACGGGTGTTTCTCGAGTTGATCCCGGGCACCTGCACCCGGTTTGAGTCCGCCTGACATGGGTCCAGGCATGGGCCTCGGAGTTGATATGAAACGAATGGTGTCTCGTCGTTCCTGGCTCGTGGGTTTCCTCGCCTGTGCCCTGTCGGGCCTGGGCCTTCGGCTCGAAGGGCAGACCGCAGGTACGGATCGCCTGTCCCGTTTGGCTCAGGCGGGGCGGCTCGAAGGGGATCTGCGGCTCTATGCATCGATGCCGACGGAGGATCAGGCCGCGCTCATCCAGGCCTTTGAAGCGCGGTACGGCATCAAGGTCAAATCCTGGCGCAGCGGATCCGAGCAGGTCTTACAGCGCGCCGTGGCGGAGACCAAGGCCACACGGCAGGAATTCGACTTGGTGGAAAGCCATGTCAGCGCCCTGGAAATCCTTCGCCAGGCGGATGCCTTCCGGGCGCTGGAACCTGCCCTAGGCTCCCAGAAACCGCTTTCACTGTTTCCGCCCCACCGGCAGTGGGCCGGAACCCGGTTCTCCATCTACGTCTGCGCCTACAACACCAAGCTCGTGCCTGCACAGGAAGTCCCGAAGACCTACGCCGAACTCACCTCCAGCCGTTGGCGCCAGCGCGTGGCCTTTGAGGTGGACGACTTCGAATGGTTCGGCACCCTTCACACGGCCCTGGGAGAACCGGAAGCCCGCAGGTTGTTCGACGGGATTGCCGCGAACGGCATCCAGGTTCGCAAGGGGCACAGCCTTCTGGCCAACCTGATCTCGGCCGGAGAGCTTCCCCTGAGCCTGACCACCTACAGCTACCGCATCTCGCAGCTCATGCAGTCCGGAGCGCCCATCGGGTATCAGACCCTCTCCCCGACCCTCGGGATCCCGGCGGCCATTGCCATGGCCAAGCACACACGCCGCCCCAACGCGGCGGCGTTGTTCATCGAATTCATGCTGGATGAGGGACAGCGAATCCTGGCCAGCCGCAATCACCTTCCTGCCATTCCCCAAGGGGGCCGGGAGTTCGTGGACCGGAAAAAGCTGGTGCTGCTGGAACCCGGAATCGGGATCGGTGAACAGGGAAAGATGTGGCGGACGCGATATGAGGCCTTCCAGCACAAGGCCATGGGTTCGAACCGTGACCGGATGCGGTAGCTGGAAGCCTTCTGGGGCTCACCGGAGCCCCGATTCGGGACGGGGATCTCGAGCGCTTGGACGGGGGGAGTTGCCCCCATGCCAGCCTCGACGCGCCGTTTCTGTTTACAACCGCTCGGCCAACACGCGGTCGTGGTAGGTGATCGTCCCGACCTGGTACGTCGCCGCGCCGATGTCCTGCAGGCCCTGCTTGGCGTAGAAACGCCTGGCCTGCGGGCTCTGCTCCCAGACCTGGAGCCAGAGGGCGTCGTGGCCATGATTCCTTGCCCAGGTGCGGACGGCAGTGAAGAGTTCTTGTGCGAGGCCGGTGCCTTGGTGGGGGCTATCTACATAGAAGCGAGCCAGCTCGATCGTGTGCTCGAACGCGGAGGACACGGGCGGTGGGCTGGGGCGGAGGTGGGCGTAGCCCTGGAAGCCTACGGGACCCTCCACCACGAGCCAGGCGTGTCCGGGGTTCTCCAGATCCGCCAGGAGGGCGGCGGGCTGGAAGGTGTCGAAGATGTGGCGGGCGATGTCGGAGTCCGGCACGCGGCCGGTGTAGGTCTCGCGGAAGAGTCGGGCGCCGAAATGCGCCAGTGCGTCTGCATCAAGGGGCAGGGCGGGGCGGATCATTTCTGATCCGCCAGCAGAAAGCCGTAGCGGAAGGCGAGGCGCGCGATGCCCGCCATGATTTCGCCATCGATGATGCCGATGTGGTCGCCGGGCAAGTGGTAGCTGAACGGTGGGCGATCGCCCGTGGAGAAGACGCTCACCGTGGGCCAGCCCTTGCGATAGAAGGGCACGATGTCGCCATCCCGGACCCCGATGCGCCGGGTGATCTCCACTTCCTCCACGAGGTTTTCCTGATCCGCCGCTTTGAGGATCGGCTTGGAAGCCTCCAGGGCTGGGGCAAGGGCCACATAGGCCTTCTTGCCCACGCCCTCCATGTCGAAGTTCAGCATGGCGGCGACCTTCGTGAAAGGCTTGGGCAGGTGCGCGGCGAAGAAGGCAGAGCCCTGTCCGCCCTGCTCCTCGCTGCCGAAGAGGGCGAAAACGATGCTGCGGCGAGGGCGGACACCATTCTTGGCAAAGGCCTTGGCGGCCTGCAGGACGACGGCGCTCCCGGAGGCGTTGTCATCCGCGCCGGGAAAGAGGATGCCGAGATGCTCGCCCACCCCATCGAAGTGGCCGCCGATCACCACGCATTCGTCCTTCAGCGTCGGATCCGTGCCCTCCAGCACTGCCACGACGTTCTGGCCGATGCCCTTGGGGAAGTGCTGGGCCCGGACTTCCATCTCGAAGGTGCCGTCAAGGGCGAAGGATTGGGGCGCCTTCGTCTCCTTCATCCGCTGCTTCAAGCCGGACACCGACTGTCCCTTCACCTTCAGGAGGCGGTCCGCGAGGCTTTCGCTGATCATGGCGGGGCGGAAGTCCGGGAGGCGGTCGCCGTTGGGATTGGCCAGCACTTCGGGATAGATGTAGGCGATGCCGAGGGCACCCTGGGCCTTCGCAAACGTCATGCGGGTGCGGTGCTCGTCGTGATGGGTCCATATCTCATCGCGGCTCGGCGTGCCCCGGAAGCAGAGGACGAACTTGCCCTTCACATCCAGACCCGCGTAGTCGTCGTAGCCCAGCTCCGGCGCGTGGATGCCCCAACCTGCGAAGACGAGGCCACCCTTGGAGGTGCCCGCATCGGCGTAGAGCATGGGCATGAAGTCCGCGGGGATGGCGGCGGTGCGGCGCTCCCCGCCTGCTTCCACCACCAGCTTCGCCCCGTCGATGACGGAGTAGGGGTTGGGGAAGGCCTGCATGTAGCCCACCTTCCCATCGAGCGGCTTCAGCCCCAGGGACTTGAATCGATCTGCCGCCCAGCGCGCCGCGGCGTCGTACTGGGGATGGCCCGTGAAACGCCCCCCGAAGGCCTTGCTCGCAAGGGTCTCTACGATGGCGTGGGCCTCCTGCGCGCTCACCGCCGTGGAGCCCAGCGCCAGCTTGGGTTTTACCGTATCCCCGGCACCGAGCAAAGACAGGGCCACCAATGGAAGGGTCAGGGCACGGAACATGATCAACCTCGTAAGACGAGGATAGGCGCGGGAGGACTCTGACGAAAGGTCGTGGCGGAGGGGGCATCGGAACGCAAACGGCCGGGAAGGCGCTCTCGGCTCGGGTCCACATGCTCGATGCCCTGCTGGATGCCGAGGCTGACGCTGCTTCGACGTTCGGACATCCCAGGTCGTCCATCCAACCATGCCTTTGCCGCTCGCAGGAGATGGTCGGTGCGGGCGATTCTCGTTTCAGGCCTCTGGGGTCGCCACGCCCAGGGCGCTTAGGGCGAGGCTGCGCAGTTCCTTCATGCCCTTGAGGTTCAGCTTCACCTGCATACGCCCGCAGTAGGACTCCACGGTTTTTCGACTGAGGCTCATGGCCTCCGCGACCTCCCCGACACCGAGTCCCTGGCCCAGCAGTCGGAGGATTTCCATCTCCTGGGGGCTGCATTCTTCCATGCCTTCCAGGCGAAGGCCGCCGTTGTGTTCGGCGACGGCTCGCCGGGCGCGGGGGCTGAGGTAGGCCTCCCCCGCCAGCAGGCGCTGCAGGGCCTCCAATAGGACTTCCGACAGCTCCCGCTTGGTGACGTAGCCCTCGGCTCCCGCCTGGAGGGCCAACCGCACGTGGAGGCCGGACTCGTGCATGGAGTAGACGAGCACGGGCACCCTGGATGACCCCTCCGGCAAGCTGCGGATGAGGTCCAGACCGCTCTCGCCCCAGAGGGTCAGATCCACCATCAGGAGGTCTGGACTCGTGGCGGCCAGTAGGGCCAGGGCCTCGGCGCGGCTCTCGGCCTCTCCGCACACCTCCATGCCCGCCTGATCCAGCAGGAGTCGCAGGCCGTCCCGCACCAACGGATGGTCTTCCACAACGAGGATGCGCGGACGTGCACTCATGCGGTGACCTCGCTGGGCGACAATGGAATGGTGCAGGTGATGCAGACCCCGGACTGACCATCGGACGTCAATAAAAGGGTGCCGCCGAGGAGCTCGCTGCGGTGGCGCATGATGCGCAGGCCCATGCCTTGCCGCCCGGAATCCGAGAGGGAGCGCCCATCGTTGCAGACCTTCAGCGTCAGGCCCTCCCATTTGCCATCCAGGCTGATCTGGATGCGTCGAGGCTGGCCGTGTTTGATCGCATTCACCAGGGCTTCCTGGGCGATGCGGTAGAGGTGGGTCGCCACCATGGGATCCAGCGAGGTCGGAAGGCGCTCTGCGAGGACTTCGCAGTCCACTTCGAAGGTTTCCCGGGTGCGGCGGGCCAGATCCTGCAGGGTGGGCAGAAGCGCTTCCGCGGTGAGCGTTCCTGGACTCAGCCCCCTGGCCAAGTCGTGCACCTGTCCGAGCGAGTCGTCCAGCATGGCTGAAATGGCCTTGAAGTGCCTGGGTTCCGTGGGCACTCCTCCTTGGGAGGCCTTCTCCAGGGCCTTGCAGTGGAGCATGGCGCCGGTGATCTGTTGGCAGACACCATCGTGTAATTCATGACCCACGGCCTGACGTTCGCGTTCTGAGGCGGTGATCAGGGCGCCCTCGAGGAACGTGCGCTCCGTGCTCTCCTCCTGCAGCCGAACGCGCATTCGACGCTCTTTGGCCAGTAGGCGCTCAAAGAGGGCGATGAAACGATCCTGAAGCGTAAAGACGGGCACGAAGATCACAGACCAAACGGCCCAGGACTGCAGCGGGCCTCGGCTGGCGAGGGTCAGCGCGGCCGGGGGCATCAGGCCTAGGTGGAGGAGGGAGCTGAAGGTGCCATAGATCGCCACACTGATCGCGGCCGCCGTCCAGGCTGAGGTTCGTCCCATGAGGATCATGGCGAAGATGGGTTGGCTGATCAGGGCGAGAGGTGCCGGGCCGTCGATGCGGCTGGTCTGGAAGAAGGTCAGGGTGATGTGGAGGTAGCCCATGGCTAGGATCGACCACCCTCGCAGGCCAAGGGGCAGGCGGCGGAAGATGGCCAGGCTCAAGACCGCCAGGAAGGGGGCCATGGTCAGCAGTTCCTGCGGGCCGATCGTGTTGCCCGCAAGGTGCATTTCCCTCAGGTAGAGACCCACTTGGAGGGAGCGGGCGGAGACGATCACCCACAGGACGATGTCCATGGTCCGACGCCGCCAGGACTGCAGTTCCGACTGGAGATCGGGCAGGGGATCGCTGGGTGAAGGGATTGCCATGCCTCCATGGTCCCCGATTGGCGGACTGCGGCCTGTAGGGGATTTCCCTGGCATACAGGTTTTGAGGAACGCTTCAACCTTGATGCGGGAGCTATCTGACCCGGGGGCTAGGGCTGCGGAGTTGGAACGCTCGCGCCCTGTCTGCGGTTACTTGTGTCCGATGGCGGGTACATCTCTGCCCCGCCGAACGTTTCCAACTTGAGTCATTTCACCCTTCGATGGGAGGTCCCCGTGAAAAAGGACATCTGCCTTCATCCCAGATTCCTCATGGCAGGTCTCGGCGTCGTAACCCTGCTTCTGGTCTCCTGCAAGGGCGACAACAACGCGCCAGGTACTCCGGTCGCCTCTACGGTAGCGGCGCCGACCATCGCCTCCTTCAGCGTGGCGGCGACCACCATCACGAAGGGGGCCAGCATCGCGCTGAATGCCACGTTCTCCGCCGGGAACGGCGTCGTGACCCCTGGAAACCTTGCCATTCAGAGCGGGGTGCCCCTTGCCGTTACACCAGAGACGGACACCACCTACACCCTGACGGTGACGAACAGCGTGGGGCAGGTGCAGACGGCCACCGTGAAGGTGGTGGTGGTGCCGCTTTCGGCCCAACCAATGATCACAGCGCCCGCGATCGTGACAGCGGGCGATGAGGACCTCGTTGCCAACGTGTCCGAGCAGCCCGGCTCAAGCTATGCATGGACTCTGACGAACGGCACGATCACTGCCGGTGCCGACACGGCGAAGGTGACCTTCCGGGTGGCGGGTGTAGGACCCGCCATCCTCAGCTGTGTGGTGACCAACGCCGCTGGCACCGCCAGCCCGACCGGACGACTCTCGATGAACGTGGTGGCAGCTCCTGTCATCGCCGGCTTCAGATCCGCGCCTGGGGCGATTCTCAAAGGGCAGGCTGCGGAGCTCCATGCAGAATTCACGGATGGCGTCGGGATCATCACGCCGGGCAACCTGCCGGTAACTCCCGGCGGAACGGTCCCTGTGAAACCTACAGAGTCGACTTCTTACACCCTGACCGTCACAAATGCTGCCGGGAGAGCGGTCCATGCATCGGCGAATGTGCTGGTGGCGGACAGCGCGCCCTTGGCCAATATCACCGCCCCCACGCGGCTCGTGACCGGTAAGTCTGGCAGGGCCAGTGTGCCCATCCAAACGGGTTGCACCTACGCCTGGACGGTTCAGGGGGGGACTTTCCAGGGCGCGATCGATGGCCCTACGGTCAGCCTTACAGCAGGCAACATCGGCACCCTGACGTTGGGTTGCACGGTGACCAATGCCATGGGCCTGCGGGAGGTGGGCACTGCGACGGTGAGGGTGGTCGCGGAAGATTATGCTCCGGTGATCTCCAAGCAACCGACGAACGCCACGGCGCTGCTTGGCAACCCCGTGTCCTTCCTGGTGGAGGCGCGGGGCAAGCCCACGCCCACCTATCAATGGCAGCGTTTGACGGATGGAACCTGGGTCAATCTCCCTGGTGCCACCGGCAACACCTTGACCATAGGCCAAGTCGCGGATGCCGATCACCTATGCCAGTTCAGGGTGGTCCTCTCCAATGGGATCGGCTCCCCAGTCCAGAGTACCCCCGCGACCTTGACGGTCCACGCGCCAGCCAGGATTCTGGCGCAACCCGCGGCCAGCACCGTGACCGTGGGCTCGCCAGCGAGCTTCAGTGTCATCGCTGGGGGGCGTCCTGCGAATTTTACCTACCAGTGGCAGCGCTTGGTGGCCACCCCTGCCGCGGCCTTGCCACGCTCAGCTGAAATGGCGGTTGCGAGCGGCTGGGTGGACATTCCAGGAGCCACTGCTGCTGGATACCAGATCTCCGCCACCACGGACAGCCACCACGGCAGCCAGTACCGGGTGGTGGTGTCCAACGGCGTCGGCTCTCCGGTCACCAGCGCCGCCGCGACCCTGAATGTGAATGTGCCACCTGCCATCGCGCAGTTCACCTCCACAGTGGCGATCCTCGGCAGCCCCGCCACCTTGACGGTCGTGGCGAAGGGCCGTCCCGATGTGCTCCACTACCAGTGGCAACGCAAGGTCGACTTCAACTGGACGATCGTGACGACCGCCCCTGATGCTCCAACGTACACGACGCCCGCCACCACGGATGCGGATCATGGTGCTGAATACCGGGTGGTGGTGACCAACAGTGCGGGCTCGACCAACAGCGGTCCACTCACGCTGACCGTGAACAAGCCGGTGGCCATCACCGCGCCCGCTGCCGCCACGGATGTGGTCGTGGCCCCAGGTGCCAATGCCATGTTCAGCGTCAGTTACACGAGCCGTCCGGCCGCGAACAGTGCTGAGCTTCAGAGAAGTCGGGACAACGGGACGACATGGGAGTTCTTCTCACGCCAGACGATGGGTGCGCTCCCTAGCCCGTTCAGTCAGGGATTCACCTGCAGTGCTGCCGACCATGGGCATCAGTTCCGGTACGTCTTGACCAATGGCGTCGGAACCCCCGCCATCAGCCCGGTCTACACGCTGAAAGTCCAGTCCCCCGCCACGATCACGACGCAGCCGGTGACGCTGGAACTGGAGCCGGGTAAGCCTGCGACCTTCTCGGTGGCGGCTACGGGCCTGCCTGCGACCTTCACCTACCAGTGGCAGCGTTTCCAGACGGGCGTCTGGGCGGACATCCCGGGGGCCAGCACGGACCAGTTGACGCTCGCCAATCCCACTGTGGCGACGGATCAGGGAGCCGCGTTCCGCGTGCTGGTGAGTAATGGCATCGGCCAGCCCGCCATCAGTGAGACCGCGACGCTGAACATCTTCCAGCCCGCGACCATCCTCACCCAGCCCATCAGCAAGGAAGTCTCGGTTGGAGGCACGGCCCACTTCAGCGTGGTGGCCAGCGGCTATCCCGTGCCGACCTACCAGTGGCAGAGCCGAACCGGCGCCAGCGGCACCTGGGCCGATCTGCCCGGCACCAATGCGAGCGCCAAGACGGCCGCCCTGGCCTTCCCTGGTGTGGCCGTCAGTCAGGATGGCGCCCAGTTCCAGGTGATCGTGAAGAATGACACTGCCACCGTGACCAGCGGTCCCGCCACCCTGAGCGTGACGCAGGTGCCGACGCTGACAGAACCGACACAGTCGGGTTCTGCGGAGGCGGGCAGCGTGTACAACTACAAGACGACCATCGGAGGGAACCCCGTTCCCACGACCGTGTTTGAGCGGCAGCGGGTTGGGGAAACCTCCTGGACCGACATCGGCACGATCAGCATCGTGGGACTTTGGACCGCGGGATTCATCCCCTCCGCGGAAGATGACCAGGCTCAATATCGCTTCAGGGCGACGAACAAGGCCGGTGAAGCCACCACAACGCCTCGCACGCTCACGGTCACCTACAAGCCCATTTTCACCGCCATGCCCCAGCCCACGGGCGGTCTGGAAGGCGCTTCGGTCAGCCTGAGTGCCACCGTGAAGGGCAATCCCGCCCCCACCTACCAGTGGCAGCAGGACAGTGGCAGCGGCTGGACGGACATCAGCGGAGCCACCAGCGCCACCTATGCTTTGACGGCGGCCGCCGCCCAGAACACCTGGCAGTACCGCCTCAAGGCCAACAACACCGGCGGTGACAGCTTCAGCGACCCTGTGAAGGTGACGGTGGTCAGTGTCTATGCGGCGGGCTATACGATCGCCAAAAATGGGACGTCAACTGCGGCTGTTTGGGTCAACGGCACGCGCCAGGACCTGCCCGGAAAGGGGATGAGCGATCAGGCCACGGCGATCGCGCAGTCCGGTGGCGAGATCTATGTGGCGGGCTCTGTCACGGATGATGTAATGGTCGGTAGCAGTTATCCGCGCACCGCGGGCTACTGGCAGAACAGTGTATGGAAGCCCCTTTCGAGCCTCGCGGGTGTGACTGATTCCGAGGTGCGTGCCATCGCCGTTGGAGGCGGAAAGGTCTACGCAACGGGGTATAGCAGGGCGCCTGGGCCGAAATTGCCCGCGAGTCTCTGGGTGGATGGGGTCTGGCAGGAGCTTCCCAGTGGTGCGAATCCGGGCGACAGCTGCAGGGGCAATGCCATCGTGCTGGATGGAACCAAGGTCTATGTGGCCGGCGCGGTGACCCATTACCCGACTGTGACCCCTTGCTACTGGATGAACGACAATGGCGGTACCTTCGCCCGGACAGAACTGACGCCTCTGGTCGCCGGGAAGCACGCCGAGGTCAAGGCCATCGGGATTTTGGGTGGTGTCGTCTATGCCACGGGCTACTGCTACGACGCATCGAACGCGTCCATCGGTGGCTACTGGCAGGGTGGGGTCTGGAAGAGCCTGCCGGGTGCCTCGGCGAGTGACTCTGCCATCTGCATCGCCTTCAAGGGCACCGATGTCTATATCGGGGGCTACGCGGGCACGCAGCCTGGCTACTGGCTGAACGAGGTGTTTCAGCCGCTGACGCTCCCGGCCGGGGCCACCACTGGCATTGTCCGGTCGCTTTCCATCGTGGGAGACACCGTCTTCGCGGGTGGAGATGTCTTCATCGGAGGCACACCCGCTCCTGGGGTGTGGACCAATGGGGCCTGGCAAGCCCTGCCCAAGCCCAGCAGCGAAGGAGGTGTCCGCGGCATCCTGGTGCAGTAGCTGGAACGATCAGGACTGTGCAAGGGGGCCTTCGGGCCCCCTTGGCTTTCCCCAGAAGCTCGCCGACAGGACACGTTCGGCATACACCATGTAAGAAGAGGGCCCGGCAAACCGGGCCCTCTTTGCGATCTGGGAGAAAACCTAGAATTCGGCGCTGCGCGGGGTGCGGGGGTAGGCGATGACGTCGCGGATGTTGCCCATGCCGGTCACGAACTGCACGGTGCGCTCGAAGCCGAGGCCGAAGCCCGCGTGGGGCACGCTGCCGAAGCGGCGGGTGTCGAGGTACCACCAGTAGGCTGCCTCATCCAGGTTCATCTCCTTCATGCGGCTGAGCAGGACGTCCAGGCGCTCCTCGCGCTGGCTGCCGCCGATGATCTCGCCCAGCCGCGGCACGACCACATCCATGCCGCGCACGGTCTTTCCGTCATCGTTCAGGCGCATGTAGAACGCCTTGATGTCCTTGGGGTAGTCCGTGATGATCACGGGCCGCTTCATGCGCTTTTCCGCCAGGTAGCGCTCGTGCTCGGTCTGGATGTCCATGCCCCAGCTGACGGGAAAGTCGAACTTCTCGCCGGAGGTCTCCAGCAGCTTGATGGCTTCCGTGTAGGTCACGCGCTCGAAGGGGCTGTTGACGATGTGCTCCAGGGTGCTGACGGCGCTCTTCTCAATGAATTCTGCAAAGAAGGCCATGTCCTCGGCACATTCGTTCAGGACCGTGGTGAA
Source organism: uncultured Solibacteraceae bacterium (assembly GCA_964415525.1). Lineage (GTDB taxonomy): Bacteria > Acidobacteriota > Holophagae > Holophagales > Holophagaceae > CAZPUI01. The sequence continues at coordinate 39,176 of CAYQAS010000015.1, forward strand.
GAGGTATTTCAGGAAGTCCTCTGCCAGGTCCATGTTGTCCACGAGCTCGAAGAACGCCATTTCTGGCTCCACCATCCAGAACTCCGCTAGGTGGCGCGTGGTGTTGGAGTTCTCGGCGCGGAAGGTCGGCCCGAAGGTGTAGATGTTCGACAGCGCAAGCGCCATCGTCTCGCCGCTGAGCTGGCCGCTGACGGTCAGGAAGCTCGGCTTACCGAAGAAGTCCTGGGCGTAGTCCACGCTGCCGTCCTCGCAGCGAGGGGGCAGGGCGGGATCGAGGGTGGTGACGCGGAACATCTGACCCGCGCCCTCGCAATCGGAGGCGGTGATGATCGGCGTGTGGGCCCAGATGAAGCCGCGGCTCTGGAAATAGTCGTGGATGGCCTTGGCGAGCACGTTGCGCACCCGGAAGACGGCGCCGAAGGTGCGGGTGCGGGGCCGCAGGTGGCCGATGTCGTCCCGCAGGAACTCCATGCTGTGGCGCTTCTTCTGGAGCGGATACGTGGTCGGGTCCGCCTCGCCGAAGATGGTGATTTCCTTGGCGACGACCTCGTATTTCTGGCCCGAACCGGCGCTGGGCACCAGTTCGCCCACCACCTTGAGGCCCGCGCCCTGGCCCAGCTTGCTGAGCTTCTCGAAGTCCGGGTGTTCCGGCTGCACCACAACCTGGAAGTCCGCCAAGCAGGAACCGTCGTTCACCTGGATGAAGCAAACGTGCTTTTGGGGCCGCACAGCGCGGGCCCAGCCCATGAGGGTGACCTCGCCGCCGGAGGCTTCACGGGAGAGGATGGCCTTGATGGTGTCGCGCTTCATAAGGAACTCCAGGAAATCGGGGCGCTGCAGGACATCCCCCAGTCTACGATGCGCGCCGGGACCGCGGAATCTGCAGACCTCTGGGACCGGCCTCCTCCGGCCTGGAATGGGTTGAGGCAGCCCACGGGGAGGGGCTTTGCTTCACATCCGCATGATCAGGACGCTTGCGACGAGGAGGAGCAGGGCGAGGCCACCCAGGACAAACACCCGCAGGCGATTTCGTTTTCCCTGCTTTCGCTGCCGGAGGTGCGCCATGTGGCAGGGGCGGCAGAGGTAAGTGCCCGTGGCGGGGTCCTTGATGCAGTCCTTTCGAGAGACCTCGATCCAGCACCCTCGACAGATCCTGCGGCGCTGGGAGGCGCTTTCTTCAGGGGTCACGAAGGCCGAAGCCTGCATGATGATGGAAGCGAAAGGTCCGGTTGGCGTGGGTTCTGGAGCGTCCGTGATGATCTGCGCGGGGGCGATCAGGGTGGACGGTGCCGTCTCTGCGGTGCCGGAAGATGGTGTAACCGGCGCCTTGGGATTTTCGGTTGGGGCCTGTGCCGAAGGCGCCGATTCCAGAGGCTTCGCCAGCTCCGTGCTGAGGCCGCCGGGTACCAGGATCGCCTCCTCCCATGCCGCGGATGGGGGTGCCTTCTCCTCGATGACGACGGCCCTTGGGCCTTCCGTCATCACCTGGCAACGGGCCTCCTGGGCACGGGCCATGCTCGCGCTGCAGGCATCCCAGTCGCCCAGTTCCGCCTGAACCTCGGCCATCCGCTCAAAGACCATCATCTGGACTGCAGGGGGCAGATCGATGGTGTCCTGGAGGATGCCTCGCAGGTAGCGGAGGCAGGCCTCCGGCCCCTGGGCCTGCACCTGCTCGAACTCGGTGCGCACGAGGTCCTGAAATTGCTCTAAAGGCAATAGGACTGGGTCGATGGGGAGGTCCATGGTGCGCCCATTATAGACAAGGACCCACGTGGAACCCATTCACTCGCGAAGACTCGGGCGCCGATGGAGGATGAGGGCGATGGCGAGGGTGAGGGTGAGGATTGATTCGAAGGAACGCCCGCCGCTACTGGTAGTCCAGGGACACCGCAAACACGCCGGCGTACCGCCCGGGGGCCTGCTCGGCGGGCACCACGAGGGTGGCTCCCACACGGAAGGTGAAGCCATCCTTGGGCATGAGCGAGCGCAGGGGCACATTGGCGGTGAAGTCCTTGACCACCAAGGGGGCGCCAGCTCCGTTCAGCAGGATCTCCTTGGGCAGCAGGATGGAGAAGTCGGCGCCGGGGGTGCCATTCACGTTGAATTCCGCAGGCCGGGGCGCGCCGCGAAACTGTTGGGGACCATCGCTCTCCAGCGGGCCTGGCGTGCCCACCGGGGGCACGCGGTAGGCGCCAATCCGGCTGCCCGGGAAGAGATTGCCGAAATCCAGCGGACCTTGGTTGGTGATGCGGAGCACGGGGCGGAGCAGCGCCTTGATCGCGAAGGTCTCGGAGACCCGCTGGCGCGCGGTCCCTTCCGCCGTGGTCAACTCGATCCGCATTCGGGGCTGGCTGTACGGGCCTGGGATGGTCTGCGCGGGGATATCCAGCTGGGCCCCCGCCCGGAGTTCGGCCTGCCCTTGGGCATCGAAAGTGCCTTGCAGCGTCCACGTGCCCGTGATGAAGGCGGTGATGCGCAGCGGATGGCCCGGGCCATTGAGTTCCGGGGCCTGGGGTTGGAGGGTCACCGTGAAATTCGTCTTCGGCGGGCCCGTGAGGGCAAATCGCGCCTCCTTGCCCAGGGACTGTCTCGCTGGTCCGACCCCCGGGCCTTGGATGAGGAGGGCGCCTTGTTCCGTGAGCACGATGCGCCCGCCTCGCTCATCCGCGACGAGGGCGCCGAAGTCCATGTCCTGGACGACACGGATGGCGGGGGTCTGGGCGCTCAGTCCAACGGTGATAAAGGGCACGAGAATCATCTGGATCGGAATGCGCATGGTCGGCCTCCTACTACAGGCGGAACAGATGGGGGCGGTTGCCCCCGCTGAAGAAATGGGAGGGCAGGGACTTCAACCGGGCTTCGGCATCGGCGGAACGCTCGAAACGGCCCAGACAGATGCGGCTGCGGGTGGATCCGGGGAGAGGCAGGACGAACAGCTCCGCTTCGGAACCCCGTAGCGCCAGGCGCGCCCGGTCCAGGGTCTCTTTCTTCTGGGCGACCACCAGGGCGATGGTCCAGCAGGGCTCCGCCGTGGGTGGGGTGTTTCCGGGGCCAGGCGCAGTCGACGCCATCGCCGGAGCCTTGGTCAGGGGCTGCGCGGCGGTTGGCGCCGTTGCAGCGACCGGTGGCTTGGCAGCCGGTGCCGTTTCGGATGGCGGTGTTTTAGGGACGAGGGGATCCACCAGAAGGTCCTGGCCCTCGAAGAGGCTGCGGGTGGTGGTGATGTCCAGACGCCGTCCCTCCGATTGCTTCAGGCCGACGCGGAGCGATTCCTTCGGAGAAACCCGGAGCTGGTACGTCCCGGGGGGGATCTTCACGAACTCGAAGAAGCCGTCGAAGGCGCTGCGGGTGGTGAAGGTCTTTCCGCCCTGGAGGGAGGCCAGTTCCACATCAACCCCTGCGAGCTCCTCTGGGCGCGCGGCTTTGCGGAGGCGAAGGGTGCCCAGCACCTCACCCAGGATGACCACGGGGTAGTCGACCTGCTGCCAGGTGCCACCTCGGGGCCGGATGGTCAGGGCCGGCACGGCGGGATGCAGGGTGGTTTCTTCCAGGCTCGCGGCATCCACCTGGAGCTGCAGGTCCAACCCTCGGGGCAACTGCGTGTAGACCGCCACCTTGGGATCGGGCCGCCATTCTTCCCGGGTCGCATCCCCGGCGCTGAACTGCACGTCATCCAGAACCCGTTCTCCGGGATCCGCCTCGCCATTGCCGTTGCTGTCCACGAAGGCGCGGGCGGAGAGCAGACCCAGGGAGCTGAGGGGCTGGGCATCCGTGAACCAGCGGTGGGTGCGTGGTTCCCGGGCGAGGGCCGCCTGTACCCGGAACCCGATGCTGCCGCCCGCGTTCTTGGCGTAGGAGGCGTCCAGGCCATAGGAAAACCGGCCCGCCTGCTGCAACACCGACACGTAAGCAGAGGCCTGACGGAGGCCACCGACGCCGCCCCGGAGCCCCCCCTGCAGGACGAGGCCGGAGGTCAACCGCTGACTGGCATTGAACGCCCAGTGGCTGAGGCGAGTCTTGCCATCCTGACGGAAGCCCTGGATGTCGGACTGCAGGCTGGTGGCCCCGACGAAGGTGGTGAGGAGGATCTGACCTTCGAGGAGTCGGGAGGGACGGCCCAGGGTGTTGTCCTGGGTCAGGCCGATGGCGGGGGAGAAGCTCACGGGGCCGAGGCTGGCACCCGCCTGCAGGCGCTGGGAGCGCTGCCGACCCTCGGCGTAGCCCCGCTCTTGGTAGGTGTAGCTCAGGCTCACGGGAGACCTGCCCCATGGAAGGCTGGTGTTCAGACTCGCCTGGGTGTCCGAGCGGAGGCTCAGGTTCGCGCGGCCGAGGCTGAGGTAGCCCAGGGGCTGAAAGCCATTCCGGTATTCGGCGCGGCGCAGGGTGAGCCCGGAGTAGCCGATGCCGGTGCGCAGGGCGGCCTCAAGACCGGAACCCTGCGCCTTGGGCGGGAGACCCGCCAGGGGAGCGACCTTCGAGAAGGCCCCCGTGAGGTCCAGGGACACGTGGGGGAGCAGGGTGCGAAGGCCAGCGACCCCATAGGTCCGGGCGGCATCCTGGAACTGGAGCCGGGCGCCCCCGGCCTTGATGGCGAGTCGCGTGCCGAGTCCCGCCTCGCCTTCCGCGAAATAGAGAGGCTGGCGGAGCAGGATCGGGGTGCCGCTCTCCGGGTCCGCCTGCAGGGGCGGAAGGGTGGGTTCCAGGGCCGCCAGGCGGTAGTGGAAGGCGCCGGGTTCGGGCATGTCCTGGCTGATGTCGAGGCGGTGGGTCTCCTCGCGCCTTTGGCCCTGAGGGCCGTGAAAGACCAGTCGGAAGAGGTTCAGGCCGAAGTTCAGCTGGACCGAGGGGAACTCGTACTGGCCGTCCGCGCGTCCCGTTTGAAAGCCGATCAGGCCGCCGTTCTGGAACAGTTCTACGGTCCAGCCCTGGGGAATGGGGCCTCGGAACGCCCGCATTCCGAAGCCGGAACGGTAGGCGGTGGGGTAGTTGTCCACGAGCAAACCGCGGCCCTGGGGCAGGGATCCCATCAACTCCAGGGAGACACTTCGCTGGATATCCCCGACCGCCACCTGGCGGGCATGGAGCGGACCCAGCAGGCCGCCGTCGGGGTCCTCGCGGAAGAGGCTGGCGCGGCTGTTCCGCCAGGAGCCATCCGAATCGCGGTTTGCGTAGAGAAAGGAACTCATCCAGAGGAGGTCCCCCGCCGCGCTCATGGAGCCCGTGGGCGGACGAGACGGACCGCTCTGGGACCGTCCCCAACTGAGCGAGCCTTCCATCACCGGCAGGGAAAAGAAGGTGTAGGGGAAGGGAGGGCGTGGTCCCTTGTTCGCACCAGGGCCGCTTCCGGCGCCCAGCATGCGTGAGGCCCGTTTCTCCCGTTCCCAGGCGGCTTCTACTGGAAGGGGCTCTTTGGACTTGAGGTAGAGGGAGGACTCCCGGAAGACCGCTTTCGCCTCCAGGGGAAACCACTGTTCCAGGAGGGCAGTATCCACATAGAGCTCTCGCCCCAGGGCCCGGACCTGCCAGGGCTCGAAGGTGGATTTTCGTCCGCCTGCCTCCACCGTGTGGGTGGCGAGATCCAGTGAGAACCGGCGTCCCTGTTCGATGAAGAACCCTTCCGCACGCCCGCGGTCCCCCTGGACGTCGATGGCGAACTGCACGAGGCGGCAGATCTCGCCGAGGGGCACGAGGGCATGCTTCGAACCGGGAAAGGCCTGAAGGCCATCCCCCAGCGGCGTTCCCATCAGGAATACCTGCATCAAGGCCGCCTCCGCTTCATCCAGCGGAGGCAGTGCCTGGGATTGGGCCAGGGCGGGAAGGGCAAGCGCCACCAGCGCCAGGGCGGGTCCCGTGAACAGCGGGCGGATTGGCATCGCTAGAATGTGAGGTCCACGAGGGTCGTGACGGGGGCCAGCTTCATGTCCGTGGCCTGGAAGGTGATCTTGGCCTTGGCGCCCTTCAGCTTCCCGGATGCGCCATCCGGCACGCCGAGGAAGACCTGGCGGCGCGTGAGGTTGGTGTAGATGCCCACGGACTTGGCGCGCCAGAGCACCGTGCCCGCAGGCAGGGATCCGCCGGACTCCAGCGTCAGGGTGATCTCACCGATCACGCTGCGCCCGCCGCTGCGCTCCAGGAAGACGCTGACGACGGGGGTCAGCCCGGCGCCTTCCGGCTGGAAATACCGGGCTCCCGTGAGTCGGAGCTCCGCGGTGGGGGCGCCCTGGCGGACGATGACGGGTACGGAGATGCCCATGATCTGGGTGATGGCGAAGGAGATGCCCTTGTCCGCGCCTTCGCCGGTGAGCGGGGGGGCCTCGGTGGAGGGCGGGATGCCCTGGACGAGCAAGTGGGAGCGGTACTCGCCGTCCGGGAGCGAATCCGGCTTGCGCAGCTGGAAGCGGATGACCTGAGAGCCTCCAGGCTCCAGGTCCACTTGGCGCGGCGTGAAGCGCACCAAATCGGATGCGGAAATTTCGTCGGGGCTCTTGATCCGGTCTTCGAGGGTGCCGTCCTCCTTCATTCCCTTCTCCACCATGGAGACGCGGAAGGAGGCCTTCTCGGCTCCGCTGTTCTTCACCAGGACCTCGGCGGTCCGGGTGCGACCCTCGATCACGACGCGGTGCGGCATCAGGCTGATGCTGCCCGTGGGATTGATGGGCGCAGGGGCCTTCTGGGCTGCCAGGAGGCCACAGGCGAGAAGAAGGAACAGCGAGCGGGGTGGGCGCATGGTGCATCCAAGTCATAGCCCAAGGGGCCACGCATGAGCTGCGTGGCCCCTTGGGGTTCAATCCAGGGGAGTTAGATGTACTGGACGGTGACGGTCAGGGTGCCCTGCTTCTCGCCCAGGGCGCCGGCGGGGATCTTCAGGGTGCCGCCGACGCTGAAGTGCTTGCTGGTGGTGTAGCCAGAGATGGCGGTGGGAAGACCGGCGACGCCGTTGCAGGGGTCGGCAGGCAGGTCGGTCTTGGTGGTGAGCTCGCAGGCGGGCCCGCGGCCGTTGGCGGTGTTGTTCAGGGTCACGGTGGCCGGCACGTTGATCTGGATGCCGGCATCGTTGGTCTTGGCCGCCCAGTTGTCGAAGTTGTAGTGGAAGCCGGCGCCGCTGACGGCCGCGACCTGACGGCTGCCCTTGTAGGGGGCGCAATCCTTCCAATCGGACAGGTTGGCGACGGAATTGAGCTGGCCGGCCTGATGATTGGTGGTCATGGTGACGAAGGCATCCTTGGACAGGTCGTCGACGACGATGGCGCCGAAGGAGATGTCGCTGGACTTGACCATCTTCACGGGAGCCACGATGCGCACGAAGGCATCGGCGGTGGCTGAAGTGGAGTTGCCGTCGGCGGCAAAGAGGAAGCCGGAGGCCGCGAGGAGGGCGAGGGTGGTGAGCTTGCGCATGGTGGCTCCTTGGAGCGGGTGTCCGGACCTGTTGGCCTTCGGCCGGGCCGGAACATGTTGGGGGAGGGCGGCGTGCCGCCCGATGCTGGGTGAAGATCGCCCCATTCCGACCAACGCCGGACAGGGTGAAGGGTGGGAACGCAGCCTTCGGTTTTATGTGCGAACAAGGCACACGACGGAGGCCGACTCCCCGTGAGAACGCCATCTGAGGTCGGCCTCGTCTATGAAGATTCATAAAACAAGGCAAGGCCTGGGCTGACGCCCTGGAGGTTGCTGTGAGGGGTTCGCGTCCTGGCAGGCCAGTGCGCTGAACATGTTGGTGGTTCAAGTGCCCGTGTGGGCTTGAACCTTGGGGCAGTTTGCGGAGGGGGCGGATGGAATCCGGGTCTTCGCGGGCTGACATGTTGGGTGGAGATCTGCCGAAGCGGCTCTCGCGGTTGTTACGAGTGAGTTGTCTTCGGGGGAGAGCTTGTCACAGCCCGATGTTGGTTTCCCGAAATGAATGGCTCTGTGGACATAAAGCGGGTGTGAACGCCCCATGGAGGTGCTTCATTGCCCCATTGAGCCGCTAATTGAATCGAGGCAGGGCTTCCGTGATCGCGGAAATATCCCGGTGGGCGCCATGTTGCACACGCAGATATTCCTGAGCAGCTTTGGTGCCCTTCCACTCGCGCAGGGTCTCGGCGATGAGCACGAAGGTGGCGCCATCCGCAGGATGCCGCTGTAGGTGGCCCTCATAGAGGGCGATGGCCTCGCGATGACGCGCTTGTCGGCGCAGGGTGCGCGCCAGGCCGAACAGTGCCGGCTTGTCCGGGCCCAGTTCCAGGCTCTGGCGGAAGATGGCCTCCGCCCGGGGGAAATCGCCCAGGCGCAGGAAGCAGTCACCCGCCCTGCTGAGGACCTGACGATTGTGCGGATCCAGGGCCACCATGCGCTCCCAGAACGGGGCCGACCGTTGGAACTCCCCCAGCCCTCGGAGGGCGTCTGCCAGCCCGAAAATGGCATAGGCGTTGTCGGGAGCCAGCTTCAGGGCCTGCTCGAAGCGCGGCACCGCCTGCTCATACTCCTCCCGGTCCCGGTGCAGGTTGCCCACCATGGTGAGGATGTTCAGGAGGGTCGGATTCAGCTTCAGGAGCTGGTTCCAGCACGCCAGAGCCTCGGTGGTCCGGCGCTCCTTGTAGTAGAGGTCTCCGAGCCCCATGAGGGCGTAGGTGTTGTCCGGATTTCGCGCCAGGGCGCCGACGAAGTGCTGGATCGCATCCAGGCGTCTGCCGAGCCGTTTGAGGGCATCCGCGAGGCGCACCCGGACGGAATCGTCGTCGGGGCGGAGTTCCAGATACTGCGTCCACACCTGGACGCTCCCTTCGTAGTTCTTTAGTCCGCGTAGTGCCTCTCCGGACTCCTTGAGGGCCTTGGTATGATTCGGCTGAGTGGACAGTATTTGTCGATAATAGACAAGTGCGCCCTGGAAATCTTTTGCACGCCGACTGGCATCTCCCAGCTTCATGAGGGTGCTGATGTCCATGGGGTCGAGTCCAAGCCCGCCGAAACCGTGTTCGAGCGTGCCTTCTACCCTACTCCAGAAGGCCCAGTCGGCTGCGAACCTGCGTGAAAGGGGGGATCGCCGCTTGCGAAACGCGCGATGTCCCCCCTTTGACTCCCGCGATGGTGGGCGAACAGACCTCGCCCACCACGCCTGCGGTTCAGGGCTTCGTTCGTCCCGTGACCCAGCGGCCGTCCACGTCCTCGATGTCCAGCCACCACTTCCGGTCGGGTTCGACCTTGCCGTAGCCCAGCAGGTCGTCGCCCCGTGCGGCGAAGTTCCGGGTGAACGGGAGGTTCCGCACCATCCATGAGATGCCGCGGTGGAAGCGGGTATAGGGCTTGTTCCAGGGGCACACCTTGATGCAGGTCCCGCAGCCCGAGCCGAACTGGTTGCTGCAGCGGAAACTGGTGCACTGCTGCACGTCCACCTGCCACTTCTCGTAGCCATTGGCGAAGACCTTGCCGCCCTCGGGAATGGCGCCGCTCGGGCACTCCCGCGCGCACTTCTTGCACTTGTCGCAGAAATCCTGGAGCCCGAAATCGATGGGCTGATCGATGGCCAGGGGCATGTCCGTGGTGATGATGGCGGCCTTGAACCGGGGCCCCAGAAAGGGGTTGAGCACCACATCTCCCATGCGGCTCATCTCGCCGAGCCCCGCCCAGAGCAGGATCGGCGGCACGAGCACCTGGTAGTTCTTGGCGTGATGGGCGCGGGCTGGATAGCCCAGGCGCCGTATGTAATCCGCCATGGCACAGGCGATGAAGCCGGAGGTGCTGTACGCCTTGAAGCTCATGGCGTTGCTGATCCAGTCGGACCCATTGAAGCCGCGGGAGGTCTCGTAGTCCTGGTCCACGAGGATGGCGAAGGCGTATTTGTGCTTCAGCTCGATGGGCTGGTCGTCCACCCGGCCGTGGGTGAAGACCGCGTAGGGCGGAAGCTCGCAGATACCCACATCGTCGGCCTTCAGGAAGAAGGCCAGTTCCTTGAGGTGGCGGGCGTTGGCGACGGGATCGTCGGTGTCTGGGGCCCGATCGGCCCGCACGGGACCGTCCACCATGTCCTCCTGGCCGAGCATCTTGCTCATGTGGAGCAGGGCGTCGCTCAGCGGGTATTTGCTCATGAAACGGCCGTATTCCTGTTTCACGAAGTCGCCGTATTCGCCCTGGCCGGCCTTCACAAAACCGCCATCCCGCTCATCCACCCGCGGCACGTGGGCGTCGTCGATGCGAGTCGTGGGACGGGGGACCCGCTTGAGGATGTGGGCGGGGAAGGGCCCCGGCGTGCGGCGCTTAGACATGGAAGCTCCAGGGTGGCAGTGGCTGACCCTCACCGGGAGCGGGATTCCCGGACTTGTCCCTTGCCAGGAAGGGTGGATCGCAGGTTCACGCTATGCTTTCCGATGATTCCAATGCCATTGGAAAATTGACGGAGAATACCCGTGAAATGGAGCCTGGATCGAACTGATTTCCAAATTCTCGGCATGTTGCAGGAAAATTTCCAGATCTCTAACAAGGAGTTGGCGGCGGCACTGGATCTGGCACCTTCCACTTGCCATGCCCGGGTGCAGCGCCTGAAGGCGGAAGGTGTGATTCAGGGCACGCATGTCCGTGTGGCGCCGGAGGCCCTGGGCATCGGGCTCCAGGCCATCGTGGGACTCCGCCTCAACCATCACGACCGCAAACACATGAAAGCGTTCTGGAAACACGCCCTGGGCATCCCGGAAGTCCTGGCGGTCTTCCAGGTCACCGGCGACAAGGATTTCCTCATCCACATGGCCATCCGGGACATCCACCACCTCCAGCAGGTGGCCATGGATGGGTTCGCATCCCGGCCCGAAGTGCGGAGCATCGAGACCTCCATCATCTTCGAGCACGTGATCAAACCGTCCCTGCCGCTGCTGGAGGAACCGCAGGAAAGCAGGGGAACCCCGAAAGGCGCGAAAAGGCGCGAAAAGTGATGATCTGAGGGTCGGCCTCGCGTCTGCCGCATCCTCCGTTCGGTCCTCGGCTCCTTCCTTCGGAGGAGCAGGGCGATTTGTAATAGGTCCGAAAGCCGGGTGATCGGTGACGGGCCTGCCCGGAGGAACGCGCTGCCCCGTCGTCCTTTCGCGGGCGCAAGGGGCGTGTTGCGGTTTTTACATCCGGCCGTTTCTCACGTGGTTTTGGTCTGCGAACCGGAATCCGACGGATTGCAAGGCCCTGCGTGGCCGCAATGGGCCCCGGGTAGACTTGGAGGCTTCGGTTTCGATCTTTTCCACACTTCCTCCTGCGAGGTCGCCCATGTCCCAAGGCTACTTTTCCCACCTGACCCAGGAGCTCCAGGCCCTCAAGGAGGCCGGGCTCTACAAGACCGAGCGGACGATCACGTCGCCGCAGCAGCCGCA
>CAYQAS010000016.1:0-34396 GCA_964415525.1 uncultured Solibacteraceae bacterium
CAGAGGCGCCCAGTTTCAAGCCAGACGCGGTGGGCGGGCTTCGCTTGCCCACCACGTGGGGTGCATGGGGCGGACGCCGCGGGCGCGGAGCGACCGGGCGGTCCCCCTCGTTCATGGCAGGGCCCGTCTTCGGTGATCCCGCAGTGGCTGTCGGTCATTCCGGTGGCTTCCAGGCATTCTCCTGCTCCCCCTGTAGACGGCGGAAGCTGGCGGATATCTCGGGAAATCTTGCGGAGTGACCCTACTGGATCACCGAGTTGACGATCTCCCGCTTCGTGTCCGAATGCATGGAGATGCCCGGCAGGGTGTACCAGGAGCCGCCCAGGTTCTTGCGGATCACCGAATCCTCGATGTGCAGGGTGCCGCTGTGATCGTTGGTGATGAAGAAGAGGGCCGAACCGAAGGCATTCACCTCGTTGGCTTCGATGAGCGTGCCGTAGAGGGCGAGGGTCATGGTGTTGCCGTCGTTGTAGATGGCGCCGCCGCTGCCACCGCCCGGCGTGCCTGCCTGGGCTGGGTTGCCTCCCGAACCGATGGCGCGGTTGTGGGAGAAGAGGCTGTTGTAGATGGACCAAGAGACGCCGATGCTGCTGATGCCGCCGCCATTGGAGCCCACGTTGCCGTAGCCCGGCGCACCGCCGAAGGTGCTGTTCACCACGTACACCGGCAGGCCGCGGTACTGGCTGAAGACCCGGATGGCGCCGCCGCCCACATCGGGCCCGGTGCTGGCGCAGACGTTGTTGAAGAAGCGGCAGTTCACCACCTTGAAGCGCCCACCCCGCACCCAGATGGCGCCGCCGCCATCGTAGGTGGTCTCGTTTACCGCGTTGCCGTCGATAAAGGTGAGGTTCTGAACCGTCAGCCGAGGGTGCTCCTGATCCTGGCAGTGGTCCGTGGTCCACACCTGGGCGGGATCGCAGGTGTTCAGGTAGAGGATTCGGGTGCGGCCACCGCCGCTGAGGGTGACGACGCCGCCGCCGTCGATGACCAGGTCCGGTTGGTTATTGAACACCTTGGCGGGACGGGGAAGCGTGATGGTGAAGGGCTTGCTGCCGCCGTTGAAGGTGATCCTGCCGCCTTTCGCCACGGCGGCGATGAAGGCCTCGGCGGTGCAGCTCTCCGGCGTGCCGGTGCCGATGACGGTGGTGGGCGAGGAGACATCCTCCACCCGGGCTTCCAGGGGCACGGGGAAGTGCCCGTTGGGATTCCCCGCGGGAGGGCCGCTCTGGGGATTCGTGGGTGGCATGGTGGGGGGATTCGTCCCACCACCGCCACCACTTCCGCAGCCCAGGACGAGGGCCAGCGGGACGAGGAGCAGCAGGGATCGGCGCATGGCGGAACCTCCGCCCTGATCCTGATCGCCTGGGGGCCCCGCTGGCCACCCTGGATTCGGGCGGGTCAGGCTCGCCTCAGCGGATATAGATTTTGGCCCCCGCATCGAAGGCGAGAATGCCGCCTGGGGCTGGGATGCCCTCGAAGACCTGCACCTTGACGCGGCCGGGCTCCAGCATCTGCACGAGCATCGTGCCCCTGCGGATGGCGTCGTAGATGGACCACAACTCGTAGACCACGAGGCCGGTGGCGACCTGGACGGTCTCCGGCGGCGGGGCGCCCTTCTGGAAGGTCCACTTGTTCACCAGGGGCAGCTGGCCCCCGATGCTGACGATGGGCATCGTAGGCCATCGGCATTCGTAGGCGAAGGCCAGCTCCTTGTCCCAGCCTGTCGGGTTGTCCATGGGTGCGGGAAGGGTGTCGAGGAACCAGTTCCCGATGAGTCGGCCCGCCACATCGTAGTCGATGCGGCCGTCCTTCTCGGGACCATCCCGCTCCACGAGCGCGTAGAGCTGGGTCCGCAGCGGCTCGGGAAAGTAGGTCAGGGGCTTGCCGCAGTGAAGGGTCTGATCCGCATAGCGACTGGGATTCAGGAAGCCGAGGGTCACGGTCTGGTCGATCACGCCGAGATCCAGGCTGGGAGAGATGCCGGTCTGGCCGATGCGCTGACCAGCAGTGACCTTCACACCCTCACGGATGAAGGCATCCGGCACCACGTGGTCCAGGTAGTAGCTGAACGTCCCGGTCTGCTGGAACCAGATTTTGCACTCGTCCAGGCCCCCCACGGGGACGCGCAGGATCATCTGCACCGTGCCGTCCCCCGGCGCCACGACAGGCACCGTCGTGACGAGGGGTTCCCCGAGCTTGTTCACGTGGCCGAAGTAGATGTGATCGGTAGGGATGGTGTGGCCCACGGGGTTCATCCACCCCAGGGAGAGGATGTGGTTCAGGGCGGGTAAGGCGATGGGGGGCTGACTGAGCACACCGGGCCCCGGTGGCAGGCTGGGAATGTTGGAATTGCCCCCTCCACCCCCGCCGCAGGCGAGGAACAGCGCGAGCAGCACCGGAGCCCACCATCGTCCTCCCATCCCCACACCTCCCAGGGCCTCATCGGTCCCAGGGGCGAGAAGGGTGATGGGTCAGGAACGGATGGGGGAGCATCGAGCCGCCCGGTCCCGGAATGGGGTTCAGGGCACGTCCGCTCTCACGGCAGATTCCGGAGCCGCGCCGGCGACCTTCCCGAGCGTCCCCGCTGCTCAAGCTGGGGGGCCCCGGCGTCTACTTGTCCTTCACGTCCAAGGTGCGGAAGCAGTTGAAGCCGGCCGTGAAGCCACCGCAGAAAACCCGGTACGGGTAGGCGAAGTCGGCGTCACCCCGGCCGAGGGCCGTGTGGATGAGGGTGCGCTTGCGGCCCCAGCCGAAGGTGCCCTGGAGAAACATCAGGCACTCCCGGGCCTGGTCCGCGACCCCGGCCGGGGCCTCCTGTTTATGGTCCTCCAGCCCGCAGATGTGACCGATTTCGTGGAGCACCACCGCGTTCTGAAGCTTGGCCGCAACCATCTTCCGCACCGCGGGGTCCTGGAGGCGCGACCAGGCGGCGCGCGCGTCGTCGAGGGTGATCTGCTGGGCGGGGCCCTTGGTACGGAGCTCAACGCCCTCGAAGGAATCCGGTTCCAGGATGGCCTTCTCGAGCTGGAAGAAGTCCTCCTCCACCCGGTGCTCGAAGCGCGCGGGGAAGATGTGCACGGCGATGGCGTTCTTGATGCACCACTCCGCACCCTCCAGGACCTGGGCAAAGGCAGGCGCATCGCTGGCCGTTGAATCGTCGCTGCGGACCTTGATGCGCAGGGCGTAGACGCCCTTGTTCGCATCTACCCAGTTGAAGTTCACCGCCGGGCTGGTGGTCCCGTTGGCTTCCACCAGGTTCTCTTCGGTACGGATGGGGATGCTGCCCGCCAGGAGCTGCCATTTGCTCGGGAGGAAGGCCCGGGTGGGATCGAGGTAGAAGAACTCCTTATGGGTGGGGCTCAGGCGGCGGTGCTCGCGCCCCCCGTTGCCATCCGGCAGGACGAGGCCCCGGTATTCCTCGTAGAGCATGATGCCGTCGCCCTTCGCCGTCTGACCCGCGACCTCCTCCGCGTCCCAGGCCTTCGGCTTGCCGAAGGCGGCGGCGTTCTCCCAGGCGTCGGCGATGCGGTTGCGGTCCTCATCCATCGGGATGTCCAGGTCCGGCGTCTCCTTCCCCCGGATGGTGATCTTCACCGGACGTCCCGCCTCATCCTTCGCATCCACCCGCAAGGTGGCCCAGGCGGCAAAGTCGAAGCAGCGCAACTGCACGTCCACCTTTTCAAGGGGCTCGCCCGTGGCGGCCTGGGTGCGGGACTTCCAGAGCAGGCCCTCCTTCTCGGGGAAATCCTCCTTCACGAAGCGCAAGCCCTCCTCGATCGCGGCGTTCCTGGGCCAGTTGCCGCAGATGCCCCGCTCTTTGGACACCTCGCTCAGGCTGAGGGTGAGGTTCACCTTGCGGGGCGTGTCCGGGGCGCCCTTCTTATGGGCTGTGACGTGGAGCTTGAGACTGTTGCCCGGTTCTTTCGGTACGTCCAGGTTGCCCTTGGGAATCCAGCCCTCGAAGTCATCCACGGTGATCGTCACCTCGGTTTCGTCCTCGGGTGGCGCGCCCTCCAGGGTGAGCTTGAACCGCTGGGTGACACCGCCGTCCGTGGAGGTGAAGGAGCCCTCCTGGACCTTGCGCATGCGAAGCAGGTTCCGCAGGTCCTCGTTGCCGAGCCGGAAGGTCAGGAGACTCCGATAGGCGTCATTGCCAGCCGAGCCGAAGTCGTAGGCGCCGGGACTCAGCAGGCCGAACTCCGGGGGCTCCTCGTCCAGGTAGATGACTGGTGCACAGGTGAAGACGCCGCCATCCTTGTCCCGAGTGAAGCGGGCGGCATCCTCCTTCAGGGTCCACATGGCACCGCTGGAGCTCTGCTGGATGGAGCCGGGGCCCGAGAGGGTGCGCAGCCCCGCCCGGGCACTGCCCTTGTGGCCGAGGATGCCGAAGCACATGGGCTCCGCCTCTCGCAGCCCGTAAAGGCCACCCCGCAGCGCATAGAGTTTCTGGGGCGTGCGGAGGTCCTGACCCCCGTAGTTCGTGCCGAACCAGCCGTGCCACTCGGTGCCAGGGCCCAGACGGACCGTCACCTTGCTGCTGGCGGAGGTGCCGTCCGAGCTGGTGGCCGTGGCCTCGGTGGTGAGGGTAAAGACCGGCTGGGCGGCGAGGTTGGCACACCCCAGGGCGAAGGCGAAGAGGAGCCGACAGATGACGGCCCAGCGTGAAACCAAGGTGCGGGGATCGAACATGCGCATCTCCGGAACGAGCTCAGGCTGTCGTCACCCCTTTCGCCCTTGTTAAATCTTCTTTTTAAAGAAGATGCAAACAGGGATGCAAGGGACAAAAGGGATGGCAACGGTTCTGCCCTACAGCTTCACCAGCTCCACGCGCCGGTTCTTGGCGCGGCCTTCCTCCGTGCGGTTGTCCGCCACCGGCTTGTCCTGGCCGAAGCCCTTGGCCTGGAGCCGCGTGGCCTCGATGCCTGCGGCCACCAGCGCAGCCTTCACGGCCTCGGCGCGCTCATCCGAGAGCTTGCGGTTGCCCTCCGCCGTGCCCTGAGCGTCTGTGTGCCCCTCCACGCTCACCTTCAGCTTGGCGTTCGCCTTCAACATGGCTGCGATCTCCGCCACCTGGGGTCGGCTGTCCTCCTTGATGGTGGCCTTGGCGGTGTCGAAGTGGATGTCGAGCGCGATGAAGCCCTCCTTGTTCAGGGCGTCCAGCATGGCGCTGGAGCTGATCTTCTGCTCCATCTGGCCCACCTCGACGATGGTGAGGTTGTACGACATGGAGTAGGGGTGCACGTCCACCCAGACCTCCGAGCCGCCCTTTTTGAGCCGCAGCGTCGTCTGGTAGCCGCTGTTCTGCTTCTCCCACAGCACCTCGCCGCCGATGGCCTTGAGGGCGTTCTGGTGGTTGCGGACCATCTCGGTCCCGGAGGGCATCTTCTCCCCCTTCTTGATCTGATACTGGAGCTCGGTCTTCTTGCCCTCGACCTTGACCCGCTCCAGTTTCTTGCCCTTCTCCACGAAGAACTCGAAGCGTTCGAAATCCTGGGTCTTGCAGTTGTGAAGGTAAAAACCCGGCATGCGGGTGAAGAGCGGATGGTCCTTGCAGCCGGCCTTGTCGGACTGAGCCACCAGTGGGGCCGCCACCAGGGCGAACAGGGCGAAGACGGTAAACCGGCTGAGTGGGCGCATGGGCACTCCTCTGGATTGAGGGATCGATGCGCCCAGGATAAGTCCAGCCCGGGATGGGGCCAGGGCATTCGGCGGCGAAAGAGGCTGAAGCGTGGGTTATGGCGCCGCGGATCGGTTCCTTCCTGGCGCCTTCCCGCGAGGCACGGAGGTGGGTATGGCATCCGGAGACGGATGGCGTCATGGTGAGGACCCAACCCGAAGGGAGTCCCCATGAAGAAACTGCTGATCCTCCTGGTGCTGGTGCTTGCCGCCTTCCTCGGCTACCGCGCCTACGAAAAGGCCAACGCCCTCTCTCCCGAGCAGGAGCAGGTGGCCGCGCTGGTCGCGCAGATGGACCGCATCGAGCAGTCCGCCGGGCAGGCGGCCAAGGCGGGCGCGCTGTCGGGCCTAGATACGGGCTCCTCCTGGGACAAGGACCAGGCGGATGCGGAGGCCCTGCAGAAGCAGTTGGCCACCCTCCAGGCCGGACTCAAGGATGCCAAGGCCCGTAGCACTGCGACCCAGCTCGAGGGCCGGGTGGAGGCCTTCATCCGGAGGATGAAGAAGTAGACATGGACCCGGATCGCTCCGGGTCCATCCGTCCTTGCTTCCCGGAGGTCAGCGACCTGGGGCCTCGAAGGTGAAAGTCCCGACGTCGATCAGGTCCCTGGGATTCGTCAGGCGCAGGATCGTGCTCTGGCGCTTCTCGTCGGGACGACCGAAGTTCGTGAAGAAGGTGACCATCAGGGTGGTCGGCCCCCCCACCTTCTGGCTTCGATCCCCAAAATAATGCGCACGGACCTGGTACGGGCCCGGGATGGCTCGGCGCAGGAGGAATTCCTCAGGTCCGTAGCCACCGGTGAAGTCGCTTGAAATGAGCCCAGCCAGGGCGGTGCGAGGGTTCCCGTAGTGGCAGGTCTCACCCCGGGGATCGGTGACCTGCAGATCGACATCGCAGGCATCCGTATCCCAGGTCAGCACGACCCGCAGATCCACGGGCATGGCCTTGAGCAGACGGGCATCCAGGACGCGGGTGTCGAGAGGCCGTTTTGCGCGACCGAGGATGGCGTTCAGCTCTTCGCAGGCGATGACCTCGATGCCGGGAAACCGACCGTCCCAGGGGCGGCTGACGACCTTCCAGAGCAGGTCCACGGCGCGCTGATGCTGACCCAGATCGGCGAGGATGAGCGCGAGATCGCGATAGGACTGGGGTTCCTCCTCCCGCAGGGAAAGCACCTTCTCAAAGATGATTCGGGCGAGGGGGAGGCGCTTAAGTTGCACGAGCCGGTGGCCCAGGATGCGCAGCAGGGCCGGATCCTCCGATTCCAGTTCCGCGAGGTTGGAAAGCACCCGCAGGGCCTTCTCCGGCGCGCCCTTGGACGCGAAGACGTCCGCCGCATCCAGGTAGAAGCCACTGCTCCGGCCATGTTCGGCTTTGAGGGCGAGGTAGGTGGCATCGCGCTGGTCGGCCGCAGCATTCCGGAGGGCCTTGAGGTAGGGGGCGTCGCTGGACCAGGCGGCGACGCTCATGCGGCCTTCGATGCGAGGGGAGGAGGAGACGGCCTTCCTCTTGGCCTCCTCGGATTCGGTGAATGCGCGCGCATGATCCGCTCTGGGGACTTCCCGGGGGGCGACTTCAGGGACGAGATCCATCGCAACAGCCATGGGGCGAGGCGGTGGAGGTGGGGGTGGAGGCGGCGGTGCGGAAGATCTATCAGCCGCCACCGTCATGCCGGTCCCCGCGACACCGCCGCCCGCCACACCGCCGCTGGTCGAACCCGCGGCCACGGCATATCGGGTGGAAAGGTCGACGTGTTCGCGGTGCTTGGGGGTCAGCTTGGCGGGCTCCACCACCGTCTCCCACCACCGGAGCCGCTCCTGGTAGGCGCGCACCACGTCCTCAAGGTGATCTCTCCGAACCTGCTTCTCCTGGGTTCGGGCGTTGTTTCGCGCCGCGTCATAGGCGGCCCTCAGCTCGGGGGGCGGGACGATTTCGTAACGGAGGTAGTCCTCCAGCGTTTCCAGCACCAGGAGCGAGGTCTGACGGCAGACCAGGCCGTGGGCCACGGCATGGGTTCGGATGGCGGCGGCGTGCTTCAGAGGTTGCAGCTCCAGATCCGCCAGTTTCTGCATCGCCCAGATGCGGCGGGCCATGGGGGTTCCGTCCACGGCGTCCACATGGAGGCTCCGGGTCTGCGTGGCCCGGCCTCCGTAGCCGAACCTCAGGGTGAGGTCGGTTCCGGGCTTGGTCAGGATGCCTGCGAGGGTGAAGCCCCCCTGAACGGGGATGGGCCCCTTGGGGTGCACGTCCTCGACGCCATCGCCTTCGACCCCCAGGAACTGGAGGGGGCGGCGGGCCAGGGCCGCGAGCGCCTCGTCCGTCGTGAGCCGCAGCAGGTCCAGCACCTGTCCGCCGGTGGCGTGGGCGAGGTGGCGAAGCACCGCGTCGTCGGCGCCGGGAGCGGAAGTAATTACCTGCACCGGGACCGGCCCTGGGGGCAGCTTCGGTTCGGACGCTCCAAACGTGGAGATGCCATCCGTGGACAGCAGGATCTCATCGGCCTGGAAGCGGCTCAGGTCTAAGGCTCCCAGCTGCGTGCCGCCGTCCGGTGCCTGGGCCGCGAGGAAGGCGCGCAGGGCCGCAAGACGGCCTTCTGAGGGTGGGAAGGCCCGAGTGGTGTGGATGGCGCAGCTGAAGGCGGCCACGTCCAGATGGGCCGTCGGATGCCGTCGCAGGTAGCCCTCCAGCAGGGCCCACTCCCGGGCGAAATCGCGCTTGGCGCTGGAGGCGGAAACGTCCCATAGAAGGGCGATGCCGGAGGGCGTGGGGCGCGGCTCTGCGGGTGCGGAGACCTCCACGTCGGTGCAGAACCAGGCGCGCCCTCCTTCTCGATACATGTGGACCCTGGGGGTCGCCGCATGCGGGATTTCCACCTGGAGCGGCTCGCCGGGTTGCACGTCCTTGAGGCTCGTCTGGGCACGATAGGCTTCCTCCCATCGGGCGAAGGTCAAGTTGGCCAGGCCGCCCTTTCGCACGCTCGGAGCGGCCTCCTGCTTGTGGACCGTGACCTCCAGATCCAGCTGTTCCAGGGGCTGTCGCGTCGGCATGGTGAGGGTGTAGAGCTGGCCTTCCGGCGTACGGGGCAGGGTCTGTTCAAAGGCGATGAGGATGCGCCGAGTGCCCCGGGCGGGGATGGGATAGACCCGCGCCTTGTAGGCGTTGCCTTCCACCTGCTCCAGCAGGCCCGGGTCCACGCCGCGGCGCACGATGTCCTCGAAGATCTGGCGGCCCTTGGCCTTGTCCACCACCACGGCCTCGCGGATGCGTCCGTTCAGGTCGAGACCGAAACGGGACACCCGCTGTCCCATCCCCAGGGGAAACACCAATTCACCCTCCAGCACGCGGTTCTGCGGATTGAAGAAGGTGAATTCCAGAGTGGTGGTGGCGAGGCTGCCCACCACTTCCGCCCTTGCCTGGAGCCGGGTCAGTCGGATGGGCTCCAGGCGTCCGGCACGGTCCCGCACCATGAGGGATGGCTCAGTGACGGCGATCGTGCGGGGCGGCTGCTGAGCGGTGAGGAGCAGCGGAACGAAGAGCAGGGCCAGCCAAGTGCGGGGACGCATGGTGCCTCCACGGAAGGGGAGGTCCACCGCCTGCGTCCGACCTGGCACGCCCGCGGGGGGCCTCATGCACGGGATGTCGGAGAACGGGATGCCTGCAACATAGGCCGAGCGAGGCCCCATGGGTCACACCTGGGTCACGGTTCTGGAAAGACTTGGTCACACATGACAGGCCTTGTCACGGGAGGCGAAGCGCCCTGGCAGAACCGCTTCTCTGCCAGAACAAAACAGCGCCGCTCCGAAGAACGGCGCTGTCGGCTTCTGGATCCACGCGGCCCACTCCCCATCTCGGGGTTCCGTGAGCGTGGACTTTACTTCCCGTACCCCGCGTTCCGCACCAGATCCTCCGTCTTCCAGGGCGCCGCGCCACCGCCGAGCCACTGCTGGAACCACTCCAGGTGGGCGTTGTAGTAGACGGGCATGGACTTCAGGTCGTCCGGCCAGTGGTTGTCATTCTTGAAGACGATCAGGCGGCTGGGGACTTTCTTGAGCTGCAAGTCGGTGAAGAACTGCAGGCTCTGGGTGTAGGGCACGCGGTAGTCGCGCTCCCCGGTGATGACCAAGCAGGGAGTCTTGTAGTTCGCCACGCGGGTGCTGGGGCTGCGCTGCTCGTAGGCCGCTGCGTTGTCCCAGGGGGTGCCGGGCACGTCGTTCTGGGGGAACCACAGCTCCTCGGTGGCGCCGTGCATGGAACGCAGGTCATAGACGCCCATCATGGCCGCCAGGGTCTTGAAGGGCGTCTGCATGCCTTCGAGCCACATCATGCAGTAACCGCCCCAGCTCCAGCCCATGGCGCCCATGCGGTTGGCGTCGACGTAGGGCAGCTTGCCCAGGGCTTCGCCCACCTTGAGGACATCCGTGATGACCTTGCCGTCCCAGTCGCCGCTGATGCCGTCGGTGTAGGCCTGGCCGTAGCCCGTGGAGCCGTGGGGGTTGGGGAAGGCAACCACATAGCCCGCGCCGGGATAGACCTGCCAGTCGCCGCGGAAGCTGTCGCTCCACTGCATCTGGGGACCACCGTGGACGTTCATGATCAGCGGGTATTTCTTGGCGGGATCGAAGCCGTGGGGCTTCACGACGAAGACGTGGACGTCCTTGCCATTGGCGCCCTTCACCCACATGTCCTCCGCGGGGCGGAAGTCCACCTCCTTCGCCACGGCGTCGTTGAAACCGGTGAGCCGCTTGGTCGCCTTGGTGGCGACCTCGAAGCGGAAGACTTCCGTGGGCTCTCCTACGGTATTGGCGGTGTAGATCACGGCCTTCTGATCCGGTGTGATGGCGTACTCGCGGATCGTGCGGCCCTCCATCACGCGGGTCAGGGCGCCGGTCTTCACGTCCACCTTCACCAGCGGTGTGCGTCCCTTTTCTTGCACGGTCATATAGATGGCGCTGCTATCGGACGCCCACTCCGGATGTTCGATCCAGTTGTCGACACTTTCTGTCAACACACGGTGGGTCTTGGCCTGGCGGTCATAGACGGCCAGGCGGAAACGGTCGCTCTCGGCGCCGGGGCGCTTCTGCAGGCGGTAGGCGATGTAACGGCCGTCCGGGCTGTAGACGGGATCGCCATCGAAGGCCGGATTGTCGGTGATCTTCTTGGGCGTGCGGTCGCCTTCCAGGCTGATGAGGAAGAGGTCCTGGTTGGTGCTGGTGGCGGGCACCTTGTCCACGTTGGTGGCGACGCAGAGCTCCTTGCCATCGGGGCTCACGTCATAGCCCTGGCCGTAGGCGGGATAGTCCAGCTTGCCGGAGGTGATCGCCTCAACCCCGCCGCTGAAGGTGGCCTTGAAGAGGTGCGTGAACTGGAAGTCCCGCCAACTGTCCCAGTGGCGCTCCAGGAGCCCGTCCGCGAGGTGGGCCTGCACGCTGCCTTCGTCCATCTGCTTGGCCAGCTCCACGGTCTTGGCGCCATCCGCGCCCGCCTCGGGGAAGACGCTGGCGCTGAAGACCACCTGGTTCCCGCTCGGTAGCAGCTTGGGCGAACCCACACCGGGCTCGAAGCTCGTCACGCGCCTCGCCTCGCCGCCATTCGCGTCCAGGGCCCAGACCTGCATGCCCTTCTCGCGGCCGGACAGGAAGTGGATCGTGCGGCCGTCTTTGGACCAGAAAGGCGCGGACTCCGACTTGTCCGGCGTGAACGTCAGCTGTTTCTGGGCGCCGGTGGCGAGGTCCAGCAGGTAGACATCCGACTGGCGCTTGGCGGCCTTGAGGTCCTGGGTACCCACCTGGAAAAGGAGTTTCGTACCGTCGGGGCTCAAGGAGAGGCCGGAGATGCCCTTGAGGCGGTAGAGATCCGCGATGGTGACAGCGCGCTTCTCCTGGGCGGAAAGCACGGTCGCCACGGGCAGGGCGAGCAGCAGGGCAAGGGCAGGCAGACGGGACACGGGGCCTCCTAGGGACATTGGATTGTAGGCCGGTGATGGTTCTCCGAAACCGGATCGATGCTGCTCTCAGCCGCGAAGAGCGGGAGAGGTTCCGTCACGACCTGCGCGGACGCGAGTGTGGCCCCAAGGATTCTGAGGCCTGAACCAGACGAAGGGTCGATGGCGCCGAAGCGTGTGACCAGCTCGTTCAATGTGGCTCCAGGAGTGCTTCAATCAGGGTATCTCGCCCTGCCCCAGCGGCATCTGAACCCACACAGGAGTGCCACCATGGACGTGGACAAGGCTATCGCCAAGCAGCTCGAGAACATCCAGACCCGCACGGGGAGGTCCTTGAAAGAACTGACGGCCCTGTTGCAGGCCTCCGGCCTCACCAAGCATGGCGAGCTGCGGGACCTGCTGAAGCGGGAGCTGGGCATGGGGCACGGCGATGCCAACATGCTGGTACTGCATGTGCTCAAGGCGGCCGAGCCCCAGCCCGCAGGCGCCGATCCGGTGGATGCGATCTATGCCGGGTCGAAGGCGGGGCTGAGACCCATCCACGACGCCCTGATGGCGCGGATCGCGGCCCTCGGGCCCTTCGACATCGCCCCCAAGAAGGGCTACCTCAGCCTCCGCCGCAAGAAGCAGTTCGCCATGGTCGGCCCCGCCACGAACACCCGCATCGAAGTGAGCCTGAGCGTGAAGGGACTGGAAGCCACCGAACGCCTCTTGGCGCTGCCGCCCGGAGGCATGTGCCCCTTCAAGGTGAAGCTCACCACGCCGGCGGAGGTCGATGACGAACTGCTCGGCTGGATCCGCGAAGCGCACACGCAGGCGGAATAGCCCCATGCCCTCCTACTGCGAATACGTGCGCACCAGCGGCGCCCCCTTGCACACCGCCTACCACGACACCCAGTACGGCTTTCCGTTGCGGAACGACGAGGCCCTCTTCGGGCGGCTGATCCTGGAGATCAATCAGGCCGGCCTGAGTTGGACGACCATCCTGAGAAAGCAGAACGCCTTCCACCGCGCCTACGACGGGTTCGACATCGCCACCATCGCGGCCTACGACGATGCAGCGCGTGCTCGGTTGCTGTCGGACGCAGGGATCATCCGCAACCGCCTCAAGGTGGATGCCGCCATCCACAACGCGAACATCATCCTGCGCCTACAGGCGTCCCATGGCTCCTTCCAGGATTGGCTGGATGCCCACCACCCGCTGGACCGCGAAGCCTGGACGAAGCTCTTCAAGCGCACCTTCCGCTTCACCGGGGGCGAGATCGTGAACGAGTTTCTGATGAGCACCGGCTATTTGCCCGGCGCCCACGACAGCGCCTGCCCCATTCACGCGCGAATCCTGGCGGAGGGACCGGCCTGGGCACAGGGGCCGCAGCCTCAGCCCTGAGCCGCCGTCCGGAGTTCCTGAACGAGCAGGGCGGGATCGAAGCGGGTGGGCAGCTCCCGGTGATAGCCACGTACCCAGGCCTTGCCATTGACCAGGATAAAGGGAATGGCCCGCTTGCCGGTTTCCCGTTCCAGTCTCTCCGCTGCCTCCGGCACCGACTCCAGGTCCACCTTGGCGTGGGGCACCTGATGCTGCGCCAGCCAACGCTCCAGCCGCGTGCAGTCGGGGCACCAGGCGGCGCTGTACACCTGGAGGTCGAGGCCCTGCAGTTCGGTTCGGATATCCATGGTGTCTCCCAGCGACAGGCCGGATCGGCCGCTCCCCTTAGGATGCCTTGGGATCCCGATCCGCATGTGGCGGCGTCTCCACCTGCGATCCGTGAGGCTCCGGGGCGTGCCGTCGCCCACCGTGTGGCCAGCGGACCTTCGGAAACCGGACAAGGGAGGAAGAACCGCCTTCGCAGCGTGGGTGCCCATCTGGGATGCCTGGTTGAGGCACCCCAGAAAGCCACCGACCGGAGGCACATGGCCGATCTCGCATTCAGGAAAAAATCATGCAACTCGCGATCAGTCGTGAATTTGGGCATGGGTCGAATCCGCTATCCTGTTCAGTCACCCGTCCATGACATTCCGTCCTATCAAGCCCGAGCCCCCCAGGAGGCTGGCCATGACTCATGCATCCGACCCTCAGCCCCGCCGTCCGAAGTCCAGCATCTTCGATCTGACGTTGCCGGGCACGGCCCCGCACCCTTCGCCAAAGGGCTTCTTCGGGCGCTGGTCCCACGCCGAGGAGGAGGCCCCGACAGAGCCGCCAGCCCCCGAACCGCGCATGTACCGGGCACCCCACACCGCGGTGGCGGAACCCGATGCCCCCACCTTGCCGGCTTCGGTACTGGAACGCACGCTGCAGGCGGCCCTGATCGACCTCGAGCCCGATGCGGACGATGACCGCTTCGAGATCACCGATCCCGGCATCGCGTTTGCGGCCTCCGCCTCGACCCAGCTGATTCCCCAACAGGCTCCCATTCGGGAGGAATCCGCGCATCCAAGTGCATCCAACCCACGCCCCCTGGACACCCAACGCATCCAGATCATCCAGCCTGCACTAGGGGCTCCGGCCATCTGGACCCCTGAGACCGAGGACACGCGACCGGGCACCGAGGTGCCGTTGCCCTTAGCCACCCAGGCGTTTCCGCTCCAGGGCATCACCGCGATCGAGCCCATGCCTCAGGATGCCGACCCCTTCGAGGGCAGCACCGCCGAAGCGGATCCGATGGAAGCCACGCTGCTGTTGTCACCGGCGCAGATTCCCACTGTTCCCGAAGAGGCGTACGAGGTCACAGATCCCTGCACCCCGCTGCCGAGCCCCGCCAGTGCCGCCCAGCCTCAGGAAGCCCCCGCGGCCATGAGCACGGTGACCCTGGAGGTGGGCACCGGTCATGCCACCCCCGTGGTGGACGAGGATCCCTTCGACGATTGCACCGCGGCGGAGTGGAATCCCA
The DNA here is from genome assembly GCA_964415525.1 of uncultured Solibacteraceae bacterium. Lineage (GTDB taxonomy): Bacteria > Acidobacteriota > Holophagae > Holophagales > Holophagaceae > CAZPUI01. The sequence goes on from CAYQAS010000016.1 coordinate 14,507, forward strand.
AGTGGAACAGCATTCCCGGCGTGCTGAGCCCCCTGCCCCGACCCGCAGTGCCCGCTCCGATTCCGGCGCCTGAGCCCGTCAGCGTCCAGCCCTTCCCCATGAAGCGCCTGCTGCCCTGGGCGGGCGGCACGGCGGCCATCCTCGCCACAGCGGTGTGGCTGCTCCTTCCGACGGCTCCGACGCCAGTAGCACCCGCTCCGCTTCCCGAAACCCTGCGCCCCTACCTCAGCAAGGCAGAGGCAGGGGACGTGGCGTCCATGCGGCTGCTGGGGTTGCGGCTGGCCTACGGCGTGGATGCCCCCATGAACCGCGAAGCAGGCGTGCGCTGGCTCACAAGGGCCGCCCAGGCGGGCAGTCCCGCCGCCGCCCAGGAGCTTCGCGCCCTGGGTGTGGCGGTGACCCCCAAGATCGCTACACGGGCTGGAACCCGCTGAAGACATCACCTACGAGGATGACCGGCTCGAATCAGAAGCGCGTGGTGAACCAGGCGTCTTCCAGCAATCGACTCGTGGTGCTCATAACCTGGCCGTCGACCTTCAGGATGAAGGTGTATTCGCCAGGTTCCACGGGCGTCGTGCCGCCAAAGGTGGGAAGCCGATTGCTCGAGTCCTGCCGGTTGCGGCGCGGCTCATCTTCCTTCTTCGCCTCGGACTTCGGCAGCACTTCCGGAGGCGTGGCCCGCAGGTTCCAAAGCACCCGCTGGAGGCCGGCCTCCCCGGGCGCCTTCATCTCCGCCAGGAGCCGACCCGACTTGAGCACCTGCACCATCACCTCGCCCTTGGCCTTCTCCTTGAGTAGGTAGTTCACCACCATGCCCACCGGTTCACTGGGCTGGAAGAGGCGCGTGTTGACGCTGGAGGTGACCCGTTCGAGGCCGCGCACCCACTTCACCTTGGGCTCCACCGCAAAGAGGTGCGCGGGCTTCGCCAGGACTTCCGGCGTCAGCTCCTGGAGCGGGCTGATGTCGGTGATGTAGACCCCGTGGCCATGGGTGCCGAGGATGAGGTCGGCCTCCCGTGGATGGATCTGCAGGTCATAGACCGGCGTCGTGGGCAGGTTGTTCTTCAGCTCCGTCCAGACCTTGCCGCCATCGAGGGTCACAAAGAGGCCGAAATCCGCGCCGACAAAGAGGAGGTTCGGATTCTTCGGATCCTCGCGGATCACGTTCACGGCCTTGTTCGGCAGGTTTCCGGTGATGGCGGTCCAGGTCGCGCCGAAGTCTGTGGTTTTGTATACGAAAGGACGGAAGTCGTCGCTGCGGTAGCCCGTCAGGCTCAGGTAGGCCGTGCCCGGCGCGTGGTGCGAGGCGCTCAGGCCGCTCACCCAGTGGCCGGGGTGGTTCGGGATCGCCGCATTGACCTGCTTCCAATCCTTGCCGCCATCGCGGGTCACCCACACATTGCCGTCGTCCGTGCCCGCCCACAGGACGTCCTTATGCAGCGGCGACTCGCTCAGCGCCGTGATGGTGCAGTAGTTGATGTTGCCGTCCCCGCCCTTCCCGGTCGTGAGTTTGGAAGGATCATTCGTGGACAAGTCCGGACTGATGGCCGTCCAGCCCTCACCCCGGAAGGACTTCAGCACCCTCTGGGCCGCGTGGTAGACCACGTTCGGGTCAAAGGCGGACACCACGATGGGCGTGCGCCAGTTGAAGCGCAGATCCTTGTCTCGGGCTTGGACATACTTCGACTCGCCTGTGAGCAGGTCCACGCGGGCGATGGCGCCCATCTGGCTCTCGGTGTAGAGCGTGCGGCCCGAGGCATCCACCGCATTGAACATGCCGTCACCGCCGCCCACGCCCTGCCAGGCCTCGAAGGACATGGGTCGCCCATCACGCCCGGTGCTGGGCCCGCGCATACTTCCGTTGTCCTGGAGCCCGACATAGACGTTGTAGGGCTGGGCCATGTCATGGCTCACCGTGTAGCACTGGGCGAGGTTCAGCTCATCCGGGTGATGCCAGGCCTTGCCGCCATCGAAGGTCACACCCATGCCGTGGTCGTAGCCCAGGATCATGTGCTTCGAATCCGCAGGGTCGATCCACAGGGCGTGGTTGTCGCCGCCAAAGTCGAAGGCGCTCGCCCAAGTCTTGCCACCGTCCTTGGACTCCAGCACGCCCACGCTCAGGACGTAGACGTGGTTCGCGTCGCTGGGATCCACGCGGATGTCCATGTAGTAGTAGCCGGGGCCGCCGCCGATGGGCTTCTTGTCCGGGCTCACCTTCTTCCAGGTCTCACCGGCGTCGTCACTGCGGTAGACCTCCTCGCCGATCATGCCTTCCGAGGCCTTACCCGCCCGCAGCTCCGCCAGCCGGTCGGCGTCGCTCATGCCGGGCTTGTTGGCGTTCTCCACGTTCGCGTAGAGGATCTTCGAATCCTTCAGAAAGACATCCAGGCCGATGCGGCCCAGCATGCCCCCTGGCAGCCCCATTGAAAGTTGCTTCCAGGTCTTGCCCGCGTCGGTCGACTTCCAGATGCCGCTCTTGGGCCCGCCCAGGTTGAAGGTCCAGGGCTTGCGTTCGCGGTCGTAGCTGGTGGCGTAGAGCACGTCGGGATTCACGGGATCCATCACGAGATCCGCGGCGCCGATGGCCTTCTCGCCATCCCACACGTCCAGGCTCTTCATCCAGGTCTTGCCGCCGTCTGTGCTCTTGAAGACGCCGCGCTCGGCGTTCTCCGTGTACTGGTGGCCCAGAGCCGCGACATAGACCACATCGGGGTTCGTGGGATGCACGACGATGCGGCCGATGTGGTGGCTGTCCTTCAGCCCCACGTTCCGCCAGGTCTTGCCGGCGTCATCCGAACGGTAGATGCCGTCGCCGTGGTACATGCTGCGGCTCATGTTGGCCTCACCCGTGCCCACATAGAGCACCTTGGGATCGCTGGGCGCCACGGCGATATCGCCGATGCTGACCACAGCGCTCGGCTCGAAAATCGTGGACCAGGACTGCCCGTGGTTCACGCTCTTCAGCAGCCCCCCCGACGCGGTGGCAGCGTAGATCGTGCCCGGCTCCTGAATGGGCACCGCCACATCCGTGAAGCGCCCGCTCTGGCGCGTGGGACCGATGTTGCGGAAGGTCAGCGCCTTGGAGATTTCGGGCTTCAGCGCCTCTGCCGAGAGACAGGCGCCCCCCAGCAGACCGAGGACAAGGGCAGTGCAGACAGGCAGCGTGCGGCGCATGGGACCTCCAAGGTCTCGTCTTACGAGGCATTGGCCTTCATTCTGGGACTCCCGCCAGAGGCTGTCGAGAGCCGGATCCACCGCCCTTCACGCGTTCCACGGCACGGCTGTACGGGGAAAGGCCGTGAGCGGAAGCATCAAGGTGTCCCCTGTCGCCGTCCCGCGCACCCCATTCAGCAGCACCTTTCCAGCTCCATCCACCGAAGCCCCATCAGGCCCCCAGCAGTCCCTTCAGCACCGGAGTCGCCGTGCGGCTGACATCCAACTCCTGTCCACCCGCCACACGCACGCTGACACGTCGGCCCCAAATGGGCCGCATGGCCTGGACGGCACCGGGGCGCAGCAGCAGATGCCGCTGGATGCGCAGGATGGTTTCGCCGGGGAAGGCCGCCTCCACTTCCGCCAGGCTCGTCCAGGTGGTGCGGTAGCGTTCGGCCTGCACCCAGGCCCAGACCACCTCGTCATCCAGCTCAAAATGGCTGACGCGCTTCAGTTCCAGGAACACCATGCCTTCCCCCGCCTTGGCGGGAAAGCGCGCCGGTGTCGCGACCGGCTTTGGCGCGAGGGGCTGAGCCGGTTCGACAGCGCCTGTCTTACGCCGTTCGAGGCGATGGAGCGTGCGGGCCAGCCGGTCCGCGGTAACGGGCTTCAGGAGGTAATCCACCGCCGCGTGTTCGAAAGCGGTGAGGCTGTGCTGGGCATAGGCCGTCACCATCACCGCCGGGATGGCCTCGTCCAGCTCCGCCAGCAGCTCCAACCCGCTCGGCCCAGGCATCTGGATGTCCAGAAAGAGCGCATCCGCTCGACCTCCCCCACGAAACCATTCCAGAACCGACGTGCCGTTCTCGAAGACCGCCTCGATCTCGCAGCCGGCTTCCCGCAGCAGGCGTTCGAGCCGCTCCCGGGGCAGCGGCTCATCATCGGCAAGGGCGACACGCAAAGGCATGGCTTCAGGATGGTTCAAACCATGTCGAGGCGTCCAGGCCGGCACCGCTGCAGACTCCAGGCCTCACGGCACCACGATCCGTGCGGTGGTCCATTCCCCTTCCCGCTCCAGGCTGAAGGTCGCCTCCGGGCCGAATCCCAGCCGCAACCGGGCTTCCAGGTTCTTCAGGCCGGTGCCCGTGCCGGGGGCACCCACTCCCCAGGCCCCGGTGTTGGCGACTTCCAGGCGCAGCCCCGAACCCTGCCGGTGCGCCGCGATGCGCAGCGCTCCGCCCGTCTCACTCGGGGCGAGGCCGTGTTTTAGGGCGTTCTCCACCAAAGGCAGCAGCAGGAGCGGCGGCAGGATGCGATCCTCCACCCCTTCCTCCCAGTCCCACGACACCCGCAGACGGGGGCCGAAGCGAAGGGACTCCACGGAGAGCATGGCTTCCAGCAGGGCCCGCTCCTCTCCCAGGGTGGATTCCGCCCGCTCGCCCAGTTCCAGCAGGCCGCGGTAGACCCTGGCGAGATCCAGCAGGCCCTGCTCCGTGGCCGGCCAATCGCGACGGCCGAGTTCGGCAAACGCGGAGAGTGCATTGAACAGGAAATGAGGGCTGAGCTGAGCCTGGAGGAGCTGGAACCGGGCCTGCTTGGCCTCATGCACGCTGGCGTCATGCTTCGTCTCGGTGCGGATGCCCAGGGCGATGAAATAGCCCACGAGCATCAGCCCCATCAGGTGCATCGGCAGGTAGGGCCAGAGGCCGCGCACCGCATAGAAGCCACGGTTCGGCAGGAGCGGCAGCAGGGAGAGGGCCACCAGGCCGATGTTGGCCACCAGTGCCTGGATCAGTCCCCGCCCGTAGCCGGTCCAGAGGCGGTCATCCCCGGTCCAGAGCCATGGGAGGGGCGAGAAGAGGCCGTAGCAGAGGCTCAGCCAGTACGCGGCCACCAAGTTTGACAGCGTGAGCGCCTTCCACCCCCCGAAGAGCATCGGGACCAGGCTGAAGAAAGTGCCGTAGCCCAGGATGCCGACCCACGTCGCCCCCTGTCGCAGGCGCTGACGCAGGTTCTTGTGGAGGGTGGAGACGCGCATGGAAGGCCTCTATTCGACCCGCAGCTCCTGGATCCGCAAGTCCACGGGGCCGGGCTTGGGACCGGCGCAGAGGATCAGGGCGTTCACCTTGCCCAGGTCTCCCTTGAAGGCACTGAAGGGAATCGTTACCTCCACGCCCTCGGGCTTGGCCTCGAAGCGCTTCTCCTGGGGCATGAAGCCGCCGGTGGTGGTGTAGAGCATCAGGCGACCCGAGCCCGTGCCCGTGACGCGGAAGCGCAGGGCCTTGACACTGCGGAAGTCGAGCCCCTTGTTGAAGGCGCCCGCGGGCATCCACATGGCCCCTGCCCAGGCGAAGGGCAGCTTGCCATCGATGGTGCCGGTGATGTGGAGCCCGCCCTCAGGATGGGCCGCCAGCTTCACCGTCGAGGCACCGCCCGCCATGCCATCCGTGCTGGGCGTCCAGGTGGTGAAGTCCGCAGGTGCCGCAAAGCTCCAGCGAGCGGGCGCCTGAACGGGAGAAGCCTGGGCGGCCGCCACGCGCGCCTTCTCGATCGCCGCCGCGATGGGCGCGCGATCCAGCGCCTCGCCCAGCTTCCAGACCTGGGTGATGGCGCGTGTGGCGGTGATGTCCTGGGTGGGGTCGCCCTTCACCAGCAGCAGGTCCGCGCGGGCGCCGGTGCGGATGCGGCCCCGGTCGTCCATGCGGAAGGCGGCGGCGGGCGCAGCGGTGGCGGCCTTGAGCGCCTGGGTTGGCGTGAGACCCGCTTCCACCAGAAGGGCCAGCTCGCCGTGAAGACTGAGGCCGTAGGTGGTGCCGGGATTTGGCGCGTCCGTGCCCGCCAGAAGGGTGACACCGGCCTTGTGCATCACCCGGGTGGCCTCCAGGCCCGCCGGGTAGTACTTCACCGCGGCCTTCTGCCAGTCGGCCTGCTGCGTGACTCCCTGGACCATAGCCAGCGGAAGGTAGGGCCGCAGGGCCGCATCCTTCGCCAGCACAGGCCCTATGGGCTGCGCCATGCTCGCCTGGAAGACCGACAGCGTCGGCACGACGAAGCGTCCCTTGCCCTTGAGCAGTTCCAGCGTGCGCTTGCTGGGGGCGACATCGCCCCACACATGGGCGAGGCCATCCAGACCGAGTTCGAGGCACGCCCTGGCATCGGCCTCCGTGGCCACGTGCGCCACCGCGAGGCGCTTCGCCCCGTGGGCCTCCTGGATCAGCGCCCCCACCACGGGAAGCTCCAGGTTGGGGAAGGACATGGCGTAGGCCTTGCCGTCCTCCCGGACGATCTTTATGAAATCACTGCCTTCCGCCAGGCGCGCCTTCACCCACGGTCCCGCCTCGGCGACGGTGGCGAGCGTTGGCACTTTCATCCCGAACTCCGTGCCATGGCCTCCGGGCACCGTGGCGAGGTTGCCGCTGCTGAAGATGTCCGCCTCGGTCTTCGAGGCGCGGGCCTTGGCGTCCCGGACGAAGGTGGGATCCGTAAAGCAGTCGATGACGGTGGTAACCCCGAAGGACAGCGACTGACCAAGGGCGTTGCCGAAAGCGTGGACATGGGCGTCGATGAGCCCCGGCAGGAGAGTCTGGCCCGTGCCATCCACCGCCGTGGCTCCATTGAGGGCGAGGGCCCTGCCCACTTCCGTGATGCGGCCCTTCTCGAAACGGACCGAATCGGCGGCGAGGACGCGTTCGCCATCGAAGACTCGGACGTTCTGAACGAGGACGGGGCGCTCCTGGGCGGCGAGCGCGAAACTAAGGCTGGCGAGGATGGCGGTGCGGAACATGATGAACTCCTTGACCCAGCTTGCCCCACACCTCCCCACACCGCTGCAAGGGTTCCGCGAACGGTACCGGACCGGTCTGCGAGCGGTACCAGTCGAGACCGCAGCCGCTGCGCTGAAATAAAGGGACTCCGGTAAACCCAGACCGGAGGCCATGGAGCAGCATCGGGAGCCCATCCCACACACGAAAACATCCGCTCCGCGAGACACCACCATTGATCCGTCGCTACACCCGGATCCCAAGGCTCTCCGCCACCTTGATCCCGCTGGCCAGTCCATCCGCTCGGTATCCGCTCGCGGATACGCGAGACATCTCCTCTCGCCGTTCTACACCCGGATGCCAAGGCTCTCCGCCACCCTGATCCCGCTGGCCAGTCCATCCGCTCGGTATCCGCTCGCGGATACGCGAGACATCTCCTCTCGCCGTTCTACACCCGGATGCCAAGGCTCTCCGCCACCCTGATCCCGCTGGCCAGTCCATCTTCATGAAACCCGTAGGTCCAGTAGGCGCCGGCAAAGTGGGTGCGGCGGTCGGGGCGGCTGATTTCGGGCCAGCGTTTCTGGGCTTGTACGGCAGCCAAGTCGTAGCGGGGGTGCTCGTAATCGAGTTTGCGGATCACCTGGGCCTCATCCACCAGGCCTTCGCCATGGAGGGTCACCAGCAGATCCTGGGCCGTCCCCAGAGTCTGGAGGCGATTCATGTGGTAGGTGAGGAGCAGTCGCTCGTCCGCCACTTTGCGGAAGTTCCAGCTGGCCCAACCCCGGCGGGCCTTGGGCAGAATGGAGGTATCCGTGTGGAGCCAAGTGGGGGTGGGGTTGGTGCGGAACGCGCCGAGGATCTCACGCTCAGCATCCGAGGCATCCGCCAGCATCGGCAGCACCTGATCGCCGTGGCAGGCGAAAACCACATGGTCGAAACGCTGAGGCTCCTGCCCCTGCAGCGTGAGCGTCACGCCTTCGGCATCCCGGTGCACGGATTGGATTCGTGCACCGGTCATGATGCGGTCGCTGAAGGGGCGGGTGATGGGATCCAGATACGTGGAGGTGCCGCCGGGAATCGTGCGCCAGGGGTGTTGGGATGCAAAGCCGAGCATCCCGTGGTTCCAGAAGAACCGCAGGAGGGTCAAGGCGGGAAAATCCCCCATGGCGCGGGCGGGAGTGGACCACACGGCGCCCGCCATGGGCACCAGGTAGGCCTCCCGAAAATCGGCGCTGAACCCTTCACGATCCAGGGCTTCCTTGAGACTCAAGCCCTCCGCCAGGCCTTCCCGCGCAGCCCGCTCCCCCCAGGTATTGAAGCGGACGACCTCCCTCCAGAAACACCAGAATCGGGGGCTCAGGACATGGCTGCGCTTGGTCAGCACCCCGTTGAGGCCTCGGCTGCACCAAGGCAGGGCCCCGCCGTCGTAGGCAAACGACATGTCCGAAGGCCCCGTTTCGACGCCCAGTTCCTCCATCAGGCGCACGAAACGCGGGTAGTTCACCCGGTTGTGCACGATGAAGCCCGTGTCCACCCGCGTCCCATCCGGTGTGGCCACCGTGTGGGTATGCCCGCCGATGCGATCGTCCTTCTCGAAGACGTGGACCTCGAACGACCGGCTCAGGTAGTAAGCCGCCCCAAGGCCCGCAATGCCACTGCCCAGAACGGCGACCTTCATCGCTTCGCCTCCGCGGGATGCGCCCGAATGTCGCGGGCAATGCCCAGCCATCCCAGCAGGCGGATGCCTCCTTGGGTCAGGTCGATCTCCCACCAGCGCAGGCCCTGCCTGCAGGCGCCGGGATAGCGGTGGTGGTTGTTGTGCCAGCCCTCGCCGAGGGTGATCAGCGCCAACAAGGGGTTGTTGCGGCTCTGGTCCGTGGTCGCGAAGCGGCGAGTGCCCCAGACGTGGGCCAGGCTGTTGATGGTGAAGGTGCCGTGGTAGAGCAGCACCGTGGAGAGGGCGTGCCAGGCCAGGGCAGACAGGAGACCCACCCCCGTGAGGAAGCCCCAGAGGCCCACCGCCAGCGCCAGGAGCAGGGCCGGAATCCAGTGATGGCGATCCATCCACACGAGTTCCTGGAACTTCTCCAGATCCTTCACTTTGGAGGCATCGAAGCGATCAAAGCGGTCCGAGAGGATCCAGCCCATGTGACTCCAGAAGAAGCCGCGCTGCACCGGGCTGTGGATATCCTCCGCCTTATCCGAGTGCCGGTGGTGGTCTCGGTGATGCCCCGCCCACCAGAGGGCCCCCTTCTGCCCGGAGGACTGGGCCAGCACCGCCAGCAGGAACTGGGGCACCCGGCCAAGACGATAGGCCCGGTGGCTGAAGTAGCGGTGGTAGCCCGCCGTGACGCCGAACATGCGCAGGACATAGAGTCCCGCCGCCAACACCGCCAGCTTCCAGGAGAAGGGAACAAGGAAGACCCCCAGGGCAGCGAGGTGAAACAACCCGAAGGTGGCGCTCGCCAGGGTGAGGGGATAGCGGATCGGATCCATGCCGAGGCCTTCCATAGGGCACCCCCCGAAGGTCATCCCCGGGAAGGGCACGCCCTTGGATGCCGAAGCCCCCGGCCATGCTGACCGGAAAGTGCGCGCGAGGATGGAGGCCCTTGTGCTTCGCGGAGGCCCCTGGTTGCATCAAAGCGAGGTGGCCCATTTCGCCACAGTTCCCGGAGTACCTATGCCTGTCTTCCCCCGCCTTGCCCTGAGCGCCCTTGCCGCCAGCCTCGTCCTCGCCTCCCTGGCCTGCCAGCCCAAGCTCTCCGAAGCCGCCAAGGCTGCTCAGGAGTCCGCAAAAGCCGCCGATACCCGCGTTCAGGCCCTCCAGGCTGAGCTGGATGAACTGCGGAAGGCCAAGGCCGATGGCGACCAGCAGCACGTCAACAAGTCCCAGGAGAAGGCCCTTGAGAAGCTGGTGGCAGACGCCAAGCGGCGGGCGGAAGTGAAGCACAAGGAGGCTGAGACCTTGACCAAGGCTCCCGCCACTGCTGCCCCTGCCCTCAAGCCGGTGGTGGTGGAGGTCCCCGCCGGAACCGCCCTGAGTGTGAGGCTCGCCAAGGACCTGAGCACTGAGACAGTCCACCCCGGAGATGGCTGGACCGGCACCCTGGCCGCGTCCGTGACCGTGGAAGGCCGCACCGTCTGGCCCGAAGGCACCGAAGTGAAGGGCGTCGTCACCCAGAGCACCCCCGCGGGCCGCCTTCAGAGCGGACAGGGGAACCTGGGGATCCGCCTCACGGAAGTCGGCACAGCGGACGTGGAGGCCGGCACCCACGTGGTGGTGGGCGACGCCCGGGGCGAGCGCAACACGAAGTTCATCGGCGGCGGGGCAGCCCTCGGCGCCCTGGCGGGCATCCTGAGCAACTCCCGGAACCGCAACGACCACGCCCTCGGTGGCGCCGCCCTGGGGGCTGCGGCCGGCACCGCCCTCGCCGCCGGCACGGCAGACACCGTGATCCGCATCGCCTCCGCCAAGCCGATCGCCTTCAGCCTCAAAGCCCCGGAGAAGGTCACCCTCTCCCGCTGAACGCCCGCATCTGTGGCCCTGGCCTCGTCCCAGCCCAGGGCCACGTGCAGGTCGCCAGGCGGCGAAGGAGCTTCCACCGATGGCAGCCCGAGTGGGTGCCAGCCAGGAGCAAGGCGGGAACGCTCCTGGCCCGGTGGGCCTCAGGTCTCTTGCAGACTCATCCGCCCCCCGTCTCGTCCTTGCGGCTCCAGGTGCCAGCGTCGGGTGGTGAGACGGTCCAAGAACCGCGCGTCGTGGCTCACCAGGATCAGCGCCGCGTCACAGGCGGAGAGGGCCTCCTCCAGGCAGGCCACGGAGGGCAGGTCCAGGTGGTTGGTGGGCTCATCCAGCACCAGCAGGCAAGGGCCCTCCCCCAAGGCCTTGGCCAGGAGCAGCTTCCGCAGCTCGCCAGGGCTGGGCTCCTGGCTCTGGAGCAGCCGCGCCGGATCCGAGCCCAGGTGCGAAATCAGGGCCATGACGCGGCCCAACACGTCCCGGGGAAGGGCCTGGACCGTGCGGAGGATGGCACGTGAATCGGCGGCACCCAGCTCCTGGGGTAGGTGAACGAGGAAGTCCGCAGGCAGGGTGGACGTCGCCAGAAGGGCGCGTAGGAAGGTGCTCTTCCCAGCTCCGTTGGGCCCCGTGAGACCGATGCGGTCGGCGGGACGGACCACCAGGGCCGGAACTTCCAGGTAACGACCCGGCCCCAGCGGAATCATGCCGCCGGGATGGACCACCAACTGGGGGCGGGGTGCCGATCGAGCCTTCAGCTGGACCCCGAGAACGTGGGCGCGTGTGAGTGTGGCCGTGGCTTGCTTCTCCCGAGCCTGGGCGAGGCGGCCATCCAGCTGCCGGAGCCCCGCCCCGGACTTGCCGTCCGCCACCCGGGCCGCATCGACCCGGGCCCGACCGTCCCGGTCCCCCGGGTCCAGCCCCCGCTTCGAGCGGTCGCGCTCGGCCTTGGCGGTCTGCTCTCGGCGACGGTGCTGGGTCTCCTGGAGCTGGCCCACCTCCCGGTCCAGAGCCTCCCGCTCCCGGAGCCGAGCAGCCTGTTCCCGTCCGCCCTGCAGCGTTCCGTCGGAGTAGCCTCCCGGACGAAGCGTGCCGGCTCCGTCTTTCAGGAAGATGCATTGGTCGCAGAGGGCGTCCAGCAGGTCCCGATCGTGGCTCACCAGGAGGCCGATGCCGCGGTAGGCCGCCAGGGCCTCCCGGAGTAGGCGGACGGTGGAAGCATCGAGGTGGTTGGTGGGCTCATCCACCGCCAGCAGGGGCGGATCCTCCCAGAGGGCCACCGCGAGCTGGGCGCGCTTGCGCTCCCCGTGGCTGAGGGTATCCCAGCGCCCCAGCCAGTCCTTCTGGATGCCGAGGCGATCCCGCCACCGCCAGCCGGGTCCGTCGGCGCCCTCCAAGAGGGCCGCCAAGCCCAGGGGAGGGGCATCCGTGCGCTGGGCACAGAGGAGGGCGCCTGGGGGCACCCGGAGCCGTCCTGAGGACGGATGAAGGAGTCCCGTCACGAGGTGCAAAAGGGTGGACTTGCCGGAGCCGTTGGCCCCCACCACGCCAGTCCAGCCGGAGGGCAGGGTGAGGTCCAGAGCTTCAAAAACGGGGGCTGAAGCCCCGCAGTACGCGTGGGAGATCCCACGCAGGTGCAGGAAGGGTTGCGACATGGCGCACCAGAAGGATGGGTCCCCACAGACGGGCGCACGGCCAAGCCCGCGGGCAGTTCCCGGAGCCGAGGCGCGTGGACGCTGGATCGATGGGGACACGTGGAGACAACACACGTGAGCCAAGATCCCGTCACATCCGCATCGGCGTTCCTCCCGAGGGGGGTCGGCATCCCGACCGCAGCCACAGGTTCAGTGTGCCATCAGCCCTTCGCCGCCGCCAGGAGTCGCTCCCAGGCGCGGGGAAATTGATCGGTCGTCTCGAAGCACCGGGTGCCCGAGACGTGGCCGAGGCTATTGATGGCGAAGGTGCCGCCCATCAGGGTCAGGGGAGCGCGGTTCGGTTCCATCCGGCGCCTTCCAGCAGGGACCCGAGGCCGGCCCGGAGGAAGGGCGTCGCCTCCCGGGTGGGAACACGACGCCCTTGGGATGCCGCCTGGAGGCGAGCTTGTCTGCCCTCAGAAGCCTTCCGTCGCCAGCACCATGCCCGCCGCCACCGTGGCGTGGGTGGCCTCGTCCACCAGGATGAAGTGGCCGTTCCCTTTGACCTGCGCGTGGGGATCCGGTGCGATGGGTGCCTGAAGGCGGAGGGAGACCGTGGCGATGTCGTTCATCCGAAGTTCCGAAGCCGGACGCGGCTCCAGGGTCTCCAGATCAAGCCGCCCCAGGATCTGGTGAACCCTGGCCCGCACCTCCTTGGGACCGTGGCGCAGCACCAGGCGACTCGTGGGGTCCAAAGGCTTGTCCCCCAGCCAGCAGACCGTGGCAGAAACCTCACGCAGGGGTTCCGGGGCTTGCTCCACCGAGGCGAGAAGGTCGCCCCGGGAGATGTCCACCTCGTCCTCCAGGTGCAGGGTCACGCTCTGGCCCGCAATGGCTTCCGACAGTTCCTGTCCAAACAGCTCGATGCGTTTCACGCGGGTACGGGAGCCGCTGGGCAGCACCGCCACGGAATCCCCCACCGCAATGCGGCCACTCTCCACCTTCCCCTGGTAGCCGCGGTAGTCGAGCAGTTCGGGTGTGCGGGGACGGCAGACGAGCTGCACCGGGAAACGGAAGGGCGCTTCCGCCTCGTCCCGCTGCACTTCCAGGCTCTCCAGGATCTCCAGCAGGGTCGGCCCCTTATACCAGGCCATCGCTTCGCCCCGCTCCACGATGAGATCACCCTTGAGGGCCGAAAGCGGGATGAAGCGGAGGTCGCGGATGCCGAGCTTGGTGGCCAGCGGCAGGACCTCATCGACAATGCGGTCGTAGACGGCCTGGTCGTACCCCACGAGATCCATCTTGTTGATGGCCACCAGGACATGGGGCAGCCCCATCAGGTGCGCGAGGGTCAGGTGGCGTCGCGTCTGTTCCAGCACGCCCTTGCGGGCGTCGATGAGGAGGATAGCCAGGTCCGCCGTGGAGGCGCCGGTCACCATGTTGCGGGTGTACTGGGCGTGGCCCGGGGCGTCCGCCAGGATGTATTTGCGCGTGCCGGTGCTGAAGTAGCGGTAGGCGACATCGATGGTGATGCCCTGCTCGCGCTCCGCCTGGAGGCCGTCCGTGAGCAGCGAGAGATCGATCTCCGTGAGCCCGCGCTTGCGGCTGGAGAGCTCCAGCGCATCCAGGGCGTCCGCCAGAATGGCGCGGGTGTCGTAGAGCAGACGCCCGATGAGCGTGGACTTGCCGTCATCCACGGAACCGCAGGTAATGAAACGAAGAAGACCGTTGTTGGACATGTTGGATCCTGATTGGAAAGAGGTTTTCACCACGGAGAACACGGAGCGCACGGAGAAAAGAAAGAAGCGAAAAATGGGTGTGAGTTGGCGTTTGATCGGGGGCAAAAAGGGAACGAGTGAGTCGAGGCAGCGGACCATGAATCTCATACATCTGGTTGGTTTCTCGTTTACCTGAACGTTCTTTTCCGTGTCCTCCGTGGTGAATCGTTTTTCAGAAATAGCCTTCCTTTTTCCGCTGTTCCATGGAGGCTTCGCTGGTCTGGTCGTCGAGGCGCGTCGCGCCACGTTCGGTGAGTTCGGTCGTGGCGGTTTCCTTGAGGATGTCCTCCACCGTCCGGGCCTCACTGAGCACAGGCGCCGTGCAGCTGATGTCGCCCACGGTGCGGAAACGCACGGAGCGTCGCACCACGGAAGCGCCCGGCGCAGGCGGCGTGAGGGGCGTCACCGGCAGCAGTCGTCCGCTCTCGAGCTCCACCACCTCCCGTTCGTGGGCGAAGTAGATGCTGGGCAGCTCCAGACCTTCCTCCTGGATGTACTGCCAGACATCGAGTTCGGTCCAGTTGGAGATGGGGAAGGCGCGAATGTGCTCGCCGGGATGGATGCGGGCGTTGTAGAGGTTCCACAGTTCGGGCCGCTGGTGTTTGGGATCCCACTGGCCGAAAGAGTCGCGGAAGCTGAACACGCGCTCCTTGGCCCGGGCCTTCTCCTCGTCCCGCCGCGCTCCGCCGATGAGGGCGTCGAACTGGAACTCCTCCACCGCATCCAGCAGGGTCACGCTCTGGTGGCGGTTGCGGCTCTCATCCGCCGAACGCAGCACCACGCGGCCCTTGGCGATGCTTTCGTCGAGGGTACGAACCACGAGGGTCTCACCGAGTTCCGCGGCACGCCGGTCGCGAAAGTCGATCACTTCGGGATAGTTGTGCCCGGTATCGACGTGCAGGAGCGGGAACGGGAAACGCCCGGGACGGAAGGCTTTCTCTGCGAGCCGCAGCATCACGATGCTGTCCTTGCCGCCGGAGAAGAGCAGCGCCGGATTCGAGCACTGCCCCGCAACCTCGCGCAGGATGTGGATGCCTTCGGATTCAAGGGATTCGAGGTGGGTCAGGGGCATGGAAACTCCGACTTAATACGGAAAAACGAAAACTGAAATCGCAGAGGTCACAGAGGAGGCGGAGGTCACAGAGAAAAAAGGGGGAGAAAAGGAAGGGCGGGTCGACGTCCACGGCCTTGGCTGTCTCTGTGCCCTCCGTGCCTTTCTCTGTGTCCTCTGTGATGGCTGTTTTCTTTTAAGGACGATGCAGGCCGCATTCCTTGTGGTCGGGGTGTTCCCACCACCAGCGCCCGGCACGGAAGTCCTCGCCTTCGCGGATGGCGCGGGTGCAAGGGGCGCATCCGATGCTGGGGTAGCCATGAGCGTGTAGGGGATGCACGGGCACCTTGTGGGCCTTGGCGAAGGCGAGCACGTCAGCCGCTGTCCAATCCAATAGGGGCGAGACCTTGGTGCGCTGCCCATCGAACTGGATGGTTTCCAAGCCTTCCCGCGTGGGGCTCTGTTCCCGCCGCAGGCCCGTGAGCCAAGCGTGGGAGCCCGCCAAGGCACGCTTCAGGGGGCCGAGCTTACGCACGGCACAGCAGGCGTGACGGGCCTCCAGACTGTCCCGGAAGCCGAAGAGCCCCTGGGCCGCCACGAGGGCTTCGACTTCCGCCGCCTCAGGACTGTAGACCTCAAAACGCAGGCCTTCGTATTTCCACCGCAGGCGGTCGTAGGTCTCGTGGGTCTCGGGGTGCAAACGGCCCGTGTCCAGGAGGAAGACCCGCACGGGAACCCCCGTCTGGGCCGCGAGGTGCACCAACACGCTGTCCTCCACGGAGGCACTGCAGGCCAGAACCAGACGATCGGCGAAGGTCTCGGCGGCCCAGGCAACCAGGCCCTGGGCGTCGAGGCCGGTGGGAGGATGAGGATCATTCACGACAGCTCCTGTCAGATCTGGTATTCGGGGTCACGAGGCCGGGTGAGGGCATCGAGACGGCGCTGCAGCAGGCGGCTTCCGATCCGGGCCCGGCGCATCCAGGTGCTCTGCCGCACCAGCACGAGCGCCAGGGGGATGATCCAGAGGGCCTGGAAGACCACCCGACGGCGGGGATCCACGGCTTCCAGAAGCCGCGCAAAGCCGATGCCGAGGGCGAAGACGTTGAAGGTGATGCAGAAGCGCTTGAAGGTTTTCTCGCGCACCACCTTCGCCACCTGGATACCCACCAGCAGGCCGAGAAAGCCCGCGGGGGCGAGCCAGGACGCCACACGGAAGGTCTCCTGGGTGTAGAGGCCTAGCGCGACATAGACGAGCGCCGTGAGCAGGCTCTCAGACACCCGAAGCAGGGCCACCGAGGCACGATAGGACGTCCGGTCCGTGCGTGCGTTCTGAAAGAAGAGGCTCAGCACGGGCCCGCTGATGGTGGTGGCGCCGTAAATGATCCCGGTGAAGGCACCAAACGGAAGACGAGCGCCCGGAGCCGCCAGGGCGGGCCAGCGGAAGCCGGAAGCCTGGAGGAGCACGAGGGGAAAGAGCACACAGTAGGTGGCGAGCTTCAGGGGCAAGATCGGCAGGAAGCCCACCAGAAGGGCACCCACCACGACGCCCGGGAGCAGACCCATCAGCACGGGGCGCAGCCCCGGCAGCACTGAGGGCACCGCTCGGCGGCTCGCCACGAGGCTCCCCAGGTTCAGGGCGACCTCCACCAGCACCAGCACGGGATTGAGCACCCGGCTGGCGAGGATGAGGAGCGCCGGAGGCACGGTCAGGGTGGAGAAGCCGTGCCCCAGGACACCATTCACCACCCCGGCCAGGAAGGCGATGCCCGCGAGGAAGAGGAGTTGTCCCTCAGCCATGGCCTTCTCCCAGCTTGGCCGTCAGCGCCTCGGCCCCAGTGCGGGCCGCCCAGTCGCCAAAGGTTTCGCCGGCCTGGCCATCGGAGGCCCAGGCAGCCACGAGGCGGTTGAAGACCTCGGGCAGTTCTTCGGTAGACACCTTCTGTCGGATGGCCACGGCGAGGCGGGTGCCTTCGGCGCTTCCCCCAGCAAATAGGACATATTTGTTCGGCCCCTGCCCTACCAGCGCGAGTTCGGCGGCATAGGGTCGGGCGCAGCCATTGGCGCAGCCGGTAACGCGGAAGACGGGGGCCTGTTCGAGCTTGCCGTGGCGCACGAGGGCTTCGCGAAGCGGTGCCAGCAGGTCCGGCAGAACCCGTTCCGCCTCGGTAATGGCCAGGGAGCAGAGGGGCAGCGCCACGCAGGCCAGGGCCCGTTGGGAGAGGGGATCGGCGGTTTTCGCGCCCGCCTCGTTCAGGGCGGCCTGGATCGCCAGCTTGTCGTCGGCCTGAGCACCCAGCAGGATCAGATCCTGATCCGGGCTCACCTGCACCGAGAGCCCGTACGAGGCCACCACAGCACGCAGGGCCGCCTTCAGGGGACCGAGGATGCGACCCGCAGGGGTGTGAACGCCATAGGCCCAGGTGCCGTCCACCCGAGGCAGCCAACCCAGGATGGGCGTGCTCTTCCAGACCGGCAGCTCGCGGCCCTCGAAGGACAGCTCGGCGCGACGCTCGACCTCTGCCCGGAAGGCCTCCACGCCGAGTTTCGCGACGACGTATTTCAGGCGTGACTGGCGCCGATCGCCGCGGTTGCCCAGGTCCCGATGGGCACCCACCACGGCTTCCGCCACGGGGATCAGGGCCGTCACCGGAATCCATCCGAGGTGATCTGCCAGCCGGGGGAAGGTCTCCGGCTTACCGTGGCTCATGCCCATGCCGCCACCGGCGAAGACATGGAAACCGTTGATGACATCACCCTCGAAGGTCACGGCGAATCCGAGGTCGTTGGTGTAGAGGTCGATGAGGTTCTCACCGACCTTCGTCACGCCGATCTTGAACTTCCGGGGCAAGTAGGTCTCGCCGTAGAAGGTCTCGACCTCCTGCGCGAGGTCTACCTTTTCGCCATCCAGCCAGATTTCGGCATAGGCGTTGGACTTGGCCTTGAAGTGATCGGAAAGCAGCGTCGCCACGGCATCCAGGGCCGCGAGATCCGCCCGCCCCCAGGGGTTCGGGGCCTGGGTCACGTTGCGCACCACATCGCCGCAGGCGCCCTGGGTCGTCTGAAGTGCCTGGGCGAGGCCCTGGATCGTGGCTTTCACATCCCCCTTCACCACCCCGTGGAGTTCGATGCTCTGGCGGGTGGTCAGACGCAGGCTCGCATCCCCGTAGCGGTCCGCCAGCTCATCCCAGGCCAGATACTGCACGCTGCTGAGGCGCCCGCCGGGAATTCGGCCCCGGAGCAGCAGGGTGGGCGGCGGATTCTGGCCGCGCTGATCCCGGTCCTTCTGCTGATAGAGGCCGTGGGGCTTCAGGAGGTGCTCGCTGTCCTTGGAGAAGCCGGGGTCCGCAGACTGCAGATCCTCCGTCAAGGTGCCGCGAAAATGGCGGCTCTCGCGCTTCAGGGCTTCGATCGGGGTTTCCTGGGTGGTGGTCATGGCTGGGTCTCCGGGTGCAGGTAGGTCGTGCGGAAGGTATCGATGAGCTGAAGAAGGGCGGCGCGGCGGGCGACGGGATCCGGCAGGCGCCGGAGGAGTTCCTGGCGGGCATCCGTGAGGGCCTGGAGGAGGTCGGCATCGCCTTCGGGAACCAGTGCATCCAGGGCCTCCCGCACGCTGCGGGAGAGGCCGGGGAAGGTGCCTTCGGTGCCGAGTGCCAGGGTGATCGGCCCGCGGCGCCAGGTGGCGGCGAAGAAGACATCGCAGTTCGACGGGTCATCCACGGCGTTCACGAGCACGCCTCGAGCACGGCCCAGGGCGACGATGGCGGCGTTGAGGGCAGAATCGTTGGTGGCACTCACGACCAGGGCCATACCCTCTAGGTCCGGAGGCTCGAAGGATCGGAGCGCGAGGGGAATGCCCGACTCCACAGCCGTATGGATCACGTCCGGAAGGGCCTGGAGCGCCACGATGCGGATCCTGGCGCCGGTGGGAAGGAGGGCGCGGAGCTTATCCCGCGCGACGGTCCCGGCGCCCACCAACAGGACGGGCCGATTCGAAAGGTCGTGAAAGAGCGGCAACAGGGCCATGGGGATTCTCCGAAGACGAATGGATGGCGCGGGCGCGGATGACTTCGCCCATGAGCACAAGGCCGGGGCCTTCCGTGCGGCTACAGACGTGGCCCCCCGCCGCGAGCCTCAGGCTGCTGAGGGTGAGGGTCTCGCCCTCGCACTGAGCCCGTTCCACCAGCGCCACGGGCAGGTTCGGATCGGCGCCATGGGACAGCAGCTGTCGCGCGACGCCTGCCAGAACGCGGGTGCCCATGTAGAGCGCCAGGGTGGCCGTGCCCCGGGCAAGGCCCTCCCAGTCCGTCGCGGGATCCTGCAGCAGGTGGTGGCCCTCCAGCACGCGAAGCTCCCGCGCCACGCCGCGGTGAGTGAGCGGAATACCCGTGGCCGCAGCGGCCCCGAAGATGGCACTCACCCCCGGGATGAACTCGAAGGGGATGCCTGCCTCGGAGAGGGCCTGGGCCTCTTCTCCACCCCGCCCGTAGAGGAGCGGATCGCCGCCCTTGAGTCGGACAACACGTTTGCCGGTAAGGGCGTGTCGGATCAGCAGTTCGTGGATGACCTCCTGGGGCGTGGACGCTTTCCCGCAGCGCTTTCCCACGGGAATCACGATCGCCCCAGCGGGATAGAGCGCCTCGAAACCCGGCTCCAGCAGGGCATCCGGAAGGATGACTTCCGCCGCCTGCAAGGCACGAAGCGCCCGCACCGTCAGGAGATCTGGTGCTCCGGGTCCGGCCCCCACCAGGGAGACGAAGCCGTTCGACGTTTTTGATGGAATGGACTGAGGCACGGGACCCTCCAGGGTGAAGGGGTCCTGCCGTTCCAACGCGATCCCGAGGCGGAAGCTCCGCATATCTGCCCGGCAGTGGCCGGCGGGAATTGGCACCACGCGCCCCCATGGCGCAGGTTGTCAAGGTGTCATAGGGCCCGGTCCCTCGACCTTTCTGGATATCGCGTGGCTGGCAAAGAACCACTGACACCTAGGATGCAGGAA
>CAYQAS010000016.1:34496-49710 GCA_964415525.1 uncultured Solibacteraceae bacterium
GCCACCGAGATCCTCGGCGCCATGATCACGCCCGCAGTGCTCATCAGCGCCTCCGGCACCCTGACCCTAAGCACGGCCAATCGCCTGAGCCGGGTGGTGGACCGCGTTCGCACCTTGGCGAAGGAGGCCCAGGATGGGCGTGACCCCGCCCGCCTGGAGCTGGTGCATTCGCAGCTCCGAAGCCTCTCCCGCCGCATCATTCTCCTGCGCAACGCCATGACCGCCCTTTACAGCGCCATCGGGCTCCTGGTGGGCTCCAGCATCGCCATCGGCACCGTGGCCACCCTGCAATGGCGCTACGGCTGGATGCCCATCGCCCTCGGCCTCTTTGGCGCCTGCGCCTTGTTCACCGCCAGCATCCTGCTGGTGCGCGAGGCGAGGTTGGCGGTGGGTTCCACGCTGGAGGAGCTGGAGTTTGTGAAGCGGATCACGGCGTCTGGAGCGGATCGGAAGGGCTGATTTTCAGCGCGGTGGGAGCCTTGGTATCTGTTCCACCGCCCGAATCGACGGTGTCAGGATTCCTGCAACAAGGCGGCGAGGGGAAGATTCCTCCATCTCAACGAATGGCCCCTTCTGGCTGAACCTGACCGATAACCAGGTCCCACGATTTGTTCTGTTCGCGGGTCTTGTGGGAGTCGTTGTGTGGCGGGAAATGCAAAAGCCCAGCGCTCGACAGAATCGGGCAGCCAAATCTCCAGAGCGGCCCGAAGTCTTCCAGCCCGGCTCGATCGTTACAGCCTCGCTGCGATGGCGTCCATGAAGGCCCAGCTGTCCACGACGGCCTTGGGCGCGGGGTCTGCAATGCGGGCGAGGTCGCCGGTGACGGTGCCTGCCTCCAGCGTATCGAGGGTGGCCTTCTCCAGCCGATCGGCGAAGGCATGGAGATCGGCGAGCCCGTCCATTTCCCCGCGTTTCCGCAGGGCCCCGGTCCAGGCGAAGATCAGCGCCACGGGATTGGTGCTGGTCCTTTCGCCTTTCAGGTAGCGGTAGTAGTGCTGCTGCACCGTGCCATGGGCGGCTTCGTATTCGAAGACGCCCTTCGGGCTCACCAGCACGCTCGTCATCATGGCCAGGCTGCCGCTGGCGGCGGCCACCATGTCGCTCATCACGTCACCGTCGTAGTTCTTGCAGGCCCAGAGCATGTTCCCTTCGGACTTCACGACCCGCGCCACCACGTCATCGATGAGGCTGTAGAAGTAGGTGATGCCCGCCTCCTTGAAGCGGTCCGCGAACTCGTCGCGGATGACGCGGGCGAAGATCTCTTTGAAACGGCCGTCGTAGATCTTGCTGATGGTGTCCTTGGCGCCGAACCAGACATCGATCTTCTCGGAGAGCGCATAGAGCGCGCAGGCCCGGGCGAAGCTCTCGATGCTGCCATCGAGGTTATGCATCCCCTGGATCACACCGGGGCCGGGCATCTCCATGATCGTCTTGCGGAGCACGGTGCCGTCCGCACCGGTGAAGACCAGTTCTGCCATGCCAGGGCCCGGAATGGAGATTTCCGCGTTCTTGTAGACATCGCCGTAAGCATGGCGGGCGATGTGGACAGGGCGTGTCCAACCCGGCAGGCTCGGCTTCACATTCTTCAGCAGGATCGGCTTGCGGAAGACCGTGCCGTCCAGCGCCGCACGCAGCGTCCCGTTGGGGCTCGGGAGCAGCGCCTTGAGGCCGTATTCCTTCACACGGTCCGGCGTGCTGGTGATGGTGGCGCACTTCACCGCCACACCGAGCCGCTTGGTGGCTTCCGCCGCATCCCCCGTGACCCGGTCGTCCGTTTCGTCGCGATGCTTCACGGAAAGATCGTAGTACTCGGTCTTGAGGTCCACGAACGGCAGGAGGAGCTTCGCTTTGACCTCGGCCCACAGCACCCGAGTCATCTCGTCCCCGTCCATCTCCACCAGGGGTGTGGTCATGCCGATGCGCGGGGCCATAGGGCGCTCCTTTGCGCACTAGGATGCGAACGGAGGCTCCGCTGTCAACGCAGGACGGTCAATCCTCGTCGCGAACGGGATCGAACCCCTCTTCCCACAGGAAGCTTCGCGCATCCGCCGGATCGCTGAAACGGGCCATCACCTGCACACCCTCCCGGGCGTCGCCGTCGATGACATCGCACATGTCGAGCCCCTGGCGCACCAAGCAGTCGCCATCGCCAAGGACCACCAGCTCCCACACGGTGCCGTGGGCATCCATCCAGAGTTCGACGCTCACCCCTGGCGCTCGAAGAAGAGCACCACCATGCCGAAGCCCACGCGATCGCCCGCCTTCAGCTCCCGCGCATCCCCGGGTGCGAGACGCTCCCCCTTGATGTAGGTGCCGTTGGCAACACCGTGTTCTTCCACCAGGAAGTAGCGGCCGTGCTCGCAGAGGATGCGGCAGTGACGACGGCTGACGCTCAGTTGGGGATCCTCGTCCGTCAGATCGATGTCGGGGTGGATGCCGGTGTTGGGGTCGTAACGTCCGATCAGCGCACCGTGGCTCGTGATGGCGTACTTGTGTCCGCTGATGACGGACACGAGGCAGGCGCTCTGAGGCGTGCGCAGCTTGCCGCTCCGATCCTGGCCATCGACTTTCGCTCCCAGCTCACGGTTCCGCTGAGCCAGCCGCTGCATCATCTTCACGGAGACTTCGGGGGTCTGCCGGATCATGCGCAGGAAGGTCCCGCGGCTGATGGCGATGACTTCCGTGTCCTCCAGCGCCACAGACGTGGTGGGGCGAGGAATGGATTCCAGCAAGCTGCCTTCGCCGAAAAAATCGCCCTTGCCCAGTTCCTCGGTCCAGTCGCCCACCGGTTCCGTGCCCTGGTAGAGGCGCACCTTGCCCTGCAGGATGATGTACATCTGCTGGGCCATCTCCCCTTTTCGGAAGACCACCTCACCTTCGCGGAACTTGAGCTTGCTCTGGTCGATAAAGCTGGACTCGGCCATGGGATTCCTGGGACTCCCTCCACGATACCCCGGCGACCGTGGCATGTTTAGGGATATGTCGATGCTCCGCTGGATCCTCGCTCCCCTGGCGCCCCTCTACGGAGCGGTGGTACGCATGCGCAACCGGGCTTTCGACATGCATCCCGAGCGCAGCGCCCGGGTCGATGTGCCCGTCGTCTCCATCGGCAACCTCACCATGGGAGGTACCGGGAAGACGCCCGTGACGCTGTTCCTGGCCCAGAGCCTGGAAACCCGCGGCCTGCGTGGGGCCGTGGTGTCCCGCGGTTACGGCGGACGCCGCCCGGTGGATCCTATGAATGTGCACCCGCTGAGCCGTCCCGAAGAAACCGGAGACGAGCCGCGGATGATGGCGGATCGCCTCGGATCGGATCGGGTTGTTGTGGCCCGCAAGCGCATCAACGGCGCCCTCGTCGCCCTCTCCGCCAATCCGCGCCCCGATTTCCTGCTGCTCGATGACGGCTTCCAGCACCGCGCCCTGCACCGGGATGTGGACCTGCTGCTGCTGGATGGCGTGCGCACCTGGGGCAATGGCCGGATGGTGCCCCTGGGGGACCTGCGCGAGCCTATGGCGAGCGCCCAGCGCGCCCACGCCCTGGTGGTGACCCGCGGCAGTCGCGCCGATCGGCCAAAGATCGAGGCGTGGTGGGCGAAACACGGCAGTGGCGGGCCGGTGTTCTTCGTGGATTTCGCGATCCGCGCACTCCGACATGCTCAGACCGGCGAGCGCATTCCGCTGCCAGCGGAACTGCCCCAGCTCTTTCCGTTCTGCGCCCTGGGGCATCCAGAGGCCTTCTACGCGGATCTGCTTCTGGCCGGCCTCACCTGGTCGGAATACCGATCTTTCCGCGATCACCAGGCTCTCGCCCCGGGACAGCTCAGAGGTCTATGCGGGTCAGCCGAAGCAAGCGGCGCCATGGCCCTCGTCTGCACCGAAAAGGATGCCGTGAAGCTTACGCCGAGCCATCTCCAGGCCCTGACCATGCCCCTCTACATCGCCGAACAGGATGTGCTGGGCGGCGAGGAGCTTGCGGAATACGTCTTGGCGTCCGTGCAGAACATTCCCGCTCAGGATTGATCCGACCAGAAGTGGCCCCACTCAGGCTCGGACCTCCCGTTCGAGAGCCGCGACAGAATTGCGGAAATTCCGCCCCCTGTGCCACTCCCCAAAATGAGGCCGGACATCACGCCGCTGCGATGGCGTGACACATTCGACGCAATCCGATCGGAGCCGAACAGTCGCCGACCTTGAAACACAAGGGTTCTCAGGGCTGGCAGATAAGAATGGCCATCGAAACCGAGATGTTCATTTTTTCCATAGCCATGGCACTTGCTAAAAACCAGCCGAGCGACAATACCACTCAACAATCAAGGCCACTCATTCCTGAATTTGAACCCACAACATCAACCAAGCACACTTGTTTACACCACAGGGATTCCCCCTGTATGCATGGAGTCATTATGAAACTTCGTTCCATCCTTCCCCTCCTCGCCCTCACGATGGTTTCTGCCCAGGCTGCCGACTTCAAGGTCGGTGTGCACGGCGGCTTCTCCCTGCCCCAGGGCAAGGTTGGCAACAGCGATAACCTCGACGGCAAGATGGGCTTCACTCTTGGCGGCAACCTGCAGTTCGACCTCGGCAAGGGCCACGCGATCACGCCTCGCCTGGATGTCACGGCCTACAGCAAGAACAAGAGCGAGGATGGCCATAGCTTTGATTACAACGTCACCAACACCACCCTGGGTGCCGACTACAACTACTTCGTGGATGGCAAGGTGGGTCAGGGCTTCTACCTTATCGGTGGCCTCGGTTTTGCTCAGGTCAAGTTCGAAGCCAAATGGGGCCCCCTTTCCGTGAGCACGACGCCGAAGGCCTTCCAGCTCGCCCTGGGCGCCGGTTACCAGTTCAACACCAACCTCCACACCGATCTGCGCTACACGTCTGTGGACGTTGAGCCTGATTTCGGAGGGGGGGACAAGGAAAAGATCACCTGCCCCGCCATCAACGTGACCGTCGGCTACCGATTCTGAGCCACCCCGTCTCCCACCCAGGGAGATCATGCACCCGCCGCCGAAGCCTTCACGGGCTCGGCGGCTTGGCTGTAAGGCAGTTCCATTCATCGCCCTGCCGCCCTGTCCGCAGGAAACGGAGTCGTGGCACCTCGGGATGTGGCCGCACGCCCTGGTTCAGACCTACTTCTCGATCCGCTTCAACCCCTTAGGCTCGGCTTCGGCCTCCCGCATCCGGGCTTCCGTGGCCTTGGTCTCGCGGCCGATCTGGTCGGGATCCTCGATCAGGGTCGGCGTGATGAAGATGGCCAGTTCCGTGCGGGCGCGGCTCTCCTCCTTGCGGCTGAAGAGGTAGCCGAAGAAGGGCAGCTTGCGGAACCACGGCACGCCCCGGTCGTCCTTCACGTCCTTCGTTTTGATGATGCCCGCCAGCACGAGGGTCTCGCCCTCCCGCATCCGCACCACGGTATCCAGGTCGCGGCGATCCACCACGGGCAGGCTGGCGCTGGCGCCGGTGGCGGTGAAGGTCCGCACGGAGGCCACTTCGGACACGCTGGGGTTCACCGCCAGGGTGATGGTGCCGTCGTCTCCAATCTGGGGCTGGATGTCCAGGATGATGCCCACGGGCACCACCATGGGCGTCACCTGCACCGTGGCGATGTTGCCGGAGGTGCCGCCGGGGGAGATCTGGCTGCTCTGGAGGAAGTAGGCCTCCTCGCGCACCACGCGCAGGATCGCCTTCTGGTTGTTCAGGGTGGAGAGCCGTGGATGGCTGAGCACCTGCAGACGCCCATCCCGCGCCAGGGCGCTGATGGTGGCGTTCACGCGGGTGGCGGCCGTGACCAGCTTAAAGAGGCCTTCGCCGGAGCTGAGTTGGCTGCTGGAGGGCGAGCCCGTGGTCAAGCTGCTGGTGACATCCGAGCCCGTCGCGCCATTGCCAGCGCCCGCCTTGAGCACGGCATTCCAGTCCGTACCGAGCTGGGTGTCCTTGCCCAGCGTGACTTCCACGATGCGCGCTTCCAGCAGCACCTGGCGCCGATAGCGCTTCTTCATCTCCGCCAAATAGCCCTCCACTCGACGCTGCACCTGGGCCTCGGCCCCGACCACTACCAGGCCTGCATCGGGCTGGATGAGCAGGGTCCGACCCTCCTTGGAGTAACCGATGGACGAGGGCCCCGCGACGCCCTGCATCCCGCCGGCCCCGCCCACCTGGGCCGCGCTGCCCTCCTTGGCCTGAAGCACTTCGCCGAACACCAGCAGGCTGAGGCCCGTGCGCAAATCCGTCCAGGGGTCGCTCCCGGAGCCGGACTGCAGGCTGCTCGCAAAGGCCGCGCTGTTGCCGCCCCCGCCCTGCCCCTGTCCGCCACCGCCTCCGGTGCCGCCTCCGGTGCCACTTCCGCCGCCCATGGCACCACCACCACCTCCGCCGCCCCCCTGCATCACCTGACCAGAGGCATTCACGGAGAAGGACTTGGAACCTTGGCGGCGCAGCGAGAGGAAATCCACGCTGTGGAACCGCACGCCGCCATCGGCGCGGTGGATGTGGACCGTCCGCTCCGTGCGTGTCGCCGCAAGGCCGTAGCCGGGCAGCACCTGCTGGAGGATCTCGTCGAGGCTGGCGTCCCGTAGTTCCAGACCCCGTACCTTGGTATCGAGCCCCGGCTCAAAGGTCAGGTTCACATTCGCATCCTTGACGGCCACCCGCAGGATGTCCCGCAGGTCCGCCTCTCCCACCGAAAAGCTGAACCTGGGAATTGGAGGCGATTGCGGAGCCTGGGCCACCAGCACGGGAATGGCAAGAAGCAACATGGACAAGGACATCAGGGGGCCTCCTTGGGAGGGGCGCTCAGGGGCAGGACAGGACGTTCAAAGCTGCGACCGGCCCACTCGAAACGCACCCGGTCGAGGGCGATCCGCACGATCCGGTAACCGTCCGGCAGGAGATCCCCTTCCCGACAGGGGCGCTGCTGAATCCAGGCGATGGGCCCTTCAGGCGTTCGTCCCACGAAGGTCACCACCGGCAGGGGCGGCGGGACCTTCTCCGGCTCCGCCATCGAGGGGCTTTCGCGATCGGGCACTGCGGGCAAGGGTTTCATCCGGCCCACCCGCTCCCACTGGTCTGGATGAAACCCCGGCATCCGGCGCGCGGTGCTCAGATCCCGTGGGCGTTCGCCCTTCGAGAGCAGCTCCGCCGTGGCCGTGAGGCTGGACGGTGGCGTCTCCAAGGCCCGAAGGTCTGCCCAGAGATCCTGGGTGCCAGAAGGCTGGGCGATCGGAGCGGCCTCCGGCGGTGGGGGGAGGACCACCGCCGGCATCGGCGCCATCCCCTGAGGCTTGGGGTCCGCAGCGGCCGACTCAGATGTCGCCGCAGGCGCCGGCGAGCCGCCGAGCATCCGCATGTTCAGGTAGACGACCCCGATCACCCCGAGCCCGAGCAAGGGGAGCAGCCAAACCTTGTGGCGTTCGACGAAGGACATCAGGGCATCCGATAGAGGTTGCGAAGGGCGAGGTGCGTGATGGCGCCCCCTGGAGCGGCTTCCCAGCGGAGGGCCACCGGTTCAAGCAGGGGCTGGATGCGGTAGGCGGCGTCCAGGCCCTTGAACACGCGGTCCGTGCCGCCCAGGAAGCGCGCTTCGAACACCCAGCCCGCCAGCCGGGTCTCCGGTTGATCCAGGTCGAGGCCCCGCAGCAGGCTGGCCCCGGAAAGGTGGTCTGGAAGCGAGAAGCTCGAGCGGATGGGATCCCAGGAGGAACGGAAACCCGCCACCGCAGCTCCCCGCTCTCGGCAGGCGCGCTGATATTCGCTGATGACCCCGTGGTAGTGGGCCAGGCGCCCCTGATCCCCCTGAACCGCAACGATGCCGTCCCGCCAAGTGGCCTCGGGGTCCACGAGTCGACGGCGCTCGTCCTGGCTGACCGGAACGAAGGGCATGGGCCCCGAAAATTCCGCCTCGACCTTCAGGCGTTCCTCCCTCAGCCGATCGATGCGCGCCGCCTGCCCGCGCCCCACCGTGAGATAGAACAGCAGGGGCCCGCCCACCAACACGGCTCCCACCACGAAGCGCTCCTGCATGCGGCTCATCGGAGGGTGCCCTCCAGGTTGAAACGCGTCACCGCCCGCTGATCCAGCCGCTCCTGGCCATCCGCCAGTCGGCGGTCGGAGATGCTCACCTCAGCCAAGGGTCTCAATTGGAGTCCCTGGAAGCGCTGAAGCTCCGCCATGTAGGCCGCGACCGGCCCCACCGAGAACGCCATCCCGCTGAGGGCGCTGCCCGAGACGGTGAATCGCCATGTGGGCTGCGGTCCAGACACTTGGCTGATGTCGACCTTGTGAAGCTGGATGCCTTCGGGCACTTCCAGGAGCCGAAGTGCCAGGCGCTCCAGGACCTCTCCAGAGCGAACCGCCTGCTCCTGCGCCATGGTGATCCGCACGTGGGGAAACCGCTCTCGCAGTGCCTTGTCCCGCGCCAGAAAGATGGCCCGACGCTGGTCGCGCTGGACGATGGCCCGGTGCAGTTCCTGCCGCTTGTTGCGTTCGAGAGCCGCCAGCACCGCCCATACCGCAATGCAAAAGACCAGCATCCCGGCGGCCGCGCCCCAGGCGACCGCACGCAGCCAGCGGATGCGCCGCGCCTCCAGCACCTCCTCTGGTACCAGGTTGAATGCGCCCTTCCGGTGACGCTCAAGTTCCAACTGGCGCAGCACCAGGGGCAAGAAGGCCTCTTCCACCCGCTCCAGCCGCAGGCGCAGAGCCTTCTCCAGGGCAGATTGATGCGGTGCCGAAATGGCGGACAGCCCCGTGACGTGAATCGCCTCCAGATGCACCCCGCGGTGCTTCTGCTTGATGAACTGGAGCACCCGGTTGAGCTCTTCGGAGAGCACCTCCACCAGGAGTTCCTCGTCCCCCTCCGCGAGTTCTGCGGGATCGAGCCCCTCGGGAAGCCGGAAAGTCCGCGTAAACACCAGGCCTTCGCCTCGGAAGAATTGAAGGTGGCCGGAGTCCCGCTCCAGGCTCACCAGTAGGCGGTCCTGGGCCTGCGGTGCCAGCGCCGCGACCGCCCGGCCAAGGAGGTAGACCAGGGGCACCGCAAGCACCGGTTCCGCCTGGAGCGATTTCATCACCGCGAGCCAAGCCTCCTGATCCGCTGCCCTCTGAACGGCCACCCAGAGCTGGTGCCCGCCCTCGGCGTGGCCGTCCGTCAACAGGGTGGTGCCGACCTGGAACGGCTCCCCGCCCCACTCACCCGCTGCCAGTCGCTCGGCGGCCTCCCGCTGCTCCCGCGGCGAGAGGAAAGGCACCTCCTGGCAGACCACGGATACCTGTCCGAGAACCAGCAGCACGGGCGTGCGCGGCGCGATCCTGCCCTTCAACCGTTCCAGCCAGAGGAGCCGAGCTTCCGGCTCCGCGGTGAGATTCGGCAGCACTTCCAGGATGGTCCCATCGGGATGAATCAGCCGCGCCCAGCGATCCTCCAGCAGGAGGATGAGGCGGGGAGGAACCGGGGATCGGGCCATGGGTCAGGGCTGGATGGTGATGGGCCAGGGCGTGACGCCAGCGGCGTTGTAATTGACCCTGAACCTGTATGTCGTCACATCAAGCGCCGTGCTGTAACCCAGGTAAGTCAGGAAGCTGCTGCTGTTCGGCTGGAAGTCGAAAGGCGAGATGTTGTAGTCACGACATCCCCCCGTCACGGTGATCTGGATTTCACCGCCTGTCCCTGCGGGACTTGAGCGAAGCTGAATGGCGTGGTCGAGCACATCGAAACGATTCGCGGCTCCGTGGCTCTTGCGATTGATCTTGGTGCCGGCTGGCGCGATGACCTCGGTCTGAGTCTGGGTGGCATCGAGGTAGGTCAGGGTCGCGGTGAAGAACTGATTGGGCGAATCCGCCCATCCACAGGCGGGGGTCCTCATCGCCACAAACGAGACGTTGAGCATCACCGGATAAGTGGCCTCGCTGGTCACGGGAAGCGTATACGGCGGCATGGGAAACACTAGGTCATCGCCACTGGGCGTGCCGGAGTTGGCCACGGTGTCGTCCTTGGCATTGGCCCCGGCGCTGTGCACGATCCAACCCACCGATGGGCTCGTCACATAGCGCAACTCCAGAAACCTCCCCCAGGCATCCACCGGCCGATTGAAGCCATCCAC
This sequence comes from uncultured Solibacteraceae bacterium, assembly GCA_964415525.1. Classification (GTDB taxonomy): domain Bacteria; phylum Acidobacteriota; class Holophagae; order Holophagales; family Holophagaceae; genus CAZPUI01. The sequence continues at coordinate 44,600 of CAYQAS010000016.1, forward strand.
CGCGCCCCTCCAGTACGGGCCATTCCAGGTCGTGCCAGGCGCCTCGCTGCCTGTGAAGGCTGGGGGCGGTGTTGCGAAACTTGCATCCGAGATTCCCACCTGAGTGCGATCCACCAAGGCACGCAGATCCCAGCTCCGCGTGGCATCCCCGGTGCGTTGGAAACCCGTGGGCACGTCCGGAACGTACTTAAAGTCCGTATTGAGGTTCGCACCGGTCGCCCCGCTCGGCTGATCCACGGTGTAGGGGAAGAACCCTCGGAAGGCCTGAGGCAGCATGCGCCGCGTGGCCTCGGTGCGCTCCGCATCCAGGCGCTTCACGCCCATGTGCAGGCCGCCGATCACCGCCACCAGCAGGATCGCGGCGAGGAGGAGTGCCACCACCAACCCGAAGCCACGCTCTCCCCGCCTCACAGGCTCACCTTCACCGTGCGACTCTCGCCCGGAAGCAGGTCCAGTGCGAGGTTCACGGCTGAACCGGTCGGTCCCACCGAGAGGAGGACGGCCCCCGCCGGAACGTTGAACTGGTAGGTCGCCGTTGACCCCACGGCTCCGGTATTCGCGAGGGGACGGGTCGGTATGGCCAGGGCACCCACGGTCGGCGCACTGGCCAGGGTCGGTGTGCAGCGCGTCGTGGACGCCGGAGCGGTGCCATAGACGAAGTAGAGAATGGCATTGCCCGTGATGTTGGCGCTGTTCTTGGTGACTTCCAGTGTCAGGGTGGCGTTGTGGGCTAGATAGGGCACTGCGACCGCGGGATAGACCAGATCATCGCTGGTACCCATGGTTCGATCCTTCCCACTGCTCACGACCTGCCAGGCCCCCGAATTCACCGAGAGCTGGATGACCCTGCCCCAGGCGTCCACCGGCTGGCTGGAACCGTTGACAGGCCCTGTCCAGTACGGCCCGTTCCAGCCGCTCAGGAAGGTGTAGAGGTTGCCGTAGGGGCTCGTCCCAGCCCAGCTGGTGCCGGTCTGGGTCACCATGACCTTGAGATCCGATTGGGTGACCGTGGGATCGAACCCGAAGTCCGCCCGCATGTTGGCCACCCGCCGGTCCCGCGCGCCGAAACAGCCCTCAAAGGCCTGCTTGAGCAGATCCCGAGTTCGGTATTCCCGCTGCTGATCCATGGCCCGGCTTGCCAGGGGCGCCATGGCCCCAGCCAGGATGGCGATGACAAGGATGGCGATGGCCGCCTCGATGAGGGTGAAGCCAGCGCGAGCTTCCGGTCGATGCACCCGCTTAGTGCGCGCCGGCATTGATGCCTCCAATGAGCGTATAGATCGGCAGCAGGATCGAGACGGCCACAAAGATCAGAACGGCGGCGAGCACGATCATGAGCATGGGCTCGATGACCTGGAAGAGCCGCTTGATGCTGGCTTGGACCTCGGCGTCGAAATACTGGCTGACCTTCCCCATGGTCTGTTCGAGGTTGCCCGCCTCCTCGCCGATGGCCAGCATCCGCACCACCAACTGGGGGAAGTAGCCCTGGGTGGCTGCCATCACCGCCAGCCGCTCGCCACGTTCAACGCCTTCCCTGATCGAACGGACGCAGAGCCCCAGCCGGGCATTCCCCGTCACGCCCTCGCACTCATGCAGCAGTCGGACGATGGGAATCCCGCTTCGGTACTGGGCCGCAAAGAAGTTCGAGAACCGGGAGAGCCCCATCTTGGTCGCCAGAACGCCGATCACCGGAATCTTCAGTTTCCAGGTATCCCAGCGGAGGCGGAAGCCGGGATCCTTCAATGCGTTGCGCAGGCCCAACCACGCGAGAAGCGGAATCACAGCAAGGAGCCAGCCGAAGCGGGCCAGCACATCGCCCAGGGCCATGAAGATCCGCGTGGGCAGCGGGAGCGCGACGTTGAAGTCACGCAACATCTTCAGGATGCTCGGCAACGAGAAGACGCTCACCACCAGGATGATCAGGCCAATCAGGCTGAGGACGACGATGGGATAGGTGGAGGCCTGCTTCACTTGACTCGCGAAGTGGTCCTCCCACTCCACCAGCTTGATGACCTCCCGGATGGCGTCGTCGAGGCGGCCGCTCGCCTCCCCAGCCCGGATCATGCTCACCTGCAGCCGATTGAAGATCTCAGGGTGGGTCTCCATGGCCTCGGACAGGGCCGCACCGCCCTCGATGCGCCGTCGGACGTCCTGAATGGCTGCATCCAGGTTTGGATTCTCCGGCACGCGGTAGTCGTGAAGGGCGGACAGCAGCGGAACACCGGCTTCCACGTACGAGGCCATGTGCAGCATGAAGGAGGCGAGCTCCTTGCGCTTGATCCGGGCCCTTCCCGTCTTTCTGCCGGATTCTGAACCCGCAGCCACGGGCTCCGCCTTGACCAGGAACGCCCGCTCCGCCGCAAGTTCCAGCGCCAGGGTCTGGATATCTTCCGCCGCGCGCACACCCTTGAGGACCTTGCCGTCCTGATTGCGGGCCTGGAATGCGAAGGCGGGCATCAGTCCTCCACCATGGCCACGCGGACCGCTTCCTCCAGGGGAATGATGCCCTGCTGGGCCAACCCCAACGCGTGATCGAAGAGGCTCGTCTTGCCCTCCCGGCGCGCCTGGGCCTCGATGTCCGCCAGGGGGGCCTGATCTGCGATCAACTGCCGGACGGCTGGGGTCACGTGCAGCAGGTCATGGACGGGGCGCCGCCCCTTGATGCCCTTGAAATCGCATGCTTCGCAGCCCTTCCCACGCATCCAGAGCCCGCCCCGCTGGTCCGGCCGCAGGAGCGCGAGGGCCTCCGCCTCCGGTTCGTAGAGCTGGGAGCAGGCGGGGCAGTTGGCACGCACGAGGCGCTGGGCGTGGATGCCGAGCACCGCCGCCGCCAGCTCCAGGTTCGAGACGCCCATGTCCCGCAGACGCGGAATGGCTCCCACCGGGTCGTTGGTGTGGAGCGTACTCAGCACCAGGTGGCCCGTCATGGCGGCCCGCATGGCGATGCCCGCTGTTTCCCCATCGCGGATCTCTCCAATGAGGATCACGTCGGGATCCTGGCGCAAAATCGATCGAAGCCCAGCGGCAAACGTCATGCCCGCCTTCACATTCACCTGGACCTGCGTGATGAGCGGAAGCTCGTATTCCACCGGGTCTTCCACCGTCACGATGCAGCGGTCGCTGGTGTTGATGGAGTTCAGGGCGGAATAGAGGGTCGTCGTCTTGCCGCTGCCCGTAGGCCCCGTCACCAGGATCACGCCGTGGGGCCGTCCCAGCATCATGCGGAAGGCCCCGCCCACGTTGGGTGGCATGTTGAGCTGATCCAAACCCATGATGAGCTTGGACTTGTCCAGGATGCGCAGCACGGCCTTCTCGCCATGGTTCGCCGGCAGGAAGCTGGCGCGCACATCAAAGCGGCGGCGCCCAAAGGCGATCTGGAACTTGCCGTCCTGGGGCAGACGGCTCTCGGCGATGTTCACTTCCGCCTTGATCTTCAGGCGCGTCATCACCGCGTTCTGCACAGCCTTCGGCAGGGTCGGCCCCTGTTGCAGGGTGCCATCCACTCGGTAGCGCGTGAGTACCGTGCGTTCGGAAGGCTGCACATGAAGATCCGTCGCCCGGTCCTTCACGGCCTTGAGCAGCAATTGATCCACGATCTGGACCACAGGCAGCAGTTCGCCTTCGGCACCCGCCCGATCGGAGACGGCGCTGCGGATGGCGTCCTCAATCAGATCCTCGATGCGCTTCTGCTGGCCGTAGGCCTCGTTGATCTTGGCGTGGATATCGTCTTCCGCCGCCGCCAGCACTTTGACCCGAAGCCCCGTCAGCCGCTCCAGTTCGTCCAAGGCGGTGATGTCGTAGATGTTGCCGAGAGCCACGGAAAGGTCGCCCCCCAGCCGCTCTACGGGCACCGCCGCCAGCCGCCGCGCCGCGCCTTCAGGTACGAGGGCCAGCACCTCCGCCGGGATGAATACGTCCGTCAGGTCCACACTGCGGACGCCCCCCTGCTCTGCTAGGGCCGTGCTGAGCATCTGGGGCGTCACAAACCCCAGCATGGTCAGGATCTCGCCGAGCATGGCTCCCGTGCGCTTCTGCTCCCGGATCGCCATCTCCAGCTGGCGCTCCGTGATGATGCCCCGGTCCACGAGGCGTTCCCCCAGCATTTTGCGGGGGGGCTGCGCGGCTTTGGGATCGGGTGCGTTCATAGGCCCAGGCACGATGGGCCCGTCACAGAGGGCGGGCCCATCAGTAATGTCGGCGGCGACTAGTTCACCCGCATCACGATGTCATCGGCACCGGTGGTGGTGGTGGTCCAGGACACGGGTTGGATGGCCGGGGTGCCCACGGCCGTTGTGTTTATTGCGAGCGTGCCTCTGTCCGGCCCGGCGGATACCACCCAGATGGGTCCATTGCCAGTCTGACCATCGGCGTTGTAACCCAGGATCAGGTAGCGAGAGCCCCAGGGGTCCGTCTTCGCCGCCACGTCATTGGCCAGATAGGGCCCCTTGTAGCAGAACTCCGTCCTCGCGGTGGTCCCGTAGAGCTGATCGACGCTGGTCGTCCCCAGGGGCGGGCAGAATAGGTTCAGGAAGCTGTTCCCAACCCCGATGGTCAAATTTCCCGAATCCAGGGTGGGAGCCGTACCGGCGGAGCCCCAGATCGCGCCCGCAGCCCCGGTGGGAGGGGTGGCAGCACCATCCACCACCGCGGAGGCATGCCCGGCGACACTCGGGCGGCTGCCAATGTCCTTCATCTGGCTTGCAATGGCGGCGGCAATGACCTGGACGTCGTTCTTGGCCCGGGCGATGCGGCTGTCCTGGATGTTCTTGATCACCAGGGGCACGACGATCCCGGACAAGATCGCAACCACCGCAATGGCGACGGCGGCTTCGATGAGCGTGAAACCCTGTTGGCGGCGAATATCCATGAAGTCTCCTGTGACATGAGCTGTATGGGAAATCCAAGGGGGTCGAAAAGCACAGAGGCATGGATGGCATCCACGCCAAACGCCATGGAAGACGCATCCTGACTCTTCGACCTCGCCACCCGCGGACTTGAACAAATCCGCCTTCTGGCGATAGGATGGGCAACTACTGCGGGCGTAGTTCAGTGGTAGAACGTCAGCTTCCCAAGCTGAATGTCGACGGTTCAATCCCGTTCGCCCGCTCCAA
>CAYQAS010000017.1:0-49281 GCA_964415525.1 uncultured Solibacteraceae bacterium
CGGTAGTTGGCTTTCTGCAGTTTCTCCTGTAACGCCCCGCCCTTGGCGCCCTTCGCGTCAGCGGCCGGCAGAAAGGCGAGGGGATTGAAGCGCAGCGCCGCGCTCGGCACCTTCAGGACGCTTTCCCGGTTCTGGGTCTGGATGGCCACGTTGGCGGTCATGCCGGGCCTCAGCTTGAGGTCCTCGTTGTCCACGTCCATGACCACCTTGTAGGTGACCACGTTCTGCTGGGTGATGGGTTCCAGGCGCACCTGGCTGACCCGGCCCTTGAACTGGGTCTCCGGGTAGGAGTCCACGGTGAAGAAGCCCATCTGGCCGGCCTTCACCTGGCCGATGTCGGCCTCGTCGATGCTGGCCTCCAGCTTCATCTTGGTGAGGTCCTGGGCGATGAGGAACAGGGTGGGCGTGCTGAAGCTCGCGGCCACGGTCTGGCCCACGTCCACATTGCGGCTCACCACCACGCCGCTCACCGGGGCGGTGATGGTGGCGTAGCCGAGGTTCGTCTTCGCCCGCTCGAGCACCGCCTTGGCGGTCTGGAGGTTGGCGGTGGCGTTCTCGAAGGCCACCTGCCGGGCCTCCAGGTCCTGGTCGCTGACGAGCTTCTCCTGGGCCAGGCGCTTGGTGCGGGCGAGTTGCCGGCGGGCGTCGTCCAAGGCCGTGTTGGCGCGCTCCATGCCCGCCTGGGCATCGGAAAGCGTGGCCTGCAGCAGCGTCGGATCGATCTGGGCGATGGTCTGGCCCTTCTTCACTTCCGAGTTGTAGTCCACCATGATGGCCGCGATGGTGCCGCTCACCTGGGAGCCCACGGTCACCTGCACCAGGGCCGACAGGGTGCCCGTGGCGCTGATGCGCTGCTGCAGCGGACCCTTCTGGATGGCCGCCGTCCGCCATTTGACTTCGTCCTTCTTGGGCCGGAAGACCGCGTAGGCCCCGCCGCCCAGAACCAGAACCGCCGCGCCCCCCACGATCCACATGCTTCGCTTCATGCCTCGTCCTTCCCCGGCTGGGCCTGCGCCCCGAACCTTCAAACAGCGACCTGAACCATCTACCTTTGCATACGAGGCTCAGGAAACCAAGGCAGGGTTTAACGGCTGTTGAATATTTTCTAGCGCAGGAAGGCGCGCGCGCTCTCCATCGCGGGCTGCACGAACTTGTCCATCAAGGGACCCTGCACGAAACCGCCCGCCAGCACGAGGACCGCGCAGACCAGCACCGTGGCCCCGGCCAGGGGCGCCTCCACCGCCGGGCGCTCGGCGTCGTCCCGCTCCTGGCGCTCCGTGGGCTTTTCCAGGAAGAGGGCCACCAGCACCCGCAGGTAGTAGTAGACGGAGACCAGGCTCGCCAGGACGCCCAGGATGGCCAAGGCTACGTGCCCCGTACCCACCAGCTCCTTGAAGAGCATGTACTTGCCGTAGAAGCCGCCGGTGGGCGGGATGCCAGCGAGACTCAGGAAGCACAGCCCCGCGGCGATGCCCAGGCTCGGCCGCTTCCAGCCCGCGCCCCGGAGGTCCGCGTAGGTGGTCCGGTCCCCCACGAGGCCCAGGGCCGTGAGCAGGCCGAAGGCGCCCATGTTCATGGCCAGGTAGACCACGAGGTAGAAGAGCATGGCGCTGTAGGCGCGGTCCGTGCCCGCCACGAAGCCCAGGAGCAGGTAGCCTGCGTGGCTGATGCTGGAGTAGGCCAGCATGCGCTTGACGGAGTTCTGGCTGAGGGCGGTCAGATTGCCGACAACCATGGTGAGGGCCGCCAGCACGCCCAGGGCCGCCTGCGCCTTGGCCCCCAGGGCCGGCACCTGGCCCAGGGCCACCGGAAAGGCGCGAAGCAAGGCGATGATGGCCACGCCCTTGGTGGCCACGGACATGAAGCCCGCGATGGGATGGGGGGCGCCTTCATAGGCGTCCGGCGTCCACTGGTGGAAGGGGGCCGCGCTGACCTTGAAGAGGAAGCCCATCAGCAGCAGGGCCGACCCCGCCAGGAACAGGGGATCCACGGCGCCGGCCGCGGAGGTCATGGCCAGGGCCTGGGCCCCGATGCCGTTGAGGTCCAGGCTGCCGGTGAGGCCGTAGAGGAGGACGCTGCCCATGAGGAAGCAGGCCGCCGCCACGGCCCCGGTGATGAAGTACTTCATGCCGCCTTCCACGGCCTCCGGCCGCTCGCGGACTGTGGCGGTCAGGGCGTAGAGGGGCAGGCTCAGCAGTTCCAGGCCCAGGAACATCACCAGCAGGTTCGTGGTGGAGGCGAAGAGCATCATGCCCGTCACGCTGAAGAGGAGCAGGCTGAGGGTCTCGCCCTTGAAGAAGCCTTCCTGGTGCAGGTGGTCCCAGCACTGGAGCGCCGCCAGGGAACCGCAGACCGTCACGAAGATGCCGGCGAACTGGGCCAGGCGGTCCATGCGCAGCTGCCCGTAGGTGGGCTGCAGCCCCGCCGACCAGAGTTTGGTCAGGTAGTAGAAGCTCGCCCCCAGGGCCAGGAGGGTGATGAGGAACATGGCGCCCCGGATCCACTTCTGGGAGGCCTGATCGCGATCCAGGGCGGCGATGGGCAGGAGGCAGGCCGCCGTGGCCGGGAGGAGCAGGGGCAGGAGGGCGGCGAATTCGGACATGCTCGGGTTCATCGCTTGGCCTCCGGCCCGGTCGCGGCGTGGGGGGGCTGACCCGGGTTGCCGTGGACTTCAGTGCCAGCCGGGGCCGACAGGGCGGCGTCGCCGTGGGCGGAACCCGCGGGCGTCGGCGGTTCGGGGGACTTGAAGACCGGCGCAGGGGCGCCGACGGACTTCATCAGCTTGGCCACCTGCGCTTCGCTGGCGGCCATGAAGGTCCTGGAGTGCAGGCCCATCCAGAAGACCAGCACCACCAGGGGCACCAGTACCGCGATCTCGCGCCCATTGAGGTCCGACTCCAGGTGCTGGGTGCCGCTCTTCGGGTCGGGGTTCGCCGGGCCCCAGAAGACCCGCTTCACCATCCAGAGCATGTATACGGCGCCCAGCAGCACGCCCAGGGTGCCCAGGCCGGCGGCGGCGCGGCCCCAGCCGAAGCCCGAGACCCAGGTGCCGTTGAGGATGAGGAACTCGCCGATGAACCCGTTGGTGAGGGGCAGGCCGATGCTGCTCAGGGTGATGACCAGGAAGAAGGCCGTGAACACCGGCATCTTCGTGGCCACGCCGCCGAAGTCGGCGATCATGCGGGTGTGGGCGCGGTCGTAGATCATGCCCACCAGCAGGAAGAGGGCGCCGGTGCTGATGCCGTGGTTCAGCATCTGGAACATGGCCCCCTGCACGCCGATGGTGGTGAAGCTGGCGATGCCGAGGATCACGAAGCCCATGTGGGAGACCGAGCTGTAGGCCACCAGCTTCTTCATGTCCCGCTGGACCATGGCCACCAGGGCGCCGTAGATGATGGCGATGACGCTGAGCACGGCGAGGGGCTTGGCGTAGTGCAAGGCCGCCGCCGGGAAGAGGGGGATGGCGAAGCGCAGGAGGCCGTATCCGCCCAGCTTCAGCAGCACGCCGGCGAGGATCACCGAACCCGCCGTCGGGGCCTGGACGTGGGCGTCCGGCAGCCAGGTGTGCAGGGGGAAGAGGGGCACCTTGATGGCGAAGGCCAGGGTGAAGGCGAGGAAGAGCCAGCACTGGGTCTGGAAGGGCATGGCCATCGCCGCCTGGGCCATGACGGCGGGGGCAAAGGAGCCCGCGGCGGAGGCCAGGTAGAGCAGGGCCACCAGCCACAGCAGGGAGCCCGCCAGGGTGTAGAGGAAGAACTTGTTGGCGGCGTAGCGCCGCTCGTCGCCGCCCCAGACCCCGATCATGAAGTACATCGGGATCAGCATCGCTTCCCAGAACAGGTAGAAGAACAGCAGGTCCTGGGCCAGCAGGGCGCCGAGCATGGCGCTCTCCAGGAGCAGGAAGAGGGCGAAGAAGGCCCCGGCCCTCGACTTGATGCTCTCCCAGGTGCCCAGCATGGTGAGGGGCACGAGGAAGGTGGTGAGGAGCACGAGCCAGAGGTTCAGGCCGTCGGCGGCGAAGTGGTAGTCCACCGGCAGGCCCACCACGGTGAACCAGGCGGAGCGCTCCACGAAGAGCTCCCCGGCGGCGTCCGGCGCGAGGAGCAGGAGGCGGGCGAGGCTGATGACGAAGACGCCGGTGGCACCGGCGAGGGCCAGCCACTTGACCACGGGCGCCTGGCGCTCGGGGAAGGCGAGGAGCAGGAGGCCCAGGATCGCCGGGGCGAAGACCAGGAAGGTGAGGAGGTGGGTGCTCATCCAGGAAGTCACGGCGGCCTACTTCAGAAAGACGTAGAGGAGCAGAAGGGCGCCGAGGCCCATGGTCAAGGCGTAGTTCCGCACCCGCCCGGTCTGGAAGAGGGCCGTGAAGTCCCCGGCCACCCGCGTCAGGGCGCCCGGCAGGTTCACGCCGATCCCGTCGATGAGGATCACGTCCACGAGCTTCCACATGAGGTTGCCGAACCAGCGCACGGGCCGCAGGAGGTAGGCCTCCACCGCCTCGTCCACGAAGTACTTGTTCAGCAGCACCACGTGAAGGCCCGGCAGTTTGGCGCCGAGGGCCTCGCCCTTCGCCAGGCCGTCCTTGTACATCCACCAGCCGAAGGCGCCGGAGGCGATGCCGAGGGTGGTGGAGATGCCGGCGAGGAGAATCGCCGGGCCTTCGTGATGCCCAGCGTGGGCCCCGTGGGACTGGCCGAAGGTGAGCGCAGGGGCGAGGAAGCCCTCGATGGCGAAGGAGCCGCCGAAGGCCTTGGGAATGCCCCAGAAGCCCGCGAACACGGCGCCCACGGCGAGGACCGCCAGGGGCGCGGTCATGGTCCAGGGGCTTTCATGGGCGTGCTCGAAGGCGTGGTGGTCCCGGGGCTCGCCCCAGAAGGTGAGGGCCATGAGGCGCCACATGTAGAAGCTGGTGCAGCAGGCGCCCAGGACGCCGATGGCCCACAAGGCGGGGTTCTTCAGGTAGGCGAGGTAGAGGATCTCGTCCTTGCTGAAAAAGCCCGAGAAGGGCGGGAAGCCCATGATGGCGATGGTGGCCAGCAGCATGGTGACGAAGGTGATGGGCAGCTTCGACTTGAGGCCGCCCATGCGGAAGAGGTCCTGCTCGTGGTGCATGGCGTGGATCACGCTGCCGGCGCCGAGGAAGAGGAGGGCCTTGAACCAGGCGTGGGTGAAGACATGGAAGAAGCCCGCGGCGTACCCCGCGGAGCCCAGCCCCAGGAACATGTAGCCGAGCTGGGAGACCGTGGAGTAGGCCAGCACCTTCTTGATGTCCCGCTGCACGAGGCCGATGGTGGCGGCGAAGAGCGCCGTGGCGCCGCCCACCCAGGCGATGACGGTGAGGGTGTGGGGCGTGAGGGAGAACAGGGGCGCCAGCCGGCAGATGAGGTAGATGCCGGAGGTCACCATGGTGGCGGCGTGGATCAGCGCGCTGACGGGGGTTGGGCCCGCCATGGCGTCCGGCAGCCAGAGGTAGAGGGGGATCTGGGCGCTCTTGCCCGTGGCGCCCACGAAGAGCATCAGGGTGGCGAAGGTCAGGACGCCGAAGCCCACTTCCGGGGCCAGGTGCCCGGCCTGGGTGAGGATGTCGGCGACCGTCAGGGTGCCGAAGGCCGCGAAGAGCACCAGCATGCCGATGGACACGCCCAGGTCGCCCACACGGTTGAAGAGGAAGGCCTTGAGGCCCGCCTGGGGCGCGAAGTCCGTTTCGAAGTAGTAGCCGATGAGCAGGTAGGAGCAGAGGCCTACGCCCTCCCAGCCCACGAACATCAGCGCCAGGCTGGAGCCCAGCACCAGGGTCAGCATGAAGAAGACGAAGAGGTTCAGGTAGCTGAAGAACCGGGCAAAGCCCTCGTCCTTCGCCATGTAGCCCACGCTGTAGAGGTGGATGAGGGCGCCGATGCCCGTCACCACCAGCGTCATGAGCCCCGAGAGGGGATCCATGACGAGGCCGAAGGGGACATTCAGGTTCCCCACGGCCATCCAGGTCGCGTAGGTGATGTCCAGGCGCCGGTCCGGCAGGCCCAGCATGTGGACAAAGGCGGTGGCAGCCAAGACGAAGGCGGCAAGCAGGACGCCCACGCCCACGAAGGCGACGGCGCGCTTGCCCACGGCGCGGCCCAGGAAGCCGTTGAACGCGGCGCCCACCAGGGGAAGGATCGGAATCAGCCAGAGTGCCGTGGTCATATCGCCCTCACTGCCGCAGCAGGTCCGCCCGGTCCGCGTCGGTGGTGCGACGGTGCCGGAAGAGGGCCACCACCAGGGCGAGCCCCACCGCGGCTTCACACGCCGCCACGGTGATGATGAACATGTAGAACACCGTCCCCTGAGCATCGCCCCCACGCCAGCGGGCGAAGGCGAGCAGCGCCACGTTCGCGGCGTTGAAGAGGAGTTCGAGCCCCATGAACTGCAGGAGCAAGCTGCGGCGAGTCAGGATCACCGAGAGGCCGATGGCGAAGAGGAGAAAGGCCACCAGCAGATAGCCCTGCAAGCTGCCGTGGAGGAGGTTCGCGCCCATGTCTAGACCTCCCGCTTCACGAGGATGATGGCGCCGACCATGGCCGCCAGCAGCAACAGGCCCGCCGCCTCGTAGGCGATGACGTGCTGGCCGAAGATGGCCGAGCCCACCTGCTGGAGCGTCATCGGCCCCTGCACCGGCGCCTTGGGCAACTCCCGGGCCACGGCACTGGCGCGCACCAACCAAATGGCGCCGCCGCCGAGGGCGAGGGCCACCGCGGCGCCAAGCCAGCGCTGGAGGGTGCGTTCCTTCTGGGCCGCCTCCTCCTCGTGGTGTGCCAGCAGCATGATGACGAACAGGATCAGGACGACGATGGCACCTGAGTAGACGATCAACTGGAGCGCCGCCGCCACGGGATTGGCCAGCAACAGGAAGAGCCCGGTGACGCCGAGGAAGGTGAGCACGAGCAGCAGGCCCGCCACGACCAGATTGCGTGCGAAGAGCAGCCCGAGGGCGCCCGCCAGGGTGATGAGTGCGAAGACGGCAAACATGGGCACTCCTACAACGTGACCGGCGGACGCGGCACGGTGGGGGTGGAATCCGCCTTCAGGTTCAGCTTCCCGTCGGCATCGGCATAGGTGTTCATCAGGTCCCACTTTCCGTACTGCATGTCCAGCCGGCTGTAGGCCGCCAGCTCATAGTCCTTGCGCAGCCAGATGGCGTCCTTGGGGCAGGCCTCCTCGCACATGCCGCAGTAAATGCAGCGCAACATGTCGATCTCGAAGCGGGCGGGCCGCTTCTCATCCTGGCCCTGGAGCGTGTTCAGGTCGCCGAACTCCTCCGCCTCGATGGTGATGCAGCGCGCGGGGCAGGCCTCGGCACACATGTAGCAGGCGACGCACTTGATGCTGTCGTCCCCGTGGCGCTTGAGCTCGTGGAGCCCCCGATAGCCCTCGGGCATCGTGAGCTTCATGTCCGGGTACTGCACCGTGAAGCGCTTCGCCGTGGGCGTGAAGAGGTTGCGCAGGAAGTGCTTGTTGGTGATCCAGAGCCCCTTCATCAGGGGCCAGAGGTAGGTGCGGTCCAGCCAGGAGAGCTCGACCTGCTTCACGACAATGGCCATCTCAATACCCTCAGTGCCCCGCCCGGTACATCCACCAGGCGTGAAGCAGGAAATTGACCATGGAGAGGGGCAGCATGACCTTCCACCCCAGGCGCATCAGCTGGTCGTAGCGGAAGCGGGGGACAGTCCAGCGCACCCACACGAAGACCCAGCAGAAGAAGACCCACTTGACCACGAAGGCGGCGACAGAGAGCAGTACGCCGGGGTTCTTCACGAAGGGCACCTGCCAGCCGCCGAAGTAGAGCGTCACGATCAGGGCTGCGGCCGTGACCATGTGCATGTACTCCGCCAGCTGTAGCAGCGCGAACTTCATGGAGCCGTATTCCACGTGAAAGCCCGCCACGATCTCGCTCTCGCCCTCGGCGAAGTCGAAGGGCAGACGGTTCGTCTCCGCGAACATGGCGACGAAAAAGACGATGAAGCCGAGGAAGTGCGGGATGACGTTCCAGACCACGGACTGGGCCGCGATGAGGTCGTGGGGATCGTAGCTGCCCGCCCGCATGAAGAGGGCGATCACGGCGAGGCCCATGCCCAGCTCGTAGCTGACCATCTGGGCGCCGGCGCGCATGCCGCCGAGGATCGCCCACTTGTTGTTGCTGGACCACGCGGCCACCAGCACGCCGTAGACCGCGATGGCGCCGATAGCCAGCGGGTAGAGCATCCCCATCCCGTTGCGGGGATCCAGGAGGCTCAGGTGGAACGTAGCGCCGTGCCACTGGAAGCTCTGACCGAAGGGGATCACGGCGAAACCCAACACCGCCGGAACGAAGGCGAAGAGGGGCGCCAGCCAGAAGAGGGCCCGGTGCACATGGGGCGGCACGGCATCTTCCTTGAGGAAGAACTTCAGGCCGTCCGCAGCGAGCTGAACGAGGCCCAGCAGCCGGAAGCGCCCGAAGAGGGCGGCACGGTTGGGACCGATGCGGTCCTGGATCATGGCGGAGCCTCGGCGCTCCGCCCAGGTCATGATGGCCGCCAGGGTCATGACAGCCCCGAAGACCAGCACCACCTTGGCCAGCATCCAGAGCGTCGAAGGGGCAAGGTCGATGGGCAGGGGCATAGGACAGTCCAGGCAGGTGCGTTCAGCCGTTTCAAGGTACCACAGGCGGCGGCACTGCTCGGGCGTCCGCGCGCTTCCCGTTGGATGCTCCGGTGCGGGGGGGGTTACGGACCGCGTCCGCCATGAGTGAGGGGACCGCCTGCTCGCCGCAGCTCGCGCGACGCCCCCCTTGAACACCGCGTCTATGCTGGAGCCCTCTCCCCGGAGTCACTCATGACCACTCGCCTCGTGCTCTCCCTGGTCTGCGGTCTCGTCGCGGGCGCCCAGGAGGGGACCACTTTTCGCGAACTCGGCCGACTTCCCGATACCCGGCAGGTGCGTGTCCAGCGCCTGCAAGAAGGCGTTCCGGTCTGGGGGAGCACGCTCCTCGTGCCCCTTGCGCCCGATGGCCGCCCCCAGCTGCCAGACCTCGCCCCCCTGCCGGTGGCGGAGGGTCCCCGGATGGATGCCGAGGCCGCCATCACGCGGGTCCTGGCGGATCTCGCCCTGCCCTTCCAGGCGCTGAGCCTGACGCCGCCGACGGCGGAGAGCATCCTCTTCCCTAGCACTGCCACCGGAGGGATCGTCCATGTCCCGGGCCCTGTCCCCGACACCTTTCGCATGGACTTGCGCCGGAGCGTGATCGAGGAGCCCCCGGCGGAGGCCTATGTCCCTGCCTTTCTCGTGCGCACACGGCACTGGGATCCGATCGAAGGGTTCATCACCCGAGACACCGTGGTGGAGGCTCGCACAGGGCGAATCCTCCGCAAGGATCCAGGTTTGCGCTTCGCGGCCGAGAAGGCGCCCGGCCGCGGCCTCTTCGCGGGAAGCGTGCAACTGGATGCCTTCCGACTCGCAGATACCCGTTTCGAACTGCGGGACACCACCCGTCCCACCGCGGCCCATCCGCTCCAGGACAAGGTGCTGGGGGCCGGCCAGGTCCCAGCGAACCTGATCTTCACGCGGATCAAGGAAGGCAACGAACAGCGGTTCCTGCTCTTCCGGACCACAGGGAGCTTCGGCGACGGTGAACCCTTCAATTACCTGGGCCCCATCACCGCCGAGCGGCTGACGGGCATCAACGGCCAGACCGCCGCGGTGGATGTGGCCTACGGGGTGCAGGTGACCTGGGATCTCCTCAAGAACGTCCTGCAGCGGAACGGCCCCGAAGGGCGGGGTGGGGCGGTGGCCGCCGCGGTGCACGCGAACGTCCAGGCCTTCTCGCCCTACGCCAACGCCTTCTGGGATCCTACCGAACGCACGGTGAATTTCGGGGATGGCGGTAGTGGCTACCTGCCCTTCACGAGTCTGGATGTGGTGGCGCACGAGCTCGGCCATGCCCTCATGACCTACACCGCGGATCTCATCTATTCCGGCGAGTCCGGGGGGCTGGATGAGGCCACCAGCGACATGATGGCGATGTCGGCCCTCTCCTACGCCGCGCAGGGCGCCAACGGCAGTTCCCTGCAGCTCCCCACCGGCTTTCCATGGACCCTGGGGGACCGCCTCAGCCCCGCCGGAATCCCCCTCCGCTCCCTGAAACGCCCGAGCCGCCACGGCAACTTCGACGGCTGGTTCGACGGGATGGACCTGTTCGGCGTCTACCAGGCCAGCGGCCCCGCGGCACGCTTCTTCTATTACCTGAGTGCGGGCTGCAACGCCGCGGATGCCGAGGCCGCCAGCGCATACCTCCCCGCCGGTCTGCAGGGCATCGGCATCCAGAAGGCCATCCAGATCTGGGTGCGGGCCCTGGAAGCACATCTCCAGGACAAAGCCACCGGCTACGCCGGAGTGCGCATCGCCACAGAGGCCGCCGCGAGCCAGCTGTTCGGCGCGACCTCGTCCGAACGGTCCGCAGTGGAGAACGCCTGGGCCGCCGTGAATGTGGGCCCCCCCCACGGCCAGATCGCTTCCCAGCGCCTGCACATCGCCCCCGGCCCCTGGCCCCGTGGCCTCGGAGCGGGCATCGCCAATTCCAGCAGCCGCGATCTCTACGTGAACATCAGCGGAACCGCCCGGCTGCCCCAGGTGGTGTTGGAGGGCTTTCCCGCCGGGACAGGGGTGACCTGGACGAGTGGCTACGCCGCCGTGGATGCCGCGGCGAACACCATCCGCCCCTCCCTGTTCCTCATGGTGGGGTGGAATACCAGCTTCGAGGCGAAGATCCCCAATACCCCCTACCGGGCGGTGGCAATGCTCAACCCGGTGGTGCTGGATATGGATGGGGACGGAGAGTGCGACGCCTCCGACGCCGCGATCCTGGCCATCTACGGCCACACCGGCAAGCTGCCTTCGGAGGTCTTCGACCCGGCCTCCCTGCAAGCCTACTTCCCGCCGGATCCGGCCATCTACCGCTGGAATCGCGCCTTCTCCGCTCAGATGGAGGTGCGCTGATGCGCCTGCTGCTCCTGCTTCCCCTCCTCCTGCTCCTCACCTCCTGCGGCGGGGGGCGCATCGGCACGGACGCACCGGTGAATCTCAGCTATGCCGATCCCGACTCCGGCGCCTGGCGGCTGGTGAAGGATCCCTCCAGCTCCGGGGATCGGCTCGTGCTGGCCCTCGTCGGCCCGTCGGGTCTCAAGACCCGGGGCGCGGCGATCACCCTGCTGGCGGACGAGCGCCTCGTGCGCTTCCTGACCTTCGAGGACGGCGCCTACGTTCAGTCCACCGGGGTCTATGCCACGACCAACACCGGCCGCCCCCAGGAATCCAAGATCCTCCAGCTGATCGTGGGCGGCGCCTCCGGGGGCAAGTTCACCGCGGGTGTCTTCCAGAAGGATCCCCTCGAACCCGCCCAGGAAAGCGGTCAACCGCTTCTGCGCATCGTCCTCGCCGCCCAGCCCGGGCTCTCCTCCGGCACTGCCCTTCCCCTCCTCCTGCGCAAGGCCACCTACCTGCCGGACGACCTCGCCGCCGCGAACCACAAGCCCGTGCCGATGGTCATCGCCCTGGGCAAGCTTGCGGTGTCCTGAGGCCTATCCTTGGGGCGAGAGAGGGGGAGACGCCATGCGCCTGGAACTCAACCCCATCGAAGCCGGTCTCGTGGAGCTGCTGCTGACCAAGGAGCTCGAGGACACCCGCGTCGAAGTGCACCACGCAAGGAACATGGAGTACAAGCAGGAGCTCCAGGGTCGCCAGCACCTTGTGCACGACCTCCTGCATCGCCTCCAGGAGACGGAGCGGTAGCCCGCCCGCCGACGCTTCATTTCGAGTTGTCCGCATTCGTTCAGAATCGCCATCCGGGCGTTGGAAACCACCCAGCCCGGGAATCGGCCCTCTTGTCCGATTTCCGGGCTGTCGCTTCACACCACCATGCTGCCGCGCATCCGAACCTTTGAACGCACCCTCGCTTCAGCCCTTGAGATGGCAGGCCTGGCAATGGGGGCGCTGGGGGTGCGGATTCTTCCGCATTCCCGGTCGGCGTTCATCCCCATGGCAGGCTAGGCAGGACTCCCGCATGTGCACCGCGTGGGGGATGGAAGGCGGTGCTCCGGGAGTGGCGCGACCGCCCCGCATGCCCACGGGCAGTTTCGCGAGCCCCTCGGCATCCCAGCGGGCATTGGCCTTCCAGGCCGGAGCCTTGGTCTGGGGCACATGGCAGGCCTGGCAGTATCCCTGAACCCGGTGCGGGATGCCCGGGGTCCCGCCCTTGCGCGTCGGGCCATGGCAGTCGGCGCAGGCGGCATCCGGATCCAGCTTGTGAGGAATGATGGGCGGAGTCGCAGCGGTCATGCGGGATGGCGGTTTCGGATTCGGCGCCGTGGGCCCCGCCGCGGGCAGGGCCAGAGCGAAAAGGGCCAGGGCGAGGGTTCGCATCAGGCCTTCTCCAGCTTCACGGCGCACTTCTTGTAGTCGGGCTCGGCGCTGATGGGACAGTAGGTGTCCAGGGTCAGCAGGTTGGGCAGCAGGGACTCGTCGAAGAAGGGAATGAAGACCTGCCCCTTCTGCACCTTGCAGCGGCCATTCACCTGGGCGGGCAGGGTCAGGGTGCCGCGTCGGCTCGTGACCTTCACCGAATCGCCGTCCTTCACACCAAGTTTCGCGGCGTCCTCGGGATGCACCTCCACGTAGCCTTTGGACACCGCCCGGTTCAGCTGGGGCACGCGGCGGGTCATGGTGCCAGTGTGCCAATGTTCGAGCTGGCGCCCTGTACTGAGCCACATCGGATAGGCGGCATCCACGGACTCCGCGGGCGGTTCATAGGGCCGCAGCCAGATGACGGCCCGTCCGCCATCCGCCTTGTTCTTGTAGAACCTGATGCCCTCGCCGGGCTTCACATAGGGATCCTCGCCCTCCACGTAGCGGCGGCGGGTCTCCTTGCCGTTCACCACGGGCCAGCGCAGGCCACGCGCCTGCTTCAGATCTGCGTAGGCCGCCACATCCTTGCCGGTGCCCAGGGTGAACTGCCGGTATTCCTCGTAGAGCGCCTCCACGTAGCCCTCCCGCTTTTCGGGAAAGAGGTTCCCATAGCCCATGCGCCGCGCCACCTCAATGATCTGCCAGTCGTCCGGCAGGCAGCCCTTGGGAGGCTGCACGAGCCGGTTCCACTGCTGGGTGCGCCGGTCGCTGTTGCCGAAGAGGGCCTCCCGTTCGATCCACATGGCGGAAGGCAGCACCACGTCCGCGAACTGCGTCGTCTCCGTGGGATAGACGTCCGAGACGACGAGGAAGCGGCCGTCGCCCTTCTTCGCCGCGGCGCGGTAGCGGTTGAGGTTGGGCAGGGACACGAAGGGGTTGGTCACCTGCACCCACATCGCCTGGATATCACCTCGGTCGAAGGCGCGGAACATCTCGACGGTGTGGAGTCCCGGCTTGGGATTCAGCTTCTCGACGGGCACCTTCCAGATTTTTGCGGCGATGGCCCGGTGATCGGGGTTCACCACCACCATGTCCGCCGGCAGCCGATGCGCGAGCGTCCCCACCTCCCGCACGGTGCCGCAGGCGCTGGGCTGGCCGGTCAGGGAGTACGCCGTGCTGCCGGGCTTGCAGAGCTTTCCGGTCAGCAGGTGCAGGTTGTAGATGAGGTTGTTCATCCAGGTGCCGCGGCTGTGCTGGTTCACACCCATGCACCACACGGACATCACCTTGAGCTTGGGATCGCCAAAGACGGCTGCAAGGGAGGTGATCGCCTCCACGGTCAGGCCCGTGAGGGCCGCCACCTTGTCCGGCGTGTAGCCCTCCAGGAAGGCCACGTATTCATCCCAGGAGGCCTTCTTGGCCTCATCCGCGAACTTGAACTTGTCCTCCAGGCCGTATCCGATCTGCTCTTTGCCACGCTTGAAGACCACGTGCTGCTCGATGAAGGCCCTGTCCACGAGCCCCTGCTTCACCAGCAGGTGCGCGATGCCGTTGGCCAACGCCAGATCGGTGTGGGGCTGGAAGAGGTGCACGGCGTCGGCGAATTCACTGGTCGGCGTGCGCCGGGTGGCGAGATCGATGATCTTCTTGCCGGACTTCGCCTTGGCCTCCAGCACCCGGTTGAAGAGCACCGGGTGGGCCTCCGCCATGTTGTTGCCCCAGCACACCAGCACATCGCAGAGATCCAGGTCCTCGAAGCAGCCCATGGGCTCGTCGCTGCCGAAGGTGGTCATGAAACCGGTCACGGCGCTGGCCATGCAGAGCCGGGCATTGGCCTCCACGTGATTGCTGCCCATCCCGGCGCGGAACCACTTGCTGGCAGCGTAGCCGTCCGTGACGGTCCACTGGCCGCTGCCGTACATCGCCACCGCCTCGGGCCCCTTCTTATCCAGGGTCTCCTTGAAGCGCTTCGCCACCAGGTCCAAGGCCTCGTCCCAGGTGGCGGCCACCAGCTTGCCACCCTTGCGGATCAAGGGCGTCGTGAGCCGGTCCCGGCCATGGAGGATGCCCGGCAGGCTGTAGCCCTTGCAGCAGAGGAGTCCGAGGCTGCCTTCGTGGGCCTCATCGCCCTTCACCGCCGCCACCTTGCCCGCCTTCGAACCCACCATCACCCCGCAGCCCACGCCGCAGAAACGACAGACCGCCTTGTCCCAAACCAGATCCGTCGGAGCCTTGGGCGCCGACTCCCGGGCCACCATGGGCGTGGCCCCCAGGGTCGTCAGGGCCGCCAGCCCCGCGCCCTCTTTCAGGAATGCCCGTCGGGAGGTGCCTTGTGCCATACCGCCTCCATTCAAGACCTCAGGGTCCGAATTCGTCCCCCACCATGCCACCGGTCCGTGGGTATCTCAAGGGCATACCTCTGATATGTGAGACATGGCGAGACCAACAACAAGACCAACATGCAACACAGAGACACGTAGACCACAGAGGCAGCGCATGCGCTGGAGCCTCCTGCCCGTGGTCCATTTGATCCGTGTCCATCCGTGGGCAAAGCAGTCCGTCCACGGATGAACACGGATTCACACGGATATTGACCTTCCTCCGTGGGGGTGTCCTCGTGTTCAGAGGTGTCGTCCTTGGCCCGGTCCTGCCTCGGGATGGGTACCGTTTTTTCCCTGGTGCCGTTTTCGGGCCGGACGCCCGGCCCTTAACCCGCGATTCCGGGGGGCGCCTTCCCATGGCATTCTAGGAAGTTGACTTGGAGTTCCGCGTGGCCCATCCGTTTTCTGCCCAGTTCTGGTCCAACCTCTTCACCTCCGATCTCGCCATCGATCTGGGCACCGCGTCGGTGCTGATCCACACCAAGCAGGCCGGCACCATCGTCATCTACGAGCCCTCGATCGTGGCCCTGAATACGGCCACTCACGAGGTCGAGGCGGTGGGCGATGAGGCCAAGCAACTGCTGGGCCGTGCCCCCCAGGGCGTGATGACGGTCCGCCCCATGAAGGACGGCATGATCTACGAGGTGGATGCCGCCGAGAAGATGCTGGCCGCCTTCATCAAGAAGGCCCGCCCCAACCGCGGCATCGCCCGCACCCGCATCGTCGTCAGCGTGCCGCCCCGGGCCCATCAGGTGGCTCGCCGTGCCGTGAAGCAGGTCTGCTACGACGCCAAGGCCGGTGAGGTCTTTCTCGTCGACCAGACCATGGTGGCCGCCATCGGCGCCGGTCTCGCCATCAACGAGAAGCGCGGCTGCATGATCGTGGATGTGGGCGGCGGCACCACCGACGTGGCGGTCATCTCTTACAACGGCAAGGTATTCAGCGATTCGATCCTCATCGCCGGCGACGAGATGGACGAGGCCATCGTCACCTACATCCGCGAGAAGTACAACGTACTGATCTCCGAAGCGGCGGCGGAAGAGGTGAAGTGGCAGCTCGGCAGCGCCTGGCCCAGCGAGAAGCCCCGCACCATGCAGGTGAGCGGCCGGGATCAGTTCGAAGGCCTGCCCAAGACCCTGACCCTGAACGATACCGAGATCCGCGAGGCCCTAGCGGAGCCCATCAGCGCCATCGTGGACCTGGTGCGCAAGGCCCTCAACGAGACGCCTCCCCAGCTCGCTGCCGACCTCATCGACCGCGGCATCTGCCTGACCGGCGGCGGCTCCAAGATCCAGGGCCTGGACATGCGCATCAGCAAGGAGACCCACCTGCCCTGCTACCGCGCCGAACACCCCGAGACCGCCGTGGTGCGGGGCACCGCCATGCTCCTGAACGACATCCCGTTCCTGCGCCGCATCCAGATCATGGACTAAGAAACACCCTTGAGAGGCATGCGTGGCCGTGGGTATTTGGCAGTTGGAAGCTTCAGCAAGCGGCGCGAGAAGCGCCGCTTGTCCTGATCTCCAACCGCTGAGCCCGACGCCCGTGGGCCGGAGGTGCGCATGAAGCGCATCGGTTTCCGCTGGTCCTCGGCTCGCACCCGGGCCTTCGTCATTGCGGGCATCTTCATCTTCCATCTCGTGTGGATCGTCCTGGGACGCGGGCCATCGGGTCGGCTCCAGGGCGTATTGGACGTGGCTCAGAAGCCCAGCCTCGCCGTCTCCGGCATGTGGGAGGGCTGGCGCAACCGCCGCTCCCAGAAGGTCTCGGATCTCTGGGCGGCCCAGGCGGAGGTCCTTCAGCTCCGCCAGCAGGTGCAAGCCCTCCAGACCGAGCGGCAACAGCAGGGACAGTTGCTGGCGGAGGCCGAAGAGGCGAAGCGTTTGCTGGGGCTCAGTCAGGCCCTGCCCCTGACCTTCCGACCCGCCCGGGTGCTGGCCAACCTGCGCCGCTCCCCCTTCGGCGGCATCATCCTCGACCAGGGGGCCAACGTTGGACTCACCGCCGACCAGGGTGTGCTCTGCCCCGAGGGCGTGGTGGGCCGCATCTGGGCCGTGAGTGGCAGCCAGGCGAGCGTCCTGCCCCTGGATGCCTACAACGCCAGCACCGCGGTGATGCTGGGGCGCAGCCGCGCCACGGGCATCCTCCAGGGTACCGGCCCCAACCGCGCCGAGATCCGCTACATCAACCGTCAGGAAGTCGTGCAAATCGGTGAACCGGTCTACACCTCCGGCCTCGACCGTGTCTTTCCCCGTGGCCTGCTCGTGGGCTGGGTGAGCGCCACCAAGGCCCTCGAGGTGGAACTCCAGGTGGATGTGTCCCTCGCCGCGCCCTTGAACCGCCTGGGTATCGTGGGGGTCTTGCCGCCCGCGCCCCAGCTGGAACTGAAGCCGCCGGCTGAACCACCCAAAGCGAAGGGAGCCAAGGGATGAGCGATCCGCGCCTCCTCGCCTGGATCCTGGCGCCGCTGGCCCTGGGCGCGTGCCACCTGCTGGCGCCCTGGCCGGGATTGCAGGCGGTGGCCCACGTTCTGCTCGTGCTCGGCATCGCCCCGGCCTTCCGCACACCCCTGGGCAGCGTGCTCTGGGCCTGCGCCGCCGGCTGGATGGCGGAATCCTCCCTGCACCTCTATCCCCGCCTTGGCGGCACGCCCATGGCGGATATGGCCATCGCCCTGTTGGCGTGGTGGATGCGAGCCAACTGGCCGCCGGAGAGCCGCACGGCCTTCTGGAGTCGCATGGGCATGCTCGCCGTGCTCCATCTCCTGGGGGTCCATCTGCTGGTTCGCCTTGCCGCCGGCTCCCACGCCTGGGGTTGGTCCTGGCTCTGGCCCCTCGTCGCCGTGCCACTCTGGGGCAGCCTCGCCTGGCACCTCCAGAGGGTGCCGGTCCGGAGGTAGGCAGTGGATGCACGGGCACGGCTCGTCCTCCAACGCCGACTGGCCTCCTCCCGGCAGGTGGTCTGGGTGCTCATCGGCGGGCTGATGACCTTCTACGCCTACGTTCAGCTGGGCCTCGGCAGCAAGTTCGCCGAGAAGGCCAAGGACCAGGCGGTGAAGAATCGGGTCATGCCCGCGCCTCGGGGCATCATCTACGACCGCAACGGGAACAAGCTGGTGGACAACCACCGGGCCCTGCACTTGGTCATCCAGCGGGAGGACATCCCCTCCGACCCGGCCCAGATCGAGGCCGTGGCAGCCGCCCTGGAACTGGAGCCGGACGTCCTGCGCCGAAAGATCGCCAATGCCCGCGCTGCCGCCGGCAACCGGATGGTGCTGCTCCAGGCCAATCTGGATGACGCCGGCATCGCCCGAGCCGAGCTGCTGCGGGCCCGCTTTCCGTTCCTCAACATCGATGTCGCGCCCCGGCGCAGCTACCTGGGCTCGGACCTTGCGGGGCACGCCTTGGGCTACGTGGGCGAGGTCAGCCCCGAGCGCCTGGAAAAGGAAAAGGGCCGCTATCAATCCGGCGAGATCATCGGCAAGTCCGGCTTCGAGGCGGGCCGCAACGACCTGCTCAGGGGCGTGGACGGCACGAAGCGCATCCTCGTCAACAACCTCGGCAAAGAGATCGCCCTCTACGGCGTCCAGGAACCCACCCTGGGCACCAGCGTCTATCTGACCCTGGACGCGGGCCTCCAGCAGACCATCAAGGAGGCCTTCGGCGAGGAGAACGGCGCGGCGGTGGTCCTGGACCTGCGGGATGGCGGCGTCCTGGCCTACCACAGCGCCCCCACCATCGATCCCAACGCCTTTCTCCAGAAGATGACCCAGGCAGAGGTCGATCACTACATGCGCAACCCCACGCAGCCCATGTACAACCGGGTCATCAGCGGGCGCTATCCACCCGGCTCCACGTTCAAGCTCCTGATGGCGATCGCGGCGCTGGAGAAGGGCATCATCACGCCGGACACGCGATTCAGCTGCTCGGGTTCCAAGAGTTTCTACGGCCATGTGCACCGCTGCGACGCGGTCCACGGCAGCGTCAATCTGGTCGAGGCGATCGCCCACAGCTGCGACATCTATTTTTTCGAGCTGGCCAATGCGGGACGCCTCGACGTGGACGACATCCACGCCGCCGCCGTGAAATACGGCATCACGGAACGCACGGGCATCGACCTTCCGAATGAAAAGCCATCCTTGGTTCCAAGCCGGGAGTGGGTCAAGAAGGCGCGGCCCAAGGAGCCTAAGTGGCAGCTCGGCGAGACCATCAGCGTCGCCATCGGCCAAGGGGCCAATAGTCTTACGCCGCTGTCTCTGGCGCGCTTCTACGCCATGCTCGGCACCCGGGGCAAGCTGCTCACCCCGCACCTCCTCCTGGGCAAGCAGAACGACAGGACCGGCAAGCTGGAACCCGCTCCAGTGCCCACGCCACGGGAGACGGGCCTCGATCCCAAGATCTGGACCTATTTGGACGAGGGCTTGGCCCAGGTGATGAAGGTCGGCACCGCCAAGGCCATGGCGATGCCTGACCTGACGATGTGCGGCAAGACCGGCACCGCTCAGGTGGCGAAGTTCGTAGACAAGGCCCACTACGCCAAGCAGGCCAAGAACCTGAAGGACCACGCCTGGTTCGCGGGCTATGCGCCGCGCGAGAACCCGCAGATCGCCTGGGCCATCATCGTGGAGAACGGCGGTTTCGGCGGCAGCACCGCCGCCCCCATCGCCAAGAAGCTCTGCGAATACTGGTTCAAGCAGCGCGCCGTGAAACCCCTCCCTCCGCCCCGGGAACGCCTGTCCGACAGCTTCTTCCTGGAGAATCAAAACCGCGAGCAGGAAGGGGAGAAGGAGAAGGGCAAGGATGGCGAGAAGCCGACCGCCCCCCTCCCGACCCAACCGCCACCGGCGCCTCCGGCCAAGAAGGAGGGCGCATGAGAGAGCGGCTCAAGGCGGTCGATCCGTATCTCATGGGCCCCATGCTCATGCTCATGGTCATGGGACTCTTGAGCATCTACTCCGCGGGTCGTGGCACGCCCCATGCCACCAAGTGGATCAGCCAGTCCATCTGGAACCTCGCGGGACTGGTGGCCATGGTCTACGTGGGTGGCCTGAGCACCCGCCGAGTCTTCCAGAACAGCGCCGTCTTCTACATCCTGGGTCTGGTGGCGCTGGTACTCGTGCTGGTGGCAGGCAAGAAGATGGGCGGCGCCCAGCGCTGGCTCAATCTGGGGATCATCACCCTCCAACCCTCGGAGCTGATGAAGTGGGTCACCCTGCTCTTCGTATCGCACCGCCTGGGGTCCCGGCCCCCAGAGCACTGGACGAACTGGGAACTGGCGGGCGTCGGTGGGCTGGTCCTCTTCCCCATGCTCCTGATCCTCAAGCAGCCCGACCTGGGCATGGCCCTCAGCTTCGTTCCCATCCTGCTGCTGATGCTCCTCATCCGAGGGGTGCGTGTCCGCCTCATGGCCCTGGCGGTGGCGCTAATGGCGTTGCTGGGTACGGTGGCCTGGAACACGGGGCTCATCCATGACTACCAGAAGAAGCGGGTCTACTACTGGCTGCATCCGGACGAGGACGCGCAGAAGAAAAATTACCAGGTGAACCAGTCCCGCACAGCCATCGGCGCCGGGGGCTGGTTCGGACAGGGCTTCACCAGCGGTAGCCAGACTCAGCTGGACTTCCTGCCGGTCAAGACCTCCGACTTCGTGTTCGCCTCCTGGGCGGAAGAACGCGGGTTCGTAGGAGTCATCTTCGCCCTGAGCCTCTTCGGCATTCTTGTGGGGCGCATGCTGGACCTGGCGCGAAGCGCCCGGAGCGCCGCCGAGATGTACTTCGCGGCGGGCTGCGCTTGGCTCTTCACCATGCACATCTTCGTCAACGTGGGCATGGTGGCGGGCCTCCTGCCGAACAAGGGCATCGTGCTTCCCTTCTTCAGCTACGGCGGCAGCAGCACCCTTAGCTACTTCCTGGCCCTGGGCGTCATCCTCAACATCCATCGCGCGACGAAGGTGAAGTAGGTCAGAGGGCCTGGGCTCTGGAAATCCAGATGATCACCCCGCTTCGGCCAGCGATGGTCGGCGCTACGCGCCGGAGCGGAACCTGAAGCGATCCGACACGGAGAACCTAGAGGGTTCGACTGACGCAGATATGACCAGCCCCGAAGCAGAATCAGCCCGGGGCCTGAAGATGCCGAAGGAACGAGGACATCTCGATCTGCTCTGCTTACGCCCAGGTGCCCTCATGAAGCCCGTTGCTGCTTCCCTTTGGTCATTCGTCGCTGCCGTTCTCGCAGCCGCCCCTCCAGAGCGGGACGACATCTTCAAACTCCTCGATACACCCGTCCTCACCTCCACCCGGACCCGGGTCAGAGTGGACCGGGCCCCTGCCACCGTCCTGGTGATCACCCGGGAACAGATCCAGCAGCGGCGTTACCACGCCCTTGTGGATGTCCTGCGGGACCTGCCGGACATCAAGGTCGACGAAGCGAGCGACTACGTGGGGTATCACTCGGTCACCGTGCGGGGGCTTCGGGGATTCAGCACCCAGAAGCTGCTGATCCTCCTCAACGGGGTGCGCATCAGCGGCCCCACCAATGAGCCTGTCCCGCTTCTGGACAATTTCCCGGTGCACATGGTCCAGCGGATCGAAGTGGTGTATGGCCCGGGTTCGGCCCTGTATGGCGCGGATGCGTTCTCCGCAGTGATCAACCTCATCGTCCAGGTCACTGGGCGGCAGGAAGTCCAGGCCACCCTGGCGGGAGGAACGGGCGGATGGGGCATCGGCCAGGTCTTTGCCGAGCAGCCCCTCTCGGGTGGCTCGAGCCTCCTCCTGAGTGCGAATGTCGCACGTGAGTTTCCGGATGATCTGGCGTCCCGCTTCCCGGAGGACTACGCAGGCGTGGCAAAGTGGCCCACCCTCCCCACCTCGCAACCCGTAAGGCCGACCTTCGAGGCTCCCGTACGATCCGGGTCGGTCCTGGCCTCGCTGGATGGCGCTCCCTTCACCGCCAACCTCTTCCATCGCCGAGCCCTCTACCCCTCCAACACGGCCAACCGGCCCGATGGCGCGGTCTACAACGCGGATGTCTTCCTGCAGATGGAGCTCACCACCCTGAGCCTGGAGTACCGAGAGACGTTCGGCCAGATCTCCAGCCGGAGCACCCTCGTCGGCCAGCGGCTCGCCTACGACCCCTTGTCCAACTTCCGCAACCTGTTCACGGGCTTCAACCACGGTTACAAGTACGGCTACAGCACCAGCAGCCGCTTTGAGCAACAGTTCACGGGCCCCCTCGGTGACAAGCTGATCCTGACGGGCGGGGCCTTCCTGGAAGAGAGCAACGCCATCCCCCAGTTGCCGGAACTGGACGAGCCCTTCCGGGATGCTCCCGGTACCAAACCGAAGCTCCTGAACAGCCGCCTAGACGCGGAAGTGTTCCGCGTGCGGGACACCCAGTGGGGCGCCTACGGCCAAGTGGAATACCGACCGATGGACGCCATCTATGCCGTCGGAGGGCTGCGGCTGGACCAAAGTGAGCGGTACGGACGTACCGTGAATCCCCGGCTGGGCCTCATCTACACGCCGCACCCCCGCTGGACGGCGAAGCTGCTTCACGGACAGGCCTTCCTGGCCCCGTCTCCCTTCGACGCCTTCGCCTACTACGGTGCCTTCCAGCCTGATGGGAAAGGTGGATTCGCCGCTCCCTTCATGCACCTGCCCAATCCAGGGCTCCAGCCCCAGCGCCTCCACACAACGGAGGCCACCCTCCGCACCGCCCTCTCCCGCCACCTGAGCCTCAACCTCACGGCCTACCGGACGCGGGTGGACAGCCTCTACATCCAGGCACAGGACGATCCGGCGACGGGCCTCTACCAGAACCGGTTCCTGGGATGGCCCGTGGGCTATGTGGAAATCTTCAAGAATCAGGGAGAAGCCCACATGAACGGCTTCACCCTCCGCATGGATTACCTGCGCACGTCCGGTGAAGGGCACAAAATCCACGCCTCGGCATGGATCTCCCACCTGGACGGGAAGATCGCGGATGCGCTGAGTCGGTTCGAGCAGGTGGAATTGCCGAACATCGCCCCCTGGACTGCGCACGCGAGCCTGGATCTCACCTGGGGTGCTCTCACCTTCAATCCCCGCCTGAACTGGATCGGACGCCAGCGCCTGCTGGATATGGAACCGGGCGACCTCACGAAACGGCGAAGCATCGTCGGCTACCTGCGCCTGGACCTTGCCCTCGGATTCCAGCTGACCCCGCACCTGGAGGGTTTTATCAACGTGCAGAACGGCCTGGATGCGACCTATCGCAACATCAGTCCCCAGTCCAATCTCAATCCCATCGAGTTCGTGGGGACTCCCCAGCCGCCCCGCCGCGTCCTCCTTGGGCTCCGCGGACAGTTCTGAGGCTTACAGCCGGTCCAAGGGACTCGCCACCCCCATCCCCCCGCGGTTGAGCACGTGGGTATAGATCATGGTCGTCTGGACATCCTTGTGCCCAAGCAGTTCCTGGATCGTGCGGATGTCCTGACCGGAGGCCAGCAGGTGGGTGGCGAAGGAGTGGCGCAGGATATGGGGCGTGACGGGCTTGGCAATCTCTGCGGCCCGGGCCGACTCGCGCACCGCCCGCTGGACGCTCTCCGCCAGGATGTGGTGGCGGCGTGTCTTTCCTGAGCGAGGATCCACCGAGCGGTTCCCGGAGGGGAAGACGAACTGCCACCCCCAGGCCCGCCCCGCCGTGGGGCTCTTCAGGGAGAGCGCATCCGGCAGCAGCGCCTCCCCGAAGCCCTCGGCCAAGTCCTTTTCGTGCAGCGCCTTCACATTCAGGAGATGTTCTCGAAGCGGAGCCACAAGCGAGGCCGGCAACATGGTGACCCGATCCTTGCGCCCCTTGCCTTCCCGCACCACCAACTCCAGGCGGTCAAAATCCAGATCCTTCACCCGCAGCCGCAACCCCTCCATCAGGCGCAGCCCGGATCCGTACAGGAGGCGCAGGATCAGCCCCATGCTCCCCCGCGCCTGGTTCAGCAACTGCATCACCTCCCCCCGGCTCAGCACCACCGGAAGCCGCCGAGCCTCCTTGGCCTGCACGATCTCCTGAAGCCAGGGCAGATCCACGTCCAGCACTCTCCGGTACAGGAAGAGAAGGGCCGCCTTGGCCTGGTTCTGCGTTGCACTCGAAACGCTTCGTTCCGTGACCAAATTGGAGAGGAAGCACTCCACCTCGGATGCCCCCATCTCCAGGGGGTGCCGCTTGTCATGAAAATGGATGAACCGCCGGATCCACTCGACGTACGCCCGCTCGGTGCGCAAGCTGTAGTGCCTCAGGCGTACCGCTTCCCGCACCTGATCCAGCAACCGCGGTCCTTCCGATTTCGACATACGGCCTCCGGCAAGGCGAATATAAAGCGAATTTTATTCTTCGTCCAGCCCTCAGACCAATCCGTCTTGATTTCAGCCACGAATCCACCCCAGCTACCTTCCCTCGAGAGCCCGACTGCCATGACTGCCCTGCCCAACCACACCTGTCCTCTCTGCGGCAAACCGAATGAGTGTGCGGCTGCCAAGTTCGGGCGCCACGATGTCGATTGCTGGTGCGCCCACGCCACATTCAACCCCGCCTCCCTCGCCTTGATCCCGGAAGCCCAGCGAAACAAGGCCTGCATCTGCCAAACATGTGCCCAGCAGCCACCGCAGGCCATCGCGGTTAACCCCTCGGATGCCCCCAAATGACTCCACCAGATCCCATCCATTCCGAATTCCCGATTCAGTTCGAGGTCCAGATCGATTGGAGTGAAGTCGACGCCTTCGGCCACATCAATAACCTAGCCATCATGCGTTATGTCCAGTCCACACGTGTACATGCGATGGAGCACATCGGCATGATGCAGCACCATGCCACCACCGGAATTGGGCCGATACTCGCCACGACCTCATGCCAATTCAAGAAACAGCTCTACTACCCAGGCACTGTGACGATCTTCGCGAAGATCGATCACATCAAGACCACCAGTTTCCAGATGAATCATATCGTCATGAACGAGGCACAGGAGATCGTTGCTGAAGCCCACGATGTCCTGGTTGTTTTTGACTTCAACAAGAATTCAAAGTGCCCCATACCCCCCTCATTCCGAGACAAGCTCCTCTCGCTTGGCGCCTCGGATGCCCGCTAAAGGCGGGGATGCATCGATCAGGGCTTCCACCACCAGGAGCTCAACACCATCCCGCTGAAGCATCGAATTACCCATTCTATAGAGCCCATCAAACTCAAGAATCAGGAAGCACAATCAATCCTTCCGCATCATTCAAAAACCGAGAGGTCCCCAGTGGCAAAGACCATCGCTCAAATTGAAAAAAAGAAGCGAGAAACCGAGAAGCGAAAGAAGCTCGAAAAGGCCATTCTCAAGATCGCTGCCGAAATGCCTGATGAAGCCGCTGGGCCGAAATCGACGCAGCCGACGACCGGGGATCCCATCAAGGCAAAGCCCTGAGGGCACTTCAACACCAGGCAGGCGCACCAACCAAGCCGCGAAGCCGTCCCTTCCCAGAATTCACGAATCAAACATCCGTCCTTGAAAGAGACCGACACCCCATGGACCGTTCTTCGCGAAGTCGGCTCAGTCCCAGCCTGCTCCCCCAATTTGCGGGTGCGACCCTGTTCGATGCCATCGCCAGGACGGTCTGCAATGCCAACTGCCTGCCGCGAAAGGAGCTCTACGAGGCCTGGGAAGTGGCTCGAAGGGTCCGCCGACGCTTCCGGGGGCGGCGCATCGTGGACTTGGCCTGTGGCCACGGCCTCCTGGCTCAACTGCTCCTCCTCCTGGATGACACCTCTCCGAAGGCTTGGGCGGTGGACCTCCGGATTCCCAGGAGCGCCGCGCTCCTGGAAACAGCCCTAAGTCAGGCATGGCCGCGCCTGGAAGGGAGGACTCACTTTGTGGAGGCAGACCTGCGCGGCGTGGCGCTTTTTCCCGACGATCTCATCGTCTCAGCCCACGCCTGTGGCGGGCTGACGGACCTGATTTTGGATCGGGCCATGGAAGCGCGAGCCCGAGTCGCTGTTTTGCCCTGTTGCCATGACTTGAAGCTGGGGGACCTCGGCGGCCTGGAGGGCTGGATGGATGGTCCCTTGGCCATGGATGCCACCCGCGCATCGCGGCTGCGCGCGGGCGGGTATCGTGTCTTTACCCAAGTAATTCCGGGCGATATCACCCCGAAAAACAGGCTTCTGATGGCGGAGCCTGAAATAGCCTGAATCGGCGAACCGACCTAGAACAGAATCAAACACATCTGCAGCGGCTCCCCCTCGAATTGCGGGAACCGAAAATATGAGATGGGCAGGCCGCACTTCCATCGAGGCAAGGTCCCTCTGTCAGAACAGCCCTACACCTCGACCGCAGCCCATGTGTGTGTGGGGGGGCGAGTGAGGTAGCACTCCAAACGAGAGTGGTCTTCGCCCTGCAGTTCCCCTGTGTTGCAGGGAGAATGTGCATTAATTTCACGAATTGCCCAAAGGGTTGTCCAAAATAGAGCCTGTTCCCAGAGGTGATTCATGCGGTTTCCGGTCTGCGCTGCCCTCACAACCCTTTCGCTCCTCGTGGGCACCGGATGCCAGGGGCCGCAAGCCCTGACGTCCGCCCCCCCCGAACAGCAGGTGACAAAGGCACTGGAAGCCTTCGGGCTCGCAATGCAGAAACGCGAGCCCGGAAGCGTCGAGGCATTCTTTGACGTGGGCATCACGATATTGGAGGGCAATGCGGTCCGGGCAAAGGGAATCACAGCTGCTTCCCTCTATTTTGGAGCATCCCGATTGTGGATCACGAAGGCCAGACTCTTGCCAATGGCGACGGTGCTGGAGGGCGAGATCATCCGTCAGACCGGACGAGTCGCGCATGTCGTGAAGCTGGACTCCGGGAAGTCAGGCGTAGCCACCGGTCGGTTTGAGGCGATCTGGAAGAAGGGCCCGGAAGGCACCTGGCGGATCCAGCGGTTGGAGTTTGTTCCATCGATCTGACCAGTAGACTGGAAATATGGACATCCTGGCCCGCCTGCGCGAACTCGCGGAACTGGTGCGTGAGCACCGCCGCCGCTACTACATCCTCGATCAGCCGACCCTCTCGGACGCCGAATACGACGCGCTGGAGCGAGAACTGCGAGAGCTGGAGGAAGCCCATCCTCTGCTTGCAGATCCCAACAGCCCCACGCGACGGGTCGGCGCCGTGCCGATCTCTGCCTTCACCAAGGTCCGGCACGCGGTTCCCATGCTGAGCCTCGACAACGCTTACAGTGAGGCGGATCTTCGGGCCTGGGAGGAACGCCTTCGAAAGGGGTTGGGTGAGGCACCCGCCTACAGCGCCGACCTCAAGGTGGACGGGCTTAGCCTGAGCCTTCGCTACGAGAAGCGCGCGCTGGTGCTGGCCCTCACCCGTGGGGATGGCGAGACAGGCGAAGACGTGACCGAGAACGCCCGCACCATCGGCGACATCCCCCTGACCCTGCCAGAGGAGGCCCCCGAGACGCTGGAGGTCCGGGGTGAGGTCTTCCTGTCCCGACGCCGCTGGGAGGAGTTGAACCGCCAGCGGGATGCCAAGGGCGAGGCCCGCTTCGCCAACCCCCGCAACGCCGCCAGTGGCACCATGAAGTTGCTGGACAGCCGAGAAGTGGCCCGCCGCCGCTTGGCCTTCCTGCCCTGGCAGGTGCTCGGGGCCGAGGATCACGCCCAGGCCATGCGTCGGCTCGAAACCTGGGGATTTGCGACGATGCCCGCCCGGGTCGAAGGCGATCTCGAGGCCGTCCTCGCGTTTCTGGAAATCCAGCGGGAGGCTCGCCTCGCGCTGCCCTTCGACACCGATGGCGTCGTCCTCAAGGTGCGGGACCGCGCTCTGCAGGAGCAACTGGGCACCACGGATCGCGTGCCCCGGTGGGCCATCGCATTCAAATATCCCGCGATCCAGGCAACTTCCACCCTGTTGGACATCACCTGGCAAGTGGGCCGAACCGGCAAGCTCACGCCGGTGGCGGAGCTGGAGGCGGTGGAGGTGGCCGGCTCCACGGTGCGGCGCGCCACCCTGCACAACCCCGACGAATTGGCGCGCCTCGGCGTGCGCATCGGCTGCCGCGTCTTTCTGGAAAAGGGCGGCGAGGTGATCCCCAAGGTGGTGGCCGTGGTGCCGGATTCCATCCCTCAGGATGCGCCGGAGCCCGCCATCCCCACCGCCTGCCCCGTGTGCGACGGCACCGTGGGGAAGGAGGACGAAGGGGAAGTAGCCATCCGCTGTCTCAATCCCGAATGCCCAGCGAAGCTCGAGGCGCGGCTCCTGCACTTTGCCTCCAGAGTAGCCCTCGATATCGAAGGCATGGGGGACGCACTTGTCACGCAGCTCCAGGCCAGCGGTCGCTTCGCCCATCCCTGGGAGGTCTTCACCCTGCTCCAGGAGCCCTTCCGGGGGGTGCCCTTCCTGGCGGGACTGGAGCGCATGGCGGAAAAGAGCGCCCAGAACATCGCTGAAGCCCTGGATGCCGCCCGCACCAAGCCCCTCAGCCGCTGGATCCACGCCCTAGGCATTCCAATGGTGGGCAGCAAGACCGCCGAGAACCTCGCGGAGGCCTTCCCGGCGCTGGATCGGCTCTGGGCCGCATCGGAGGAGTCCCTCACCGCCGTGGACGAGGTCGGCACCAAGGTCGCCGCCGCCGTGCGGGCATTCGCAGCGCTGCATCCCGAACTGCCCATGCGCATAGCCGAACTCGACATCACGCCCGCCCCGCCGCCGCCGCGCGACACCTCGAACCTGCCCTTGGCGGGCCAGATCGCCGTGGTCACCGGCACCCTGCCGACCCTTGGCCGTGAAGAGGCCGAGGCTCTGCTGAAGCGCCTCGGCGCCAAGGTTGCCGGCAGCGTCAGCAGCAAGACGACGGTGCTCGTCGCGGGGGAGAAGGCGGGCAGCAAGCTGGCGAAGGCAGAGAGCCTCGGCATCCCCGTGCGGGACGAGGCCTGGCTGCGCGCTCAAGGTTGAGATTCCACATGGCGTCTAACACGACAAACGCATTTAAATACGGCTATCATTTCACCCGCACCCCGAATATCACACTATCCTGACAATTCACCCTAAAATCGCCATGGAGGAACCGATGTCACTTCTTGCAAAATGCAAGGCAAAACTAAAGACATTTCAACGCGGCTCTGTCGAACATCAAATACTCGACTATCTACTCACAAATGCCGTAGGACATCGCAATGCAAAATCATGGAAAAAGATAAGCAACAATCTCACCATAAATACTGCACAACAAACCTTCCAGCACGGACTACTGAAATCATCACGAGAAGGTGGATATTTTATTGGAAGCTGCAACAAAGGTTACTACATCATTCACGACGAACATGATGTAGCAGTATCCAAAGCATATTACGAAAATCGCATTGCTGCGGAGCAAACACATCTCAACAACCTGAACGAACTTTACCCTGTACTCTGACTGCCCCGAATGGTACCGTCTCATTCGCTGACGGACTCAGCCACAACGGTGCCCAATGGTTAAGAGCAACGAAAACCCACTCCGGGATCATAGAGCATTCTTTGCCCGATTATTACCAAATGCGGGCCCATATGATTTTCAATATGAAACAACAAGCAATATAAAATATTTGCGCGTTTCTGGAAGTTTCTGGACGAGCCGCCAGCGGCAGGCCTCCAGCCTCCACGAGGTGAGCTATCGGGCCTGCTACAAGCCTCAACTGCCCCGCCTCTTCATCGAGAAGCTCACCGAACCCGGCGACCGCGTCTACGACCCCTTTGGCGGGCGTGGCACCACGGCGGTGGAGGCGGCGCTCCTCGGGCGAAAGGTCGCCAGCAACGACGTGAACCCGCTCTCGCGGCTCTTCGCAGCGCCTCGTCTCGAGTTGCCCGAACCCAAGGCCGTGACGGCGCGCCTCGCGGGGATCGCAAAGTCCGGCACAGCCTCGGATGGCCTGGAACTCGACATGTTCTACCACCCGGACACGGAGGCAGAACTGCGCACCCTTCGGTCCTGGCTGCTGGAGCGAGAGGCCTCGGGGCTGGACGATGCCCTCGACCGCTGGATCCGCATGGTGGCCACCAACCGTTTGACCGGCCACAGCCCAGGCTTCTTCAGCGTCTACACCCTGCCCCCCAACCAGGCGGTCACGGCGGAGAAGCAGCGGACCATCAACGCCAAGCGCGAACAGGTGCCGCCCTACCGCGACACCCACACCCTCATCCTCAAGAAGACGCGACAGCTGATGTCAGATCTGACGGAAGGCCAGCGGGCGAACCTCGCCGGTGCCGACGGTCTTTGGCTCACCGGGGACGCCCGTTCGACCCCCGGATTGGCGAATGACAGCATCGCCCTGACCGTGACCTCGCCCCCTTTCCTGGACGTGGTGCAGTACGCCGCCGACAACTGGCTGCGCTGCTGGTTCAACGGCCTGGATGCCGAAGCCATCGCCCGGGGCATCACCATGTCCCGCACTCTTCCCGCCTGGGCCGAAGTCATGGGGGAGGTCTTCCGTGAGCTCTATCGCGTCACCCGCCCAGGCGGACACGTGGCGTTCGAGGTCGGCGAGATCCGCAAGGGCACGGTGCGCCTGGAGGAGACGGTCCTGCCGCTGGGCATCGAAGCCGGATTCACGCCTTTGGGCGTGCTCGTCAACCAGCAGACCTTCACCAAGACCGCCCACATCTGGGGCGTGGACAACATGGAGGCCGGGACGAACTCCAACCGGATCGTCGTGTTTCAGAAAGCCTGAGGACGCCGGGAGGCCCACAGCCTTCCACTCCTCATCCAGGCCAGCGACGCCTGGGTTCTGATGGCGCCTCGTCCAGCGCATTTGGACACTGACCCCAATCGCCAGGGTCGTTCCCGCACATCAAAGTTCCACCCCGGCCTATCCCTGCCGATAGTCCTTGTATCCAACCACCCAAGGGAGTCCACTGGAATCATGACGAAAACCAACCTTCCCGTTCCCACCGACCTCCTGAAGTCCCTCGCGACCGCCACGCGGCCCGCCGAGCAGGAGGGCGGCACCCGACCCGCTCCGGCCGCCAAAGCGCCCGTGTTCAAGGTCCAGACCAGCAATCGCCCGGTGCGGAGCACCGTGGCCCCCCGCAGCACCAACCGCGGCAAGTAGTCCCAGCCGCACAAGCCTTCCGGCCCCGCCTCGGCGGGGCTGCTTCGTCGTACGGATCAGGCCCGCTCGAAGGTGTAGAGGGCCGCGTCCTCGCCGTCGCGGTAATACTTTGCCCTCAGCCCCGTCTCTCGCCAGCCCAGGCGCTCATAGAGCCTACGGGCGGGGCTGTTCGAAACGCGCACTTCGAGGTGCAGCGTGTCGATCCCCTCGGCCAGGAGGCGGTCCTGGCTGGCCTGCAACAGATCTCGTCCAAGCCCCTTTCCCTGAGCCTCGGGCAGGACGGCGATGCGCAGGAGTTCGGCCTCCTGGATGCTCGGCACCACGCGCCACCGGGCAAAAGCGAGCCCCTGGTAGCCCCAGAGCTGCTCGTCGTCGTCCAGCGCCGTCCAGGCCTCGCCGAAGGCCGTGCGGTCCAGGGTCTCCACCCAGAGCGGCAGGTGGGAGCCCGGCCCCAGGTGCAGCAGGGTCATCTTCACCGGGCCACGCCCCGACGCAGGGCCTCTGGCAGATGGCGAGAAGCCTCCGGGAAGGTCATCTCGGCGTCCGTCTCCCGCAAGTAGAAGGGCACCAGGGGATCTTCGGGAGGCCGGTTCGGGAGCGTGCGGCAGAGGCTCACGAGGCCCGCCAGGGTGGCGGCACCCTCGTCCTTCAGCGCCACGGGGCAGGGACCGAGCACGGCCTCCGCCTTGGGACGGAAGCCCTCCGGCGCCCACCAGGACTCGCCGTGCATACGGGCGACCATGTCGGATAGCGGGTGCCGTCCCGCCTCATGGGTGGCAGAATCGCCCTCCCAGCGCTGGTGGAAGGCCTCGCCCCGCTGACCATCCAGCAGAACCCAGCAGGGTGCGGGCACACCCACGGCGGCGAGGGCCGCGGCCCGCATCTCGAAGGCACTGAAGCCCCAGGTGGGCACGCCGTCCAGACCCAGGCCTTCGGCCGTGGCCACGCCGATGCGAAGGCTCGTAAAGCCGCCAGGCCCCACGCAGGCACAGATCCCAGTGAGGTCCACAGGACTCGCGCCGGCCTCCTTCACCAGGGCGTCCAGTGCGGGCAGCAGGGTCAAGCTGTGGCTCTTGCCGATGCCGACCGCCACCCGCCGCGTCCAGGCACGCTCCTGCGTCACCAGGGCGAGGTGGAGGTATTCCGTCGTCGCGTCCAATCCGAGAAGCATGCCGCCTCCGGCGACGTACGCGCCGCGGCGGCCCGTCACCAGGGCCGCCGCGACACATCAGGTCCGAATAGACGTGATGTCCGGGCCTAGCCCGGACATCACGTGGGGTGTGTGAGGGGGACGCAGAGGGCGCAAAGCGACCGGACGGTCCCCTCGCTCATCGCTAGACGTTCTTGATGACCTTGCCGGCCTGCAGGCAGGAGGTGCAGACGCGGATGCGGCGGGGCACACCGTTCACCAGAGCGCGCACGTGCTGGAGATTCGGATTCCAGCGGCGGTTGGTGACGTTGTGGGCATGGGAAATGTTGTGGCCGAACTGGGGCTTCTTACCGCAGATTTCGCACTGACGAGACATGGCAAACCTCTCAGGTCCAATGGCGTGAAAAGCCAAGAAGGAAAAGCCTACCAGAACCGACTGAAAAGGCAAGGCTCGGTTACGGAAGATGGCCCTTCTGGCATGGGAAACGGCCCCAGCGGGGCCGTTCGACAGAAAAGAATCAAGGGCTCTACTTCTTCTCTTTCTCTGGATGCTTCAAGGCAATCCGGAAACCGACGGGGGTGCATTTGTAGCCGCTGAGACTGACAAAGCCCTTGTAGAGGGTGCTGGTATCCGTGATCGACCCCACGAACCAGGTGTGCTCCAGAAGGGTTTCCCGGTCCTTGGGGGTGATGTAGATTTCCCGGTCGTCATACCCACCATCGAAGTGATAAAGCACGGCGCCCAGCTTGACGTCCTCCTTGGTGGCCGGTCGGGTAAGGGCATAGTGCTTGGTCCATTTCTTCTCGCCCTTCTCGCCTCCCGCCACGATGAAGAACTCCGCCTCGCCCTTGGTTTCCTTGGTGGCGGGGGTCAGCATCTTGGCCAGGAAGACACGCTCCCAGCCCGAACCGCCTGAATAGTCCTTCTCCGTGATCAGGTACTCGTCCCCCTGAAGGAAATGGACATCGAAGGCTGGACGCTCAGGCTCGGTCACGGGCTTGCCCTTTTCGGTCTTGGGAGCCTTCATGAGCCCAGGGTAGGACTCGGGATAGCCCTCCTGAGCCATGAGGGAACCGGCAGCGCAGAGGGCGAGAAGGAAGGTCAGGCGCATGGATGCCTCCAGAAGGTTGGGAACGGTGCGTCCTCCAACCGTAGGCCCATCGGCCTCGGAGGCAAGGTCCACCCAGGAAAAGGCGGGAGGTCCACCTACCAAATCGCGAAGGGGTTGGGCAGTTGCGCCCCGCCATCGAGTCTCCACCAATCCAGCCGTGTGACCCGGCCACTCGGCGGGCCTTGAGTAAGCGCCTCCTTGAAAGCGTCCAACTGATGGGGTTCACCCTCGACTTCGCCTTCCACCGTGCCATCCCAGGCATTGCGCACCCAGCCGGAGAGTTGGAGCCGTCGTCCATGCTCCCGGGCGAAGGAGCGGTAGCCGACCCCCTGGACCCGACCGTGGACGACGAACGTGACGCGCATGAGGGCAGTTTAGGACACCGGTCGGCCCGAACCACGGGGACCGGTCGGGCCAGAAAACGGTAGAGCCTCATGCTGGCTCTGGGGGCGGTTGCACCCGAAGAAGGAGATCGCCATGGGATTCGCACCTCTGCTGTTGAGCCTGAGCCTTCTGGGGGCGCCCATCTGCGCCGCTCTGCCGGAAGCCCCCAAGGTGGAAGCCGTGAAGGTCCGCAAACATTACCGGGACTATTACGGCACCGCCCTCACGACCTCTCCGGGCCTGCTCAGCACGCCGAAGGAGACGTTCCGCTGGGGTGTGACCAATCCCAAGCCGCTTGAGATGGCCTATTTCGCAGGCACCTTCCAGGCCGGGGGCGCCTTCCGCATGCTGAGGACACGGATCTATGCGGATCCCGGCCTGAAGGCGCCACTGGAGTTCACCTTCCGCAAGGGCGACCGAAACGGCGAGGTGCTGGACACGCTCACGGTACGACCCGGCCAGACCGTGCCCGTGGAACTGGCACTCCGAGGCACCCGCGCCGTCTTCTTCACGACCGAACTGAAGATTCAGCACGACAAGGCCCAGCGCATCGTGCTGGGAGAACCCACCTTCAGCGAGTGATCCGGGCCCGGAGGGCCTCCAGCTCGGCATCGCCCGGGAACGCCGTGAGGCCGAGGCCAACGACGTGCAACGCCGCCTCGCGATCGCCCTGGGCCAGCAGGGCCTGGATCACCATCTGGTGCCAGAGCCCGCTGCCGCCGCGGGGCACCGCCTGGATCGCATCCCAGGCCACCGCCGGGGCGGCCTCGGGCGCACTGCCCGCCACCAGCGTCTCCCAGAGCAGCTGATCCGTCGGGTTCTGATCCAGGCCCGCCTCGAGCACCTTCTCTGCCAGCTCGTCCTGTTTCCATCGCCGCAGCCACACCGCAGCCTGGATGAAGCTCAGGGTGTACCCCGGCTGGGCGGACATCGCCTGCGCGAAGCAGCCCTGGGCCTCCGACTTGCGCCCCTGTGCGGCCAGGGCTTCGGCCTTCAGCGTGAGGGCCGGGGCGTGGGTCGGTTCCCCGCGAAGCACCTGGGAAGCATGCTCCAGGGCTAGGGAGGGATCTCCGAGTTCCAGGCAGGCACGGGCCGCCCCCAGATGGACGAAGGCGGGGCCCCCGCCCTTGAGGCGCAGAACAGCCTCTGCGGCGCTGCGAGCCGCGGGCCAGTCCTTCACGAGCAGGGCCTCCTGAAGCACGTTCCAGTGCGCCTCGGGATCCTCCGGTCGCTGAGCCAGCTCCGCCTGGGCGAGCCGCAAATACTCCGCCTGCTTGGCCAGATCCCTGCGCAGGTCCACCTTGCCAAAGTGGTGGATGGTGGCATCGAGGTCCGCCACCCGAAGGCCTCGGTCCTGAAAATAAGCATCAGGCAGCTCGTGCACCCTGCCCCGGTACACGGGCCCCGTTTGCGCCCGGAACAGTCGCAGGTGCCGACTCAGGTCCATGTGGGAATAGCCGAGCCCCATGTCGTAGCGCTGGTCATTGGGCTGGAGCGTGCCCCCGTGCCCCATGTAGGCGCCGCTGGTGAGGTAGGTGCGGAGGGGAAGGATGTAGGCGTGCGCGTCGGGCACATCCAGGGCGACGCGGATCATCCCGTGATCGGCGGCATCCAGCGCCTCGTCTGCATCCAGTACGAGGATCCAGTCTCCGGTGCAGGCCGCGAGGGACGCATTGCGCGCCTCGGAGAAATCACCGGTCCACGCCCAGTGGAGCACCCGCGCCCCCGCAGCTTCCGCCAGGCCAGGCGTGCCGTCCGTGCTGCCGGTGTCCACCACGACGATCTCGTCCACGAGCCCCTTCACCGAGGCCAGACAGCGCGGCAGAAAGCGGGCTTCGTCCTTGACGATCATCGCGAGGGACAGGCGCATGAGGACTCCGGGGGATGCAGCGAGTCTAGCGCCGGGGCCGGTTAAACTGGATGGTCACGCTTTCGGGAGTCCCATGGACCGCTTTGTCATCGAGGGAGGCCTGCCCCTCTCCGGCCGCACCGTCATCTCCGGCGCCAAGAATGCGGCGCTGCCGTGCCAGGCGGCCTGCCTGCTGACGGACGGCCCCGTGGTGCTGCATCACCTGCCGGCGGTCTCGGATATCCGCACCATGAACAAGGTGCTGGAGCGCCTGGGATGCACCGTGGAAGCGGTGCCGGACGCCGACGGCCACGAGCTGACCGTCACGGTGCGCCGGGAGCCCGGCATC
This sequence comes from uncultured Solibacteraceae bacterium, assembly GCA_964415525.1. GTDB lineage: Bacteria > Acidobacteriota > Holophagae > Holophagales > Holophagaceae > CAZPUI01. Next base: position 35,725 of record CAYQAS010000017.1, read on the forward strand.
GAGTCGGATCTGGTGGCGCCCTACGAGCTGCTGAAGACCATGCGGGCGGGCTTCTTCGTCCTGGGGCCCCTGCTCGGCCGCTTTGGCCGCGCCCGGGTGAGCCTGCCTGGCGGTTGCGCCATCGGCGCCCGTCCCGTGAACCTCCACCTGGAAGTGATGGAGCGCATGGGCGCAAAGATCGAGATCGACCGAGGCGACGTGGTGGCATTTGTACCCGGCGGGCGCATGAAGGGCGTCGACCACGTGTTCGAGAAGGTGAGCGTGGGCGCCACGGAGAACGCGCTCATGGCGGCCACTTTAGCCGAAGGCACCACCACGCTGCGCAACGCCGCTCAGGAGCCGGAGATCGGCGACCTCGCACGCCTGCTGGTGAAGATGGGCGCCCAGATCGAGGGCATCGACACGGGCACGCTGGTGGTCCACGGCGTGGACACCCTCCACGGCTGCGAGCACGCCATCATTCCCGACCGCATCGAGGCGGGCACGCTCGTCTGCGCCGTGGCCACCGCCGGCGGCGACGTCGTGCTGGAGCGCTGCGAACCCGACCACATCCGTGCCCTCATCGATCTGCTGGAGCGCGCCGGTTGCGTGTTCACGGAGCGCGAGGGCGCCAACGGCAAGCAGCTGCGGGTGCGCCGCGAGGCGGGCCAGAAGCTCCACGCCAAGGACATCCTCACCACGCCCTATCCCGGCTTCCCCACGGACCTCCAGGCCCAGGCCATGGCGGTGATGACCCAGGCCACGGGCATCAGCGTCATCAAGGAGACCATCTTCGAGAACCGCTTCCAGCACGCCATGGAGCTGGAGCGCCTCGGCGCCAACCTGCGCATCGATGGCGCCACCGCCATCGTCGCCGGCCCCGCCCACCTCAAGGGCTGCACCGTGATGGCCACGGATCTCCGCGCCAGCGCCGCCCTCGTCATCGCCGGCCTCGTGGCGGAAGGACAGACCACCGTCGATCGCATTTATCACCTGGATCGCGGCTACGGAAAGCTGGAGAAGAAGCTCCAGGATCTGGGCGCCCGAGTGGAGCGGGTCGGCGGCGGGCGCGTCTAGCGCGACCTCATGGACAAGCCGCGCCGTCATCCCGAACTCGCCCGCCTCTACGGGGCGGTGGGCATGGCGGTGCTGGTCTTCCTGGGATTCCGGGTCTACCGCATCCTCTCCCAGCAGGTCGACGCGCCGCTGAATCCCCTCTCCAAGTGGACCATCTACGGATTCGGGCTCCTGAACGCCCTCTTCATCACCGTGCTGGTCTTCATCGTCGGGCGCAGCCTCGCCAAGCTCTGGTTCGAGCGCCGTCGCGGCCTCCTGGGCTCTCGCATCCGCACCCGCCTGGTGCTGGCACTGCTGGCAGTGGGCATCGTGCCGAGCCTGCTCATCTACGTCATTGGCAAGAAGTCCATCAGCCAAAACATCGAGCGATGGTTCAGCCCTGAGACCCAAAAGATTCTCAAGGACGGACGGACACTCGCGGTGGGGCTCCGGTCCGAACTCCGCACCCGTCTCGTCAGCGCCATTCAGCGTGTGGATGGGACAACGGGTGTCGAAGATGCCCGGGTAAAAGCGGGGCTCGACCTTCTTCAGCTCTCCCCCAAAGGCAAGGCGGCGCTCGCGCCGGGCATGGCAGAACCTCCGCTGCAGCCGGGGACCTTCGAATCGCCCGGCGGGCTCTGGATCTTAGAACGACGGCCAGATGGCGTCCTCGCGGGTTTGCGGCTGGATCCTGGCCTGAGCGCAAGCCTGATCGGCCTGGAACGCCGGGAGCAGGAAGCCCGAGCCCTCGGGCAAAACCGGGAGACCTTCCAGTCTCCGGCCGAGAACATGCTGCTCCTGCTCACCCTACTCTCCATCTTCGCAGCGGTATGGACCGGGCTCGCCATCTCCAAGACCATCTCGGAACCCGTGCAGGACTTGGCGGACGCCGCCCACCGCATCGGCCTCGGCAACCTGGACGTCACGGTGCTGGAGGAAGGCAAGGATGAGCTGGCATTCCTCGGTCGCGCCTTCAACCGCATGACCCAGGACCTGAAGACCAGCCGTGCGGCGATCCAGGCCCAGGCGGACCGCATCGAGCGCCAACGGGCCTACCTGGGCCAGCTGCTGGAGGCCCTGCCCGTGGGCGTCCTCAGCTGGGACACGGATGGCGCTCTGCGCACCTTCAACCCGGCTGCCCGAGCCTGGTTCGGCTGCGCCCCTCAGGCGGAACCGAATTGGGAGAACCTGGCCCAGGAACCCCGTACCGGCAGCCTCCCTGCGCTGGTGGACGCGGTGCGACAGGATCGGCGTTGGCAGCAGGAAGAACTCCGCATCGGCGGCGAGGGCGAGGGTCGTCCCGTGCGTGCAGTCGTGCTGCCCCTCGCTGGGGGCGGCGAACTGGCGGTGCTGGAGGACCTCTCGGCCCTGGCCCAGGCGGAGAAGCGCGCCGCCTGGCAGGAAGTGGCTCGGCGCATGGCCCACGAGGTGAAGAACCCCCTCACGCCCATCAAGCTCACCGCCCAGCGGTTGCTGCGGCGCAGCAAGGACGGCCGCCTCGATCTGCCCAACCTCGCAGAGGCGGCGGAGACCATCCTCATCGAGGTCTCTGCCCTCCAGCGCCTGGTGGACAGCTTCAGTCAGTTCGCCAAACTCCCAGCGCCGGTCTTCCGCGACCTGGATGCGACGGAGCTCCTGCGGCAGGTGGAGGCGCTCTACGTGCCCAGCCATCCAGGGATCGCGTGGCGCTTCGAGCTGCCCTCAGAGCCGCTCCCCGCCCACTGGGATGCTGACATGGTGAAACGCATCGTACTAAATCTCGTGGATAACGCCCTCGGCGCTACGGGGGGCAAAGGTGCCATCCGCATCGCTCTGGCTGACGGGAACGGTGAAGCCCGAATCACCGTGGAAAACAATGGGCCCGGGGTTCCTGTGGAGATCCGCGAGCGCCTCTTCGAACCCTACTTCAGCACCAAACAGAAAGGCACAGGGCTTGGCCTTGCGATCGTCAGGCGCATCGCCCACGACCATGGCGGCGACGCCCGGTACGAGCCGTTGAGCGAAGGCAGCCGATTCGAGGTCAGACTGCCACTGCGGGCGGAGTAGCGACTCGAAGTGCAGGTAGCTGAAGCGCTCGGGGAGATGGCTGTCGTAGACGCCGCGGGGGGTTCAGGGCGTCTGCCGGGGGAGCGGGCCGCCACCCACAAGGACAGCGATGCAGCCAGAGGCAGGATGCGGAGGCTCATGCGGGCTCCGCGTGGATCTATGCCTGTTCAGGCGTGGCTTCGGGCTCTGCCTCAGGCGTTTCCGCCGTCTCTCCATCAGCTTCGTTGGAAGCGTCATTGGGTGCGTCAGCGGTATTTTTGCGAAGCGCCTTGTCGGCCTTCTTCTTTTTCTTGTCGAGCTCGCGCTTGCGCTTCTCAAACTGGAAATTGGTCTTGGCCACTTGGGTCCTTTCGCTGGCGGAATCGTAAAGGATAGCTGGGTAATGCTTCCGACCGGAATCTGGTTTGTCGGAATGCCCCTGGGCAAAAAGGCTTTTTGAGCTGTGCGGATCCGCCTCAGAACGATCACCTCACCCCACGAAGCGACCTTCTTATCGAGAAGAACTTCCCAATGAAGCCAAGGAAGACAGCTCATCTTTGAAGCTCGATACACATTTCAATGCGCAGCGCGGGACCCTTATCAAAAATCCAGAAAGACATAACTAAAACGGTCGACCGAGGTCGACCGTTTCGTTTGGTAGCGGGGACAGGATTTGAACCTGTGACCTTTGGGTTATGAGCCCAACGAGCTACCGGACTGCTCCACCCCGCGGTCGGACCTTAACCGTAACACCGATGCGGCTTTTGAGTATCACACCTTCCGCGCCTCCCCCCGGAACGCGGGGCTTGAGTCCATGTTGTGCCCGACCGTCCTCCACAACTCTTGGAAGCGTCCGTCCTCAGCGGAGCCTCCCATGACACAAGCCCCCGCTGGACTGAAGAAGGTCGGTCATTACTGGAACGACAACCTCAAGGTCAACGGGCAGCGAGCTCACGGCTCCACCCGCACAACGATTCATTACACTCCAAAAATCACGGTGTGTCTCGGCAGGAGGCGCTCTCTCATTGCTTCCATGTCCCACCGCGACTCTCCCATGTGGGGTCATCGCCATTCCGGCGCAAACCCGGCACAAGTCACTTGTCTGACCTCGAATTCGGGCATAGGCTATTCCATGATTCGGAGTTACCCGAAATGACGAATGAGCCAATCACACCTCTGGTGGACCTCCTCAAGTGTCTGGCCCATCCCGCGCGCCTACGGATCCTGGCCCTGCTGCGGGACGGCGAGCTCTGTGTCTGCCAGATCACAGAGGTACTGCGCATCCCCACTTCCACGGCCTCGGAGCATCTGACCGAACTGCGGCGAGCCGGCCTGCTGGCGGAGCGCAAAGAGGGGCGCTGGGTGTATTACGGACTCGCGCCCCAACCCGACAGGGCGGCGCTGCTCGAATCCCTCTGGCCGCGGCTGGACGCGGTGGAACCCGTGCATGCGGATCGCCAGGCTGGGGTTCTGACCCGTAGGGTCCCGGTGGAGGTCACCTGCACCAAGGCCAAGGCCTGTGCCCCCCGACGCTCCGCATCCCAGGAAGGCTCCCATGCCGAATGAAGCCACCGATCCAACATGCTGTGACACGCCTCCCGAGGCGTCCTTCCTCCGCCGCGGCGGCTGGCTGCTGCTGGCCTTGCCATTGTGGGTGCTGGTCTACGCCGTGAACCAACGGGTATCCGAATGGCTGGCGTTCGGCCTCTTTGGCCTTGCCCCCACGTCCCATCTTGGGACATCTGTCGCGTTCTTCCTGTACGACGTGCCCAAGGTGCTTCTGCTGCTGACCCTGGTGGTCTTCGTCGTGACCTTCCTGCAGACCTTCGTCAGCCCCACCCGCGTGCGCCATGCGCTGTCGAACCGCGCGTCCTGGACAGGCAATGTCCTGGGGGCGCTCTTCGGGATCATCACGCCCTTCTGCTCCTGCTCCGCCGTGCCGCTCTTCATCGGCTTCCTGCGGGCCGGGGTGCCCCTCGGTGTGACCTTCAGCTTCCTCGTGTCCGCACCCATGGTGAACGAGGTCGCCCTGGGCCTGCTCTTCGCGACCTTCGGATGGAAGATCGCGCTGCTCTACGCGGGCACCGGCGTCGCCATCGCCTTCTTCAGCGGCTTTGTCCTTGGGAAATTGAAGCTGGAAAAGCACCTGGAGGGCTGGGTTCAGGATGTCCTCAAGGCTCCGGCCCTGGGGGAAGGTGAGGAAGAACATCCCACCCTGACCCAGCGGATCGACGCCGCCCTTCAGGGTGTGAAGGACATCGTGGGCAAGGTGTGGCCCTACATCCTCGTCGGCATCGGTGTGGGCGCCTTCATCCACGGCTACGTGCCGCAGGACTTCCTGGCGGGGGTTCTGGGCAAGCAGGCCTGGTACAGCGTGCCCCTCGCGGTGGCGGTGGGCGTACCCCTTTACAGCAATGCCGCGGGCGTCATCCCCATCGTGGAAGCGATGCTAGGCAAGGGCGCGGCGCTCGGTTCGACCCTTGCCTTCATGATGGCCGTCATCGGCCTATCCCTGCCCGAGACCGTGATCCTCCGGAAAGTGCTGAAGCCCAAGCTCATCGCCGCCTTTGTGGGCGTCGTGGCCACGGGCATCCTCCTCGCCGGCTACCTCTTCAACGCGATCATTTAAGGAGTTCCCATGCTCATCGAAGTCTTCGGCCCCGGCTGCGCCAAGTGCGAAACCCTGCTCAAGCACGCCAAGCATGCGGCCGAGCAGTCCGGCCTGATCGTGGAGGTGGTGAAGGTCAGCGACTACGCCACCATGGCCATGCGCGGCATCCTCAGCACCCCGGCCCTCGCCATCGACGGCGCGGTCAAGACCCAGGGCAAGGTGCTCAGCTCCTCTGAAATCCTCACCCTGCTGAAGGCCTAGCCATGCCCCTGCCGCGCCTGAGCGCCCTCTTCCTGATGTCCGCCCTCACCCTGCCTGCCCAGGTGCCCGCCCTCGACCCCGCAGGCCTCACCCAGACCCTCAAGTCCGGCAAGTGGGTCGTGATCGAGTTCGGCGGCCCCACCTGCATTCCCTGCAAGCACATGCAGCCCATCCTGGCGGACCTGCAGAAGCAGTTCGGGGACCGCGCCCTCGTTCGGAATGTCTACGTCACGCAGTACGCGAAGGAGACCAAGCCCTACAAGATCATGGTCATGCCCACTCAGGTGGTCTTCGATCCATCCGGCAAGGAAGTGGCGCGCCACTTGGGGTTCTGGGACAAGGCCGAATTCGTGGCCACCCTCGCGAAGGCGGGCCTGAAATGACCGAGTGGCTCCAGGGCCTCGCGGAGCTGATGGCCCAGGCCTCCGCCGCCAAGCAGCTCGGCATCGTCTTTCTGGGGGGGCTGCTCACCTCCATGAACCCCTGCGTGCTGGTGGCGGCGCCCCTGGTGGTGGGCTTCGCGGGGGGCACCAAGGAGGGGCGGCATCACCCAATGCTCCTCTCCGGCGTATTCGTGCTCGGCCTGGCCGCCGCCTTCACGGCCCTCGGGCTGATGGCGGCCCTGACGGGCTCGCTGCTCGGGGACATCGGCTGGGGCTGGAAGGCGCTGTTAGGGCTCATCCTGCTGGCGGTGGGGCTTCATCTCCTGGGCCTGTTCAGCCTACCCACGCCTTCCCATGGTTTCCTCGCACGCTTCCAGGGTGCAGGGCTGATCGGAGCCTTCGTCATGGGCGCCCTCACCGGCACCCTCAGTGCGCCTTGCGCGACGCCTGCCCTGGCGGCGGTGCTCACCATTGTGGCGATGCAGAAGCAGATCCTCTGGGGAGGCGTGCTGCTCTTCGTCTACGCCGTGGGACACGTGCTCCTGCTGTTCCTGGCGGGGGCCTCGTCTGGCTGGGCGAGCAAGTATGCCGAGAGCCACTTCTCGAAAGTCATCGGACGCTGGCTGCCCCGAGTGATGGGCCTCCTGCTGGTGGGCAGCGCCCTCTGGGTGATGGTGCTCGCGTGGCAGGCACGGGCAGCGGGTTAAGCGACCTCCCCGTGGATTTCGAGACCCTCCACGACACCCTGCGCCCTCGAGTGCTCACCTTTCTCCAGCGATTCGTGTCGACCACGGAGGCCGAGGACCTGACTCAGGAGGTCTTCCTCAAGATCCACAGAGGGCTCGGAACATTCAGGCAGGAGAGCCAAGTCTCCACCTGGGTGTTCCAGATCGCCACCCACGCGGCCCTCGATCACCTGAAGAGCGCCACGCATCGGCATGCGCTGCGCCAGTCGCCCCTGGAAGAGGTCGATGTTCATGGCATCGAGGAAGACCACGCCCGTGCCCCCTTCCAGGCGGAGCTTGCCTGCTGCATCCGGGGCATGGTGGCCACCCTCTCGGTGGAGGATCAGACCATCCTCCACCTGTGCGAACTCAAAGAGCTGAGGGTCAGCGACATCGCCACCATCCTGGAGATCACCCCCGGGGCCGCCAAGATCCGCCTCCACCGGGCGCGGCAACGCCTGAAAGCCCGCATGGAGGCCGGGTGCCGCATCTCCCTGGACGACCGAGGCGAACTCGACTGCGATCGCAAATAGGGCGTATCCCCCGCGCCTCCTCCCTCGTCCCAGAAGATGAAGGAGGACACCATGTCCAGCGATACCGAAACCATTACCCTCGCAAAAACCAACGCCCAATGCGGGCTCTGCGAGGATTACGCCGCCCGGGAGCGACACAAGCCCATCGTTGTGATGGCCTGCGAAGGCGCCTGCCTGCGGGGCGAGATCGCCCGGCTGGCCGCCAACCTGCTCTGCGACGAGCTGGCCCCCGAACGCACGGCCCGCCTGTGCCTGGGCGGAGCCTTCACCAAGGACACGGGACAGAGGAGCCTCGCCCGCCAGGCGTCTCGGGTCATGGCCATCGAGGGCTGCCCCATCGACTGCGGCAGCCGGATGATGCAGGCCGTGCTGCCGGGACTCAAACCCGAGGTCTTCCACCTGGAAGGTGTCCATCTGGCCCCAGGGCTCTTCTCCATCCGCGACCTGCCCAAGGCGCAGCGGAAGGCCAGTGCCCAGACAGTGGCCAGCGCCGTGTTGGCTCGAATGTGAAGGCCCGGTTTAAGCTCGGCAGTCCTCAATCGAGGCTTCGCCCCGCTTCGTCGTAGAGCCGGATTTTTTCCGCAGGGAGCGCCACCACCACCGGCGCTCCCACACGGATCTGTCCGCGATCGGCGAGATGCCTGGCGGCGGTGAAGTGGAGCCGGTGGTCCGGATGCCCCTGCACATCCATGACGCCGCGCAGCAGATCGCCCTGTCGCACAACGGAAAGCACGTGGCCATCCAGGTAGGTGTGTCCCGGCCGATCCCGTGGATCATCCAACGGACGCAGCCTCACATCCCCCGGGGCCAGGATCCAGGAGAGCGCAGCGCCCTCCCGCCAGGACTTCGGCGGCGCCACCTCGATAGCCAAGCCGCCCCAGGAGAGGGCAGCAGCCTCTGGCAGCGCCATGGCGGTGCCACCGAGGATGTTGCGGTGCCCCACCAACCTGGCGACTTCCAGGCTGTCCGGCTGACGCACCACCTCCTCCGGCGCGCCCTCCTGCAGCGTGTGCCCCCGGGAGAGCACCACCATTCGTTGGGCGAGCATGGTGGCCTCGTCCAGATCATGCGTGACCAGCACCACCGGAATGGAAAGCCCCGCCAGCAGCTCCGCCAGCTCCAGGTGCAGCTTCTCCCGGGTCACGCGATCCACCGAAGAAAAGGGCTCGTCCAGCAGCAGCACCTCCGGCTCCCTAGCCAGCGCCCGAGCCACGCCAACGCGCTGCTGCTGCCCCCCACTCATTTCGTGGGGCTTCCGGTGCTCCAGGCCTCCCAGATGCACCCGCTCCAGCCAGTCCCGGGCGCGGGTCGCCCGATCCGGCCCGCGCAGGGCCTCCATGACATTCTCCAGGGCCGTCAGATGCGGGAACAGGGCATGGTGCTGAAACACGAAGCCGACGCTGCGGCGGCGCGCGGGGACGTTCACCCCATGCACCGAATCGAACCACGCCCGAGCGCCGCAGTAGACCTGCCCCGACTCAGGCCGCAGCAGCCCCGCGATGATGCGCAGGAGCGAGGACTTCCCCGCGCCGGAGGGCCCCACCAGCGCCAAAACCTCCCCCGGCGCACAGGTCAGCGAGGCCTGCAGGACCATGGGACGGTCCTGGTGCACCTGGAGTCGCAGGCCCTGCTCAGGCATGCCGCCTCCGGGACAGGCCATAGGAGAGGGTGATGGCCCCGAGAGAGAGGGTGAGGAGCGCCAGGGACATGGCGCCCGCTCCGGTGGCGTCCATGGCCTGGACGCGATCATAGATGGCGATGGCGGCGGTGCGCGTCTCCCCGGGCACATTGCCGCCCACCATCAGCACCACGCCGAATTCCCCGAGGGTATGGACGAACGTGAGCACCAGCCCGCCCACGATTCCCGGCCAGGCCAGGGGCAGCTCGATGCGCCAGAACTTGCGCCAGCGGGAGAGGCCGCAGCAGTCCGCCGCCTCTAACACATCTCGCGGGATGGCCTCGAAGGCGCGCTGCATAGGCTGGACGGCGAAGGGCAGGTTGAAGAGGAGCGATGCCACCACCAGGCCCACGAAGGAGAACGCCAAAGGCCGCCCCATGACCATCGCGAAAGCGTGCCCCAGGGGATTCCGTGTGCTGAAACCCACCAGCAGGTAGTAGCCGAGCACGGTGGGAGGGAGGACGAGCGGCAGCGCCACCAGGGCCTCTAGCACGCTGCGTCCCCGGAATCGGCTGCGGGCGAGGACGCGCCCCCCGAAGATGCCGATGGGGCCCAGGATCAGCAGGGTCCAGAGGGCCAGTTCAAAGGAGAGGCGGAAGGCCGTTGCGTCCATCTCAGCGGTCCTCACCCGGAAGCGCGAAGCCGTATTTCCGTAGCGTGGCCCTCGCCGCGGGCTCCTGAAGATACGCGTAGAGTCGGCGCGCCACGGGGCCTGCGCCTTTCAGCAGCACCATCCGCTGCACAAGAGGGCGATGCCAATCCGCCTGGATCAGCTCGAAATACCCCTGGCCGCGAAAGGCCGGTGCCAGCGCGAGGCTGTATGCGATGATCCCCGCCTGGGCCTCGCCGGACAGGGTGAACTGAGCCGCCTGCGCGATGTTCTCGCCGTAGACGAGATGGGGCCTCAGGTTGTCCCACATTCCGGCGTGCTGCAGGGCTTCTCGCGCCCGCATGCCGTAAGGAGCATGATCCGGTTGGGCGATGGCGAAGGCCCGCAGCCGCCCATCTCCCAGAGCGGCTCCGATGCCTGAGACCCCCTTCCCCGCCTCCACGGGCGACCCCTTGGGCACGAACCAGCCGATGCGTCCGATGCCGTATACGACGCTCGCACCTTCCGTGCGCCCAGCCTGCTGCAGGCGGTGGACGAGCGCTTCGTCTGCCGAGAGAAACACTTGATAGGGAGCTCCCTGCTCGATCTGCCTAGCGATGTTGCCGGAACTCCCGAAGGAGAGCCGGACCCGATGGCCAGTGTCCTTGGAAAAATGGCCTTCGATCTCCTCCAGCGCAAAGCGCAGATCCGCGGCGGCGACGATGACCGGCGGGGCCTCAGGCCCATGCCGTCGGCAACCTGCGACGCTCAGCGCCCCAAGGACCGACCACGCCAGCCACCGCCGCATCCAGGTCATTTCCACTCCCAAGGATCACCCTACCCCAGGGAGGCTCGCCCCCGCTCCCAGACAAGCACGGTACGGAAGGAATCACGCAATTGCCCGACCAGCACCCACCCTTCCCCATACACACAAGGAGCCCGTCCAAGTATTGAACTTGGACCGCGCCGGGTCCGCGACCAAGGAGATCGCGGAAGAGCGTGGCGGCACAAGCTCCGATGAGCCTAGCGACGAGATGCACAGGCCGCCGCTCCAGCCCGAAGGGCTCGGCGCATTGGCGCCTCCGAATGCGCCACCATTCACGGCCCCCTTTGTCTCAGGAGGCGAAGCATCTTGTATCCATATTTCCAAAACCATAGAATTTCAACCATGACGGCCAATGATTTCGATTTAGACGTGCAGGTCAAGCGACTCAAGGCACTTGGACACATCGCCCGGCTTTCCATCGTTCGGCTTGTGGTCCAGGGGCCCCTGGAGGGCACTCCTGCGGGCGAAGTCCAGCAGCGCCTGGGCATTCCATCCTCAACCCTGAGCCACCATCTCGCCGAGCTGTCGCATGCCGGGTTGATCCGGGCGACCCGCCAGGGCACCACCCTTCGCTACGCCGCCCAGTTCGATCACCTGCGGGACCTCACCGCCTGCCTCTGGGAGGACTGCTGCGGGAGCGGCTGTAGCGACGCCGATTGTCTTAGCATTCCCGCGCGCCCCACTTGCGCATCCCAGCGTTGACGACGACTCCTGGAGCTTCCCCATGTCCGAAGCGAAACGCCTGTCATTTCTAGACCGCTACCTCACGCTGTGGATCTTTCTGGCCATGGGTGTGGGCGTACTCCTCGGCTACGCCGCACCGGGCTTCAACACGGTGCTGAACGCCTGGAACGTGGGCACCACCAGCGTTCCGCTGGCCATCGGCCTCATCGTGATGATGTATCCGCCGCTGGCGAAGGTGAAATACGAGGAGCTGCACCTGGTCTTCGAGAACCGCAAGGTGCTGCTGCTGTCGCTGGTGCAGAACTGGATCGTGGGACCTCTGCTCATGTTCGGCCTGGCGTCGGTGTTCCTGCGGGACCGCCCTGAGCTGATGGTGGGCCTGATCCTCATCGGGCTCGCCCGCTGCATCGCCATGGTCATCGTGTGGAACGACCTCGCCAACGGCGATACGGAATACTGTGCGGGGCTCGTGGCATTCAATTCCATCTTCCAGGTGCTGGGCTTCAGCCTCTACGCATGGTTCTTCATCAAGGTGCTGCCGGGAGCCGTGGGCCTGCATCTCGGAGATGTGGACCTGAGCAAGGTCACCATGGGTGCCATCGCGAAGAGCGTGTTCATCTACTTGGGCATCCCCTTCATCGCCGGCTTCGTCACACGCTTCGCACTCGGAAGGGCCAAGGGCCTCGACTGGTACCACCGGGTCTTCGTGCCCAGGATCAGCCCACTCACGCTGATCGCACTGCTCTTCACCATCGTTGCGATGTTCAGCCTCCAGGGCCGCCAGATCGTGGCGCGGCCCTTTGACGTGCTCCGGGTTGCAGCGCCGCTGCTCATCTACTTCGTGGTGATGTTCCTGGTGAGCTTCTGGATGTCCAAGAAGGTGGGCGCCACCTATCCCCAGAGCGCGACCCTGTCCTTCACCGCCGCCAGCAACAACTTCGAACTGGCCATCGCCGTCGCCGTGGCCATCTTCGGCCTCCAGCACGGGGCTGCCTTCGCGGCTGTGATCGGTCCACTGGTGGAAGTTCCCGTGCTCATCAGCCTGGTGAACGTCGCATTCTGGCTGAAGCGGCGCTGGTACCCGAATGAGACAGACACTGTCAGTTCTGCAGGCTGTTGCCCCACTCAGGAGCCATGAGATGCCGGATCCCTTTTTCGGGCAAGGTCTTGTGATCGAAGGTATTCATTTCCTCGATGCGACAGATCTCCCAAGGGATCTGGAGAATGGCGCCCGCATCGTCGACCTGCGCCAGCCGCTGCTTGTGCTCATGAAGTCCATCGACCTGCCGGACGTGATTTACCTGGAATACGGACGTTGGCGATCCGACTGGCACCAGCTACCCATCGACGCTCCCCTGATCCTGGTAGATGCGGTCGGCATTTACAGCAAACGCGCGGCTCTGTTCCTGAAGGAGCAAGGCCGTGACGATGTCGCCGTGCTTAACGGCGGTTTCGAGGCTTGGCAGGACGCCGGTCTCCCCACCTGCGAAGACCCCTCGAAGATGCTTCAGGGAGGTTGCGCATGCCGCATGAGGATTATTGAATGAGACCCACCCGCATCCTGTTCCTGTGCGTCGCCAACAGCGCCCGCTCCCAGATGGGCGAGGGACTGGCTCGCCAGATGTTCCCCGGCTTCCAAATCCAGAGTGCGGGGAGTCGCCCCAGCCATGTGAATCCGTACGCCATCGAAGTGCTGCGGGAGGTTGGCATCGACGCTACCGCCCACCGGTCCAAGAGCGTTCAGGACATCGATCCCGCAACGGTGGACCTCGTCATCACCTTATGCGCCGAGGAGGTTTGCCCCGCATTCCTCGGTCAAGCAGAGCGCCTACATTGGCCCATCTCGGATCCTGCCAGCGATGACCCGAACCTCCTTCCGGAGCAGCTTCGGGAACGCTTCCGAACAGGGCGAGATGAGATTCGGCGTCGCCTGACAGCGCTCAAGACCTCCCTGGGCTGAGGATCAGGACCGTTTCGCAAGGCCCAGGAGGAACGACACAACATGCCTCCGGGGTTCAAGATCCAGCTGAGGCGTTATAAATTCAGGATTCCACTGATCGGTCACTTCCGCCGCGTGGCCCGGGTCGGTTCGACCAACGAGTGGATTTCCCAGGATTGTTAGCGCGCGACGTCACCTACACGCAGGTACAGAAACGCCCCCGAAGTACTTCGGGGGCGTGTGTTGATGTTAACGTCGCAGCGACCTA
>CAYQAS010000018.1:0-47928 GCA_964415525.1 uncultured Solibacteraceae bacterium
CGCAACCTCGATCGCGGCCAGATGACTAGACTAACACGACGCACCCTGGATGCAAGAACTTTTTGCCCCACACACACCGCACCCGAACCACATGCCACGGCATTTCCCCTTTAGCCCTGTGAAGACCACTGCGAGCACCATGTCCCCAAATCACCTTCCATCCGCAGTCACAGGCACCAAAGAGCAAGCCCTCTTAACATGCGCGAATTCAACCCGCCAGAAGCGCTTGAATGCTAGACACGTTCGACCCGAATCCGCCGACGGCGACTGGGCCCAAGCCAGGGGGAGCCATCCAAACTCAGAAGTCAGACTTAAAAGCCCCGCAACCGAGTGGTGGCGGGGCTTCCATTGGCGGAGAGATAGGGATTCGAACCCCAGTTACGATCGCTCGTAAACCTGATTTCGAGTCGTGTGGCGAATGTTCGACGGCCTTAAACCAACTTCCACGAACCCAGTGGAGTCAGGCATTTAACCACACCGTGTTACTCAATCTTTGACCGTTTCCGTCCCGAGGTGGTTGCATAGTGGTTGCAAACCACGCGGGGGCAGACCGTGAAGATGGAATTCAAAAAAGCGGACTTGATCGCTCTAGTCCCGGATCCCGAGAAGATCCTCAACGTGTGGGACGAGGATACACCCGGCCTTGCGCTCCGGATCACTCCGGGCGGGGTGAAGACATTCGTCTTCAAGCACCGGGTGGGCAAGCGCCAGGTATGGATGAAACTGGGGCGTTTCGGGGAGATGACCATCGACGCCGCCCGAAAGAGGGCCTCCGCCATCCGAGATCAGGTCGGCCAGGGGAAGGACCCAGCCCAGGAGGTCAGGGCCCGCCGAACGGCCATGACCGTGAAGGAGGCAGCAGAGAAGATGCTTGAGGAGCACGAGCCCCACGTGCGCACCAGCACCTTCAAGGACTACAAGCACCTGGTGCTGGACGAAATCATTCCTGAGTTGGGGAACCTCACCATCAAAGAACTCACCCCCGCCGATGTGGCGCGGTTGCACCACGGCCTCCGTGCAACCCCGAGGAAGGCCAACGTGACTCTGGTCGTGCTTTCCCTCATCTGCAAATACACAGAGGAATGGGGCGAGCGTGAACTGGGGACGAACCCATGCCAGCACCGGAAGCGCTATCGCACAGCAGCTCGCCACCGATACCTCACAGATGCGGAGCTGCTGGCGGTCGGTTCGACCCTCGACAAGCTGGAGCGGACCCTCGGTGACTCGTCAGCGGACTGCCTGCGATTGATCATCCTGACGGGGGCCCGGAAGAGCGAGATCACGAAGCTCCGCTGGGACCAGGTCGACCTCGAAGGGAAGCGCCTGGGCTTCGGGCCCAAGGACCACAAGACCGGTGGTTTCTCCTACGCGAAACAGATCCCCCTTGGCGACCCCGCAGTTGAGCTGCTCCAGCACCTGCATGACATAAAGGATGATGGGATGACCTGGGTATTCCCGGGCCGGTCGGATGGGAAGTCGATCCGGACGGTCGACAAGGCTTGGTTTCTGGTCCGAGACACGGCTTCCAAGGAGGGGGGAGTGGATGTCACCGACGTCCATATCCACGACCTGCGTCACACCTGGGGGGCGACCGCCACGACGGGCGGCCACGCGCTGCAGACCATCGGGGCCGTGATGGGGCACAAGCACCAGGCCACCACCCAGCGCTACGCCCATGTCGCCCCGTCGCCGGCGGCCCAGGTTGCCCAGGCAACCTCCAAGAAGCTGGCGGCCGCAATGCTGGGGAACCCCAAAAAGAAAGAACCAGCTCGCGAGAAGCCCCGCCGACCTGGCTCCAAGAAATAGATCCGCTAGGCATTCAGCCGCGCCAACCAATCAAGCGCCGCCTCTGTGTCCTCTGCCTTCGGAATCCCGAGGATGCCAGGGAGACCCTGAGATAGGTCTGGTGGCCACCAAGCCCAACAGCGGACGCGTGGGATCACGACAATTTCAACTCCCGGCCTTGGGCCTAGCTCCGTCACGACGCCTCTCCTACTTGTCTGTTGGGGTCGTCATGAACTGTTTTCGTCATCGACCACAAAAACCAACGTATACGCACGTGTTTAATAACGGAATCAAGTGTCCAAATGATAGTTGTAATATTCTTATAGATTGATATATCTATGGTTATTGCCGAAGAACTTTCCAATGAGAAAGGCGGTTCGGTCAAAAACCGGCAGGGCGGTTCAGGCTGCGGTTGGCCTGCTGGCCGAAGGCTGCCTGAGCGTTGATGCACTGGCATTGGACCTCGGTGTCTCGATCTGGTCTGTCTACAAGTACTACCCCGGTGGGCTCGACCACATTCGCAAGCTGGCATGCCTTGAAGCCGTGCGGCAGTTGCACGCCGCGATTGATGGTTGTCGCGCAGAGTTGGGTGCGCCCCTCCCGCGAAGAGCCCAGAACCTCGCCGATGCCCTCACGCCTCCGGTCCTTTGGCGGGCTTGGTCTATCGCCCTCCGGGAGTGTGGATGCCGTGATGCTTTCGAATTGGCGGTGCTTGGGGCATTGGCCGGGGTACCAACTGCTCCCGAGAGCGCTGCCATGGCCTACGGACTTTTCACGTCTACCGCTACGGACTACAACCACCTGCACATCCGACAAACGATGTTGGATCTGATCCAGGGGCCTGAGCGCCTTTTCTGGCAGAGGCGAGGCGGCGACGTGAAGTCGTAGACGAAAGCCCTACTAGGGTTTTTTGTCTGAGGCTTGGGGGGTGAGCCGCAACGTTCCATCCCCATTCCCGCCGCTGGGCCGACCAAGGATCGAAGAGGAGAACCGTCCAGAGTTGGTTCCTCTTCAGGCATGGGCCCCGGAGGATTTTCGAGACTGGTTCGATGAAGCGGCGGCGGCGTCCAAGCTGTCACGCCAGGACGCACTCCGCCATGCTGCCCTTGAGTGGGGGAAAAGGAACCACCCCGACCTCAAGGGCGGGTCGTAGCGTTTTTCGATTCAGACCACCAGCTTGATCTCGTCGGCGAAAAGAACCGCGACGGAGCTGGCGTCTGCGGCACCTCGGGCATCGGCGAGGCAACTTACAGCGATCCGCCAATCGCCCGGGCCACCTGCATTGAGGATGCTGGTGACGTCCCAGGATCCGATCTGCCAATTCAGGCTTGGCGTCCCGCTGGTGACATTGACCACTGCCCCGCTGTAGTTCAGGTTCAGCGTGCCCACGGAGTAGGATCCGCCCGCAGGACTGTATAGGAAGATGGACACCTGTCCCGTGACGCTGTCTGATCCGGCATTGCTTTGGGCAAGGGCCAGCGCCGCTTTGATGGTCACTGTCGCGCCACCCTGAGGTGACGGCTTCGGCAGCACCAGGGATTGCGAGAAGCTGTTACTGGAGAAGCCGCTGCTGGAGCCCTTCTTGGCAAGGGTGCGCAGGCTACCCTCGTTGCCCGCGTAGTTGTAAGACACGGGGAATCCATTGCCGTATTGGGCGACGCTAAGCCCATTGAGGGTGTCCACGCCCTGAATCCAGCCCCCCCACCCGCTACTCACGCTCCAGGGATTGATGTCCATGGTGCCGCCGATGGTACCGTTGATGACACGGTTCATTGCATTCCATAGGCGATCCATGCTCTCCCCCAGGAAATACCCGCCAAGGTTGATGCCGCGTCCCAACTCCAGATTCACCTGCTGGGAAAACCCACCCAGGCCGTAGGACGTGAAGGCTGGTCCGCTGAGGTAGAAGCCTTGGGGGGCCGCCACGCCCGTACCTGCCTGCCAGTTCGGGCTCTTGATGACGCCCGTAATAGCCATGACCGCCTCGAGGTGCTGGGCCTTTACGCTGCCATCCACTTGGAGCAGGCCATCGTTCATGCGCCTCGCGTAGAGGTTGTCGGCATAAATGCCCGTGGACCCGGCCGTGATGACGAAGTCCACGTAGGTGGTCCCTCCGGGGGCGCCGGTCGTCGTGGCGCACTCCTTGGTCTGGTAGGGCGCGCTCGAGCTGGTTGCCGTGGCCACCTGGGAGCCGTTGAAGCGGATGCCGATGGTGCCTCCGCTGCCCTTGAGCTGGGCCCGGAAGGCGAACTGATCCCCGGATCCGCATGGGATCTGGCTAGTCAAGACCAGGGTGCTGTACGGAGGGATGTAGCGGCAGTAGCTGCCGTCGGCCGCATTGCCGTAGACCACGCCAGCGCCCTCGAGGACGCCAGAGGGCCACCCACCAGAGGGAGCCGGTTGCTCGCTGTTTGGGTTGGGGATGAGGTTGTCCCAGTTCGCGATGTAGAGCTGGCTCGCGAAGATGGTCTGGACGGCCATCTGGAGCTTGTCCCAGCGGACCTTGCCGTTGCCATCGAGGTATCCCGACTTGAGCATGGCGTCGGTCGCGCCGGAGGCGATGCTGAAGGCCATGTTCCCGACCGCCACCGCTGCGGAGAGCTTGACCTGCTCGTCCTTGATGGTGTTGAAGAGCTGAGTAAGCAGAGCCCCACCGCCGGCCCCGAGGTAAGTCGGGCCTGAGAAGTCGGTCCATGCCTTGGGTTGGTTGCGTGTGCTGAAGAACGTAGGAACGGCCGCGATCGCCGTGTCGTATGCGCCGTGGTTAATCCCGTAGCTGTTCGCGAGGGCATCCAGGCGGGTCTGCTCGGCGAGGATCACCGCCCACTGCAGGGCCAGTTCCCGCTTCCGGGCCACGCTGAGCACGTCGCCATCCACGGGACTGTAGATGTCCAGATCCACACGTGCAGCTACGAGGCTGTAATTCGGAGGGGTCCATGTGTCGCGGTGCTTTGCCCAGAAGGTCGTGGACCGCGTGTTGGCAAGGTCCAGCGTCAGCAGCCCGTTTGGGACGTCCTTGGCAACCAGCGTCGCCGTCTCCCAAGAGGTGCCCCCCTCACGAATCTCGGTACCTGGGACGTCCAACTCATCGCTCACGTCCCAGGTGAGCTTGATGACGCTGTCGTCCAATTTGACCTTGAGGTTTGTCACGTTCTTCGGTGGCTGCTGCTTCCCGAGAACGTTCAAGGTGGCCGTGGTCGGCTGGGTTGTTTCGCCCTTCAGGTTCTGGGCCCGGATTGCCAGGGTGAAGGAACACGGTGCCTCGACGGGCCGGACGTCCAGGGTGAACAAGCTCGTGGCGGGAAGGTCCACCCAGTTCTCGTTATCCCGGCGCCAAGACGGAAGGAATCGGACGCCGTCCTCGCCGCCGGCCCACTGGGCATGGACACCGACCTTGAGGTCCTCCTTGTCCTTGTAGAGGTACTCGGAGAGGACCAAGCCTTGGGGCGGGCGCAGGGGCTGAGAAGCGGGGTCGGATCCCGTCCACTTCCTCCGGTCCTCCAGCACAAGGCCCTTCTCGATCCAGTCGAACTTTTCGGGGCAGTGGAATGCGGCTGTGACGCTGTATTCCCCTTCCCCCTCCATCACGACGGACACGACCCGCCAGAGCTCCGGAGCCGTGTTCTCCGAGGCAAGGATCCACACGGCCCCTTCGAAGACGTCGACATCGAGCCGATCCAGGGTGACCCGATCCGTAGTGCCAGCTGGGGTCACAACCACCCCCTCTGTGATCGTCCCGATGGAGGTGGTGATGATGAGGTTGTGCTGGCCCGCCTCAAGCGTCACTTCGCGGTCGAGCTGGATCTCGGCACCATTCCTGGACCGCACGCGGCCTCCCCAGGACTTGCCTGACCGAGTCGGATCCATGGCGGCCACAATGTCGCCAGGTCGCAGCTGAGCCCCCTCCATGCCGACCCCAAAGGTGACAACTTCGGGCTGGAAGTTCTCCGAGAAAAGCGTCCAGCGAGCATCGCGAAGGGCCTGCCCACGGCTGGTGCACCCGAAGGCGACGCGGTCCGTGGGGAAACGGAAGCCCGTCTCTCGGATGGCGTCCTCCATCTCGAAGAGTTCCGGCTCGAGCTTGTAGGTATTTTCGGGGTCGTTCCATTGGACGACGATCGCGTTGTGCCGCGCCCGCCTCGCCGTGGACGAGTAGACAAAGCGCCCCTCCTTCACGTTGGCGGGGGTGAAGAGGTAGCTCGGATCGAGGGGGCGATCCTGGGCTGCGAACACGGCTCCGGAGGCCCAGTAGGTCATCGCGTGGAAGCTGGAGGCCATCATCTGAACGACCTTGACGGCTTCTTCCTGGGTCTGGATGTAGCAGTTCAGAGCGAATCGGGGCTCCAGGATGTCCTTTCCCGAGTCATCCTTGCGGCCGCTGGGCACGAGCTCGTCGCAGTACTTTCCGATCTCGTAGAGGCCCCACTTGTCGACCATTTCGGGCCGGATCCAGTCCCCAAGGCCGTAGCGACTTTCCACCAGGAGGTCGTAGAAACACCAGGCGGGGTTGCTGCTCCAGGCCATCTTGAAGGAGCCATCCCAGTTCCCTGTGTATATCCGCGAGACGGGGTCGTAGTTCGAGGGAACCCGAATGATCATGCCGCGGATGTGATAGGACCGGTTTGGGATCGCGTTGAACTGAGCCGCATCGGCCTTCACAGCGCACAGCGCCACACAGGGGTAGCGGAGCTTCTGGTTCTTGATGACCGCCAAGCCCTCGAACCAGGTGTCGTTCACCAGCGTCTGGGAACTGCTGTCCGGAGTCACGCGGGACACCCGAATCTGCCACGGGGCATTCGGCCCTGCCTGGTCAAGGGCCACCCGAGCGCTCCACTCGTACTTGGAGCTGGCCTTACCGTCCTTGATCTTCGGGAAGCCAGGAAGCTTGGAAACCTCGACCCACCCCGAACCGGGAGACGAGTCCTTGATCTCGACCTTGATCTCGACCTTGGCACCCACAACGTCACCGTTGGTCTTCGACTCCTGGAGACCGGCCAGCGAGAACCGCAACATCAACTCGTCTGCTCCGGGCTCGTTCACCGTGACCGTGACGGACCTGGAGGCCTTCACTTGGGTCGGAAGGCCCACAGACTGTGAGATCTCGCTGCTGGCGATGAAGAAGCCCGGAATGTAGCTCTGGTCGGGGAAGCCCAATCGCCAGTCGACCTTCACGTTCTGGAAGTTGTAGGTCCCATCCTCGTTCTGGATAGGGGTGCCGTTGAGCTTGATGTATTTCTCGGGGTACTGCGGATCCGGGAACCCCCCGATCGGCCCCTCACACAAGGCATCCATCACGTAGGCGTTCGCCACGCTCCGGAGCGTGTCCGTAGCCACGTAAGGGGTATGTGCAGATCCACCGCCGCTCTTGCCGCCCATCGCTATCTCCTACTGCTCGGTATTTCGGTCATCAGGGGGGAGGGGGACGTAGACGTTGGCGCGCACAGGCAGCCCGTTCACGACCATGTAATCCATGTCGCTCTCCTCTGGCCCTGGAGGTGTCGCAGGGTCTACGGAAAGCAAGCTGTGAACAGTGATCGCAACGAGAGCGTTTCTGACGTTGCGAACGGGTGCGGCCGTGATCGTGTCGCCGGTCTTGAGAACATCCCCGACCTTGAGGTCTGAGGCAGTGATGTAGCTCCCACTCTGCAGGACCATTTGATCCTGTGCCCCCAGTTCGAGCGTCTTGGCCCCGGCCGCAATGGTGTAGGTTGTGCCGAAACCCTTCTCCACGCTGTAGGCCGCGCACTCGTGGATCGTGCCATCTCTCTTGGTCCATCGGATGAACCCGCTGCCGGTCGAGATGGAGCTTGCGGCCATCGTGCCCCCACCCGAGACCTCGACAAGCGCAGACTCGGCAACGCCCCACTCCCCAGCCTGTGGCTGATAGGCCGCGTCTGCGTTGTCGAGCATGGTGGCGATCACGGCACTTCCGATCTCCACCTCGCCGTAGCAGAGCTGGATGGGGTGGTTCTGGCTGATCGTGTTCACGGGCCCGCTGAAAAGCGAGCTGGGTTTGTTCTCCGGCCGTTCGTTGGGGCTGAGGGCACCAGGGGCGTCGGACAGTAGCCGGGCAATCCCGCCGATGGCGAGGGACATGCCCATCCCTGTGAAGGCGGTCCCGAAGGCGGCCGCCGTCCCAGCGCTCATCCCGGCTCCAACCGCCCATCCGGCCGCCCCGAACGTGTAGTAGGACGCGACCATGATCGCCACGCCCATCAGAATCTGGCCGAACTCGTCCTTGTTCCCCTCAACGATCGGAACCACATGTAGGTCCAAGGTGCCCGTCTCGAGCCGAATGGCCTCGATGGGTATTTCTCGGTCCCCCGCCAACAGGGCGTAGCACGCCCCGGGCTGGGTCATGGCAGCTCGAAAACCTCGGTGCTGACTGTCCAGGGCGCGCATGGCTTCCCCAGGACTCGACACGTAAAGGAGGTGTTCGCGGCCGAATCTGGCGCCCAGAGGGCCGTGCAGCTCGACGCGGGTGGGGCGGTCAGCGTTCAGCATAGGTCGCGGTGCCTCGCAATGTGGGTGGTGGCCTTGCGCCAGTAGTCGCCGTAGACCGCGCGCGTGCTCAGGGCATGCCCCTTCGAGCTGTCGCGGTGGTGCAGGATTCGGTTGTCGCCCAGGTAGATCGCGCCGTGGTTGGGCTCCATGGAATCGATCTGGATCAGGATCATGTCGTGGAGCTGTGGCTCACCCCGTACGACGGAAAAGCCGGCCTCCTCGAGGTGCTCCATGTAGAGGCTGCGGCCCTGCTTCCACCAGCCGTTCCATCGATGGACGTCGGGCAGCTCCACGCCCAGGCGGCGGTAGTAGTCCCGGATCAGCCCGAAGCAGTCGGTGCTGCCGTGCTCGAAGGTGCGGCCGAGGAGGTCCACCCGGCGCCCCATGGGCTCGAAGACCGCCCACTCCTGGGAGGGCCAGGACATGATCACCCAGGGCAGTCCCCAGGCCTCGATCGCGACCAGGTCCCCGGGCGAGGGGACGGGAGGGTGTTCGGGATGCACATGGAAAAAGCCCCGCATGACCCCGGACTTCTCAGCGTCCAGCCACTCACGAGGCGAGATGGCGAAGTGGTCCGCCACCCTCGAGGGCTGGCAGGCCCGGAAGACGAGCTGGCCGCCCTGCTCAACCCAGACACCGCAGGCCTCCCGGGGGAAACATGCCGCGGCGTGAACGATGGCGTCTTCGAGAGGAAACATCGTCAGCCTCGCGTGATCAGGCCCACGCCGGGGAACCCGCCGTAGGGAAGCTCGTTGTTCTTGCCGAACCGGCACTCGCAGGAGCCGAGGCGCCGGCCGCACCGATCCTTCAGGGGGTCCGTGACCGGGTGGTCGCCCTCGTCGAAATAGCTGGTCCCGAGGTACCCACACAGGGGGCCGCGGTATTCGTGGGGGCAGTAGTTGGCGTTGTAGTTCCGCTTCGGCAGGCGCTGCCCCTCCAGGTCCAGGGCCGACGCCAACTCGAACTTGATGTATTCCCGGGTCTCCTCGGCCTTCCGCTCGAAGATGTAGATCTCCTTCGGGAACTCCAGGGATGGGTTTGCGTCCGGGTTCCCATCGCGGTAGTTGGTCGCATCGAGGAAGCGCCCCAGGGTCATCCGGTGGGTGAGCAGGCATCCGTTCAGGTCCTTGTAGGCCCGGACCAACCCGCCCAGCTGACCCGTGAGGTTAGAGACGGTCAGGGTTGGCCTCGGAAGCCTGCCCTGCCCGTCGTACTCGATGCCTTCGATGGTGATGGGGAATGGTTGATAGGTGCGGCCGCCCCAGACCATCGGCTGCCCGAATTCATTGAGCCCCGGATGAAAGTAGAGGATCCCCCCGCCCACCCGCGAAAGGTCGATCTCGTAGAACCGGACGAGGGAATCGAAGAGCTGGCTCATAAGCCCATCCTCTGAATCGCGGCCATCAGCGCATCACGCTTGATTCCGCCCTGGGCAAGGCCGTTGACCGCGGGGTCCTGGATCACGCGGAAGCCAACGCCCTCGACCCAGTTGAAGAAGACGTGCCTGACATCGGCATTGGCGACCCCGGAGTAGGCGCAACGGCCAGCCGTCGATCCAGCCAGAGAGACCTTGGTCTTGGTGGCACTGCTGAAGGCGAATTGGCCAATGACCGAAGTCGGTCTCAGCACAGTCTGTGCGGCCGTTGCGGTGTAGGCGAACCGACCGAGCACAGCCACCGACGAGCGGATGCCGACCGCCGCCATTGCCGAGAAGGCGAACTGCCCGGATGTCCTGGATGCAAGTGCGATGGCGGATGCGGTCATCGCCGAGAACCCGAATGCACCCTGGCTGACGGCGGATGCCGCCAGGGAGGCCAGGAGGTTGCCCTTCGCACCGAAGGTGCCCCTGACCTCCCCAGCCGCGGCAAGGATCGCCAGGGATGTCCCGGAGAACTGTGCCAATCCGAAGACGGTCCCGCTCTGCTTGAGCAACTGCGTGGTGTTCCCCGTGAACCCGAACTGGCCGTAGACCCTGTGGGTCTGAAGCACGGAACCCTGCACGCTGCCCCGGAAGCCATAGCTGCCGTAGGCCCTCCAATTGACCGGGATACCGATGATGTTGGCGGTGAATCCGTATGCCCCAGTGGACTTGACGGCGTAGTTCTGGCCGAGGTTCGGAGCCCCGAAGAATCCGTACCCGGACTGAACCTTGGAACCACACGCCAGAGAAGCCACTCCGGATCCGGTATGCCCAAAGGCCCCGGAGATGGCCAAGGGCCGGACCAGCGTTGGGCCGGGAGATCCACTGAACCCGTAGCGCGCCGCCCCCGCCACAGAGACCGAGACGACCACAGAAGCCAGGACGGCCCCAGCGAAACCGAACCGGTTCTGAACGTAGGCCCAGCATCCGGAGGCCTCCTCGGAGTTGATCTCGGCCGTGTTGAGGGTGCTTGCGTTCAGGAGCATCTCAGCGCCTCGTGAGCTTCACTGGATGCCCCGTCTTCCGCTCCACTTCGATTGCGACCTGCTGCGGCTCGGGAATTGGGTCCATCAGCAAACCCAGGATGCTGAGGATGATGGCGGCCGCCTGGGCACACTCGACAGCCTCGGATTTTCGATTGATGCCGATGGCCGCGAGAATCCCGTTCCACACGGAGTAGCGCCGACGGGACAACGTCTTCATGACCGTGGCGATCTGGCCGGGTTGCCAATCGAGACCGGTCTCCTGGACACCGTCCGGAAGCGCATCGCCTTCCACGGGCACCAGGCGGAAGCCGGACCGTGGGTAGCTCTCGAAGTAGCAGGTGAGGCCGTCCCACTCCACAGCGACCGCCACATGGTCCCACTGGGAGGAGGTGGCGTGCCGAACCACGGAGCCGACCGGGCCCCGCCCATTCCAGTAGTAAAGGCGCACTGGGTTCATCGGGTCATTCCATGACGAAGGCGGCCAAAGGCCGGTCCAGCAGGAGGCGCTGTTCCCCGGGCTTGAAGCCCGAGTTGACGACCTCCTCGGTGAAGAGGAGCTTTTCGGAGACGCCAGCCTTGGTCTGGTAGACCAGCACTCCCGCGCCGTCCTTGACCCTGGCGAAGACCCAGCGAGCGTTGCCGTTGGGCATGCCCGCGAAGTCCAGCGGCTGGAGCGGAACACGCCACTTCCGGTCCACGCAGGCGCGCTTCCCCATCACCTGGATCTCGAAGTTGACAGTGAGCTCGGCACCGGCCGGGATGGTTATCTCGCCGTCCTCGTGCTTCAGTTCCAGGTCCGGATGACCGGTGTGGGCCTCACCCACCGTGCAGCTCGTGATCACGATGTGGGGGGCTTGAAGCTGGGGGAACCGAGCGACCATGTAGGCCTCTCGGTCCAGAAGCACCCAATCCGATCCCCGGAAGTTCGCCTTGAGGGTCTCGGTCTCCTCGGGCGGCACGATGGAGGTGCACCGGTCCGTGGGTGTTTCGGATTCCCCCGTGAACCAGCCGTATAGGTCGAAGGTGTAGAACATGGGGGCCTCCTACCTCACGACGATGGTCAGGCCCGCGAAGGCAAGGTGCAGATGTGGAGGTAGATCCCGGTTGATGGTTTCCTCCCGGATCCGGTAGAACCCCGGCTCTTTGGGGGTCCACTTCACGACACCAGTGCCGTTCTCAATGGAAACGAAGACCGGGGTTGTGCGGCCTCCGTCCACCTCCAAGGGGAGATGGAAACTCCCGTTCAGGGCAGTCGTGACGGTGGCGGTCAATTCCGTACCGATGTCGCAGGCGTACCGCGTGCTCTCAATCTGGCTTGCCCCGGCAAGCACGATCCCGAGCGGGATCCTCGGGGCTCCCCTGGGAGCCTCCGGAACGAAGAAGTCCGTTCCGTTGTATAGCCAACCCGGTCCCACCTCCTGATGGGCAGTGATGTCGACCAGGGTCAGCCCCGGGATGGCGAGGGTCTCAGTCTCCACCACGTTGACGACGACGTTTTCGTTGACGATTGCTGCTCTCATGCGTCACCCCTCACCACACGTAGATGCGGATTTCTCCGCGGCCACCGGTTCCGCCATTGCCGGCCTTCACACCAGTACTGCTCGCGGATCCGCCGCCTCCACCGCCACCGGGAGCACCGCCGTTGCCTCCGTTCGTTCCGACACCACCGGACGTGCTGATGCCGCCTCCACCTCCGCCGGTCCCAGACAGCGCACCTCCGGTCCCTGCAAAGCCAGCCGTCGGTGCGGATCCATTGACTCCAGCCGCCCCGCCGCCACCGGACCCCCAGGTGCCAACTGCGCCACCAGCCTGCGGGGCGGCATAGCCAGAGCCGAAACCTCCACCGGCACCTCCACCGCCACCCCCAATGATCGAGGCGTATCCAGGGGTGGCGGTGGCAACGTCTCCTACAGAGCTCGCGCTCTTCCCCCCGAGACCTCCAGCAAATTCCGCACTTCCATACCCGGTGCTGCTCGAGGCAGCGAGGCCCAATGCCAGCGCTCCAGCGAGGTTTACCGTAGCCCCCGAGACAGAACCGCCCGGCCCTCCGGCGTTGGTGTTGGCGGTAGTAGATGTGGCGAAGGCACCAGCGCCACCGCTACCTCCATTCGCGTTGACCAGCGTGATCCCGGCGCCGTTGTTGTCCTTGATCGTGCTCATGCCGCCGGCGCTGCCGTTGGTTCCGTCCGCGCCGGTGTTTCCGTTCCCGCCGTTCCCGCCAGCTCCGACCGTGCATTGGAGAGGGAACGTCAAATCGGCAATTCGGAACATGCGCCAGAATCGGGCGCCTCCTCCGCCCCCTGCGCCGCCAGGCGTGCAGTATCCGCTGGCACTGGCCCCACCTCCACCGCCACCCCCACCACCGACGACTTCGAGAAGCAGCATCGCGCCCGTGGCTGGGCGGGGGAAGCTGTTCACACCGGCCGTGTAGACGGCGCACTGGGTCGACGGGACGGATCCGGCCGTAAAGCGGTGCTCCGCCTTGTCGCCGGTGCTCCAGGACTGGTCTGCCGTGCCTTCCTGGCCCTTGGTAATCGCGACCACGGAGCTGCCAGCGGTGTGGGCCGTCACCGTCACGATCTCGATCTTGCTCTCGTCCGCGCTGGCAAGGGTGAGCAGCATGAAGTCGGGAGCCGTGACGGTGATCAGGCCTGTCTGGTCGAGCGTGGCTGTCGTCGCGCCCGCGGAGAGCGGGGCGGCGAGCTTTGCCTTGAAATTGTTCTGGAACAGCTGAGCCATACCCGCCTCAGTCGAGGGTGATCTGGATGCCGCCGTACGAGGTGTTGGCCACCCCTGCAGCGAAAGTCATCTGGTCAGTGGCGCCGACGACCTTGGGGGTCTGGAGCGGATACCAGTGGAGGCAGTTGCCGGCGCCGGAAGCCGCGTCATAGATCGCGATGCCCCAGATGGGTCCCCAGGCGGCGGGAGTAGCCGCGGGGAACTGGACGGCGGAGAGGTTTGAGATGGTGCCGGTGATGCCGGTGCTTGCGGAGGCAGAGGCAGCAAGGTTGGTTCCCATCACGGCGGCAAGAGAACAGGTCCAGGCCTGCCGCGCGTAGGCGTTGCCGGAGGGCTCAGCAACCGGTGCCACAGAGGTCATCGCACCGAGGGCCACGGTCTGTTCGGTCCAGACGACGCCGCCGTCCGTGACCGTTCCGCCGCTGGTGGTGGGCCACGCGGGCTCACCGGCTCCTGTCGTGCCAGCCGTGGTGCACTTGTAGAGGCGGCCGTTCGGGGTGGTGGGCCACGCGAACTGCCCGACGGTGTAGGCCGTGGAGCGCAGGGCCACACCCTGATTCGGGAAGGAGGCCCCACCGATCAGGCCGACGTAGAGCGACGGCGCAGCGGACCAGGTGAGCGTTTTTCCATTGATGGTCGCGTTCTGCCCACGCAAGAACACGTCCTGGATCAGGTTCTCGAGGAAGTTGGTGGCCGACATTTAAGGGACCTCCTGAAAGGTGACGGTGATGGTGTTGCTGTTTGGGGAGACGGGAACGAGCTTCCACTCTCCGTCGGTGACGAACTTACGAATGACGTCGCTCAGGCGCAGCTGAGCGGTGAAGGGCGTGCAACCGCCGCGGGCCTCGAAGAACGCCACGATCACGTTGGCCTCGGCATCCGTGCGTCCGGAGAAGGACAGCGGCACGCGCTTGAGCATCGTGTTGAGGCCTTGCCCCATGCGCTGGGCGTAGCCATCGCCGTAGCCGACCGTGAAAATGCGCGGCGTGGTCCCGATCTGCGGGGACCAGTCCGGGAGCCACGTGAATTCGGGGGTCGGATCTGCCATGGCCTACCTCGCACCAAACACGGGGCGAAGCAGCCCGCCCGGCCGCATGTTCTTCAGAGCCCACTGGTTCATGTGGCTCTCCAAGCTCTTCGCGATGTCCTGCCCCCGGGCACCGGCCTGGACATCCGTTTTGGTTGAGCCGTCGGAAGCGATGGTGACGCTGATGTGATTGGTGATCGAGGGAGCAGGTCCCGAAAAGCCAACAGACGAATTCGTCTCTTCGCCACCGAAATCGAACCCAGAACCTGAGGACCTTGAAGTGCCGGAAGCCGGAAGTGAGATTGGCGATGTTGAGGACGTTCCAATGGGGTCCAGAGGGGTGTCACCAAAGACGCTGGTCGTTGTCGTGACTGGCCCACCCCACTCGAACGAGAACATCAGCCCGAGCAGCTGCTCGAAGCCCTTCTGGGCATACATCCTGGCCATGTTGCGCAGGACGGAACTCGCCATCCTGTCGAAGTTCCACTCCACATCCTTGATGCCACTGGCCCACTTCGAGAATGCATCTGCAGCCTCCTCGCCGAGCTGAACGGCGCCGTCATAGATCACCTCGAAGGTGTAGGAGGCCTGCTTCCTCAGGTCGATCAGGGCACGGGAATAGACAGATGGGTCCAGCTCAGCCTTGATGGCACTCAAAGCCTTGATCTGCTCAAGGGCATGCCCCTCCGGGTTGTACCGTTGGGTCACGGAGTCCTTGAACTCCTTCGCCGCTCTTGCAGCCTCAAGGAATCGAGCGGGAGCCTCTGCGAGCGCCGTGTTGTATTCAGTCTGCGAGATCGAGCCTGCAGCAAGGAGGGTCTTCAGCCGTTTTACCTCCGCCTCGTAGGACTCTCGATCCTGCCTCCCCTTGGCCGCGACTTGGAACGTCCCCCACAGCGCCTGGACGCGCTTTGTGGTGTTTGACCTCTCGCCCTCAATCTCAGACCGACGAAATTCCGAGTCCAGTTCCTGCACACGTTCTCTCTCGGCCTTCTCGTAGATCTGACGGACCCTCTCGCGCGCCTCCCCCAGTTCCTTCCCTGCCAGGTGGTATTTCTCGGCGAGGGTCTTGATTTTGACCGCCTCCTCGTCCGCCTTCGTCAGCACGGACCATTCGCCAGACGCGAGTTCGGCTGCGCCGAGGAGGTTGTCCTTCTTGAGGTCCTTGAGGAAGGCCTTCTGCTCCTCAGCAATTTTCTGGGCTGCCTGGGCTGCCTGAGCCGCCTTCAGCTGCGCCTCGCTCTGGCGACGCGCCTCGTCCTGGTCGTCCTTGGACTTGGTTGCGCGGTCGCGCTCCTTGGCGGCGGCCTCGTCCCGCTTCCGAATGGTTACAGAAACGATTTCGTTATATTCAGCCTGGGTCTTATTGAGTGCTGCTTGAGCGAGTTGGACCTTCCACAGGGCATCGTCGTAATCACTGGTGCCTTTGACGGATTCGTAGGTCTTGAAGTCAGCCTTGGCCCGTTCGAGGGCAGATTGCTGCTCGCCGAACTTCTTTTCTGCTATCGCAAGCTTTGCGACAACTTCGTCTCCCAGCCCTGCCTCACCTTGGCGGCCTTGGGCTGATAGGGTTGCCTTTCGATCGAGAAGAGCTACCTCCTCTCGGAGCTTGACGAGATATGCCTCAACAGAGTCATACGCCTTATCCGTATCGCTCCGGAGCGCCTGATAGGCCTTCGGCCCAACGATGGACAGCACTCCCAGTGCGGCGATGGTTGCGCCCACGGGGCCGCCCAAGGCGGTCACAACTGCGGAGAATCCCCGACCGGCCATTTCTCCAGCCTTCGAAGCCAAGGTGTTCCGCTGCTGGGCGTCGGTGAGCTTGCCTGTGGCCACTTCAAGCTCGGCCTGGGCGAGGGTTCGCGATTTCGCCGTCGCCACGCTGGCGAAGTCCACCACTTGGGCATCCCGCTGGGTGCTCAGTCTCCGAAGTTCCGCCTGCTCCTCGCGGAGGGAGGCGTCCGCAGCCTGCACCCGGACTTGCGCGAGATCGACGTACTCGCCCGCCTTCGAAAGCTGCCCGCGGGACGCACCACCGGCAGCCGTGCCAGCAGTCTGCGCCGCCATGGCGCGGTTGAGGGCCTCTTGGGCGGCGGCGCGGGCGGTGGTTGCCCGGGACACGGCCAGTTCCTGTTGAGCGAGCTGCTGGTCAAGCCCGATCTGCTCGGCGCTCTTCGCAACCACGAAGTTCTGAGACTCCAGCACGGCAAGGCGGGCCTTGGCAGAGCGAACGGCGCCTTCTGCGTACGCCTCCTCCTCGATACGAGCAAGGCTGAGAGCCTTCACATAGTCGAGAGCGCCGCGCGCCTTGGACCCAAACCCAGCGTCGTCTCCCATCTTGGGATTCACGAATTCCTGCTGGATGCCACCGATGCCTTGGCCGGCTCGGACAGCGACGTAGGCCCCCGCCAGCGCCAGGACCGCGTCTCGGTGCTCCAGGGTGAACTTGGCCGCGCTGATCGAGCCAGTGATGGCCTTGTTGCCGAAATCGACGATCTGGGGCGTGGCCTGCTGGATAGCATCCGTGATGCCCAGGATGGAATTGCGGACAGCGTCGTTGCTGCCGCCCTGGCCCAGCTTATAAAGGGCCATGTCAACGGTGTCGCCCAGATTCGACCAGGCGCCCTCCAGGGTCTTTGCCTGTCGTGCCATGCCGTCGCCGAAGCGAGAGTCCGAGATCTTGGCGACCGCCTGTCCGATCTCGTAAGACGACTTAGAGGCGGTCACCGCCATATCGCCCATGGAGATCCGAACCTTTTCCCCAATCGTCTGGACGCTGAATCCGAGCTGCTTCATGGGCTCAATTTCGCCGGCAGACAGCGAACCGACGGCCATCACGACATCCTTCAGGGACCGCTGACGCGCGCTGGCCAGGTTGCCAAGGCTCTCCATCGACTTCAGAGAGGGGTCCAAGCCGCGGACCCGGAGCATGGTGTAGGCGTCCGTCACTTCGCGTAGCGCGTAGGGAGTCCGAGCCGCGAAGATGGATAGATCCTCGAAGATCTCGTTCGCCCGCTCCTGGCTCTTGGTGACCGTGACAAGGCCTGCGTTCAGGCTCTCGAAGGACTTGTTGACCTCCCAGATCTTTGCCGCAACAAGTCCGGCGCCGACCAGCACTGCTGCGGCGCCGAACTTGATGATCGCCATCTCGGCATCGCGCCCCTTCTTCGCCAGGGCGTCGAGGTCTCCGGTAGCGGTGCGAACCTGGGCGGTATCGACGGCGATGGAGAGTTGAGCGATGTCGGTCACGGCTGGGGCTCCTTCGGCTCCTGCTTCTGCGAGCGGGCCCGCAGGAAGGCGTTATCGATGGCGGCGATGAGCCGAAGTTCCAGGGGTGTCAGGACGAGGCGGCGCAGTGCGGCCCAAGCGTGCATGGCCTCCCAGGTGATGGGCGAGATCCCGAAGCCGGCGTTCGGGCGCCGCGCGTCCAATTCGCGCCACCAGGCGAAGGGTTCGAGGGCCAGCGTGGGCAGTTGGGCTTTCTGGAGCGCCTCCGGCACGCGACCGGTGGTCTTCCAAACATGCATCAGCTTTGCCCGGAGCGACACGCCCCCTTCGCCCGGGGCATCCAGGCGAAAAAGGGCGGCCGCAGCATTAGTCACGCGGACCTCTAGGCCTTGAAAAAACGTTCGGTGTCCCCCAAGGCGGCCCAGAGAGCATTGGGGATGATGAGTTTCGCCTTCGGGTGCCGGAGCAGCTTCAGGGCGTTCTCCTCGCTGCAGGGCAGCGGCTTGCCTTCCTCGACGACGTTCTTCCAATCGAGGATCCGCCCGGCGAGGCCGATGTTGCTGGCGTCGGACGTGTCCTCGCCCTCCTGCTCGGCGGCAGCGAAGGCAGCCCGGGCCTTGCGCCGGGCCTCGACGGTCTTGGGGTGGTCCGGACCGGCCAGGGTGAAGGTCATGTCGAGGACGGTGACCTTGATGCTGGGAAGGACTTCGAGGGTGGAGAGGTCCATGGGGACTCCTGTGGATTAAGGCTTGCGGGTGAGGAGGTAGGAGGTGGTGGCGCCAGAGAGCGGCACGACGCTCTCGAACTCGACGGTCTGGGTCTCCATTCCGTCCTTGGGCGGGGCGGAGGCCTTGGTGATCCGGCAGCGGGTCAGATCGTTCTGATACCCCTTGGACGCACCGCCGAGGTTGATCTGGAAGGCGATGTCCTGCTCGGCGCGATAGGCCGTGTGGAAGTCGACGCGGTCCCACCAAAGCTCAAGGGAGCCGGTGACCTTGGCCCGCCCAGGCTGGATGTCGTAGAGATCGACCCCCCCGCAGACACTGGCGACGCTGCTATTTCGATCGACTTTGAGGCTCCAGCCGACGACGGTCGGCAGGGCGTTCCCGCCGCTCTTGATAGAGCCTTCCCAGGTGGTGATGAGGTCGTTCGTGTTCGGCTGGGTGAAGGAGGAGAAGAGGCTGCTCGTCGCCTCATTTCCGGCGGACTTGCCGATCACGTTGAACTTGATGTCGACGGGCTGATCGACCTTGCCGCTCATCTCGAACCCGTCGATGACGCAGCCCAGGAAGGGGAAGTAGATGCCCGTGGTCTTGTGCCCCTCCTCAAGCGTGAAGCTGGGGCGGGTGTTCAGCATGATCGTGCGTCCGGCCGCGGAGGACTCATCCACCATGCCCGTCGCCGTGCTGCAGGTGATGACCGTGGCGGTGACGGCGCTGATGACGAAGGTGCTGTTGTTGCCGCCGTTCGTGAAGCCGTAGGTGCAGATGGTCTGGCCGACCGCGAAGCCGTCGGTAACAAAGGATCCCGTGGCGCGCGTGAAGGTCTTACCCGCAGCGGCGGCCGCGATGGAAATCGCGCCAGACGTGACCATGGGCGCGATCCTGCAGGTGTTGTCAGCGGCAAAGTCGGGCTGACCGAGCGCGTAGGCGAGGAAAAGGTCATAGGTGCCGTAGGAAAGCTTGCCACCCAGGTTGCCCTTGGGGCGTAGCGCCCCCCCGCGACCCGCGGCGTACATGTTGTCCGTCCGCATCTCCGGGTTTTCCATGACAGTCCGGTCGGAGCCGAAGGAGGTGCCGTCAGGCGTCCAGCGCAACAGCTGGCCAACGGGTGTGGCGGGCGTCTGCCCGAAGACCTTCTCGGGCACGAACGCGTAGTAGCGGGAGTTTCCGGTTTCAGTAGGCATGGTTCACCTCACAGGACTTGGAAGGGGATGGACACGGGGATGCGGAGCCGATCTGGCTCCTGCTTGAGCTGAGAACCGAGGAAGGGAGCGCCCACCTGGACGCCCGAGAGGTTCCGACGCTTGAACCAGTCGATGACGGCCTGGCAGTCGCGCAGGGCCTGGCCGATACCGGTCCCCGCCATGACGACGCGGTCGATCTGGAGGATGCCGCGCTCGTGGTCCGAGCCCCCTCCCATCTCTGGAAGGACGCCAGCAGGAATCAGGCTGAACCGCCAGTAGGGCTGCCCGGACGTCGGGGCGAATGACTCGTTCGGCCATTCGATGGCGTCAAGGTCCAAACCAGGCATGGCCTGGAAGTGAGCATCGAGGACAGCACGGGCCGCATCCCAACTCATCGCACGCTCCCGACAGCGGCGTTCACGGTCTGCTGCCACCGCGCCACAGTGGCCCGAGCCATGCCTGCCGGTGCCTGGTTCGAGGAGCCGTACTCAAGGGGCATGATGTAGGCCACGTTATTGACGATGAAAAAGGTGTCACCCGCCTTCAGGTTGGACGCAAAAGCTGTTGCCCGAGCCATGGACGAGGCCCCGGTCCTGCTTGCCTGGATGTCGGTGTCGGTGAGCCTTTCTTTCCCGAGGAACCAGTTGCTGCGGGCATGGCCGGTATCGACAGGCGTGGACCGCACGAGGTCGGCCGTGACATCGATGGCCACTTTCCGCACAACCAGGTCCATCCGGATTCCAGTGCGACGGGAGAAGCCTCCGAGGCTGGCTGCGAAGCCATCATTCATCGCTTCACCGTCAGGTTGTAGACGAGCGGCACGCCGACGAGCGTCTCAGGCGTGACACCCAAGACCTTCCAGGCGCTGTCCTCGAGGCCTTCGACCACATCACCCGGCCCGGGGACGATCTCGAGGCCATAGGCGGGCACCTTCAACGCACGCAGATGTGTCTCGATGAGGCTTCCGCCCTCGAAGCGGATGTCGAACGCTTCGATGGTTCCCTTTGATGCCGGGCCTGACACTGCCTTCGCCGGGATCGCTGTGCCGTAGGACGTCCGGCCGCCCTCTGTGGAGCTGTGGCGGCCTGTCGGAGTACCTCTGCCGATCGTGATGTCGATCGCGACCTCGCAGAGCCCCTCATAGATCTGCCGCGCGACGTCCTGGGCTTCAGAGCGGTCCATTCAGCTCCTCTCGATCGCGATGCAGCCACCGCCAGAAACGAGAAACGGCCGGGCCATGTCCCAGACGCTGGAGGGCACGAGCTGGCGCTCCTTGTCAGGGGTCTTGGTGGTTCCAACCTGCATGCCGCGTTTGCCGTCCGCAGCCCGGTCACGCTCCAGAAGGCGGGAGGCGAACTCCGCGTTGGCTTCCCTGACTTGGCGCGGGACCAGAGTGGGAAGCACGTCGAATCCGTCCTGGTCTACGACACCGGTTCTGGGCCAAGCCAGAGCCTGTTCGGCGCTGGTACGCCGACCGGTCCAAGGCATGGTGTCCATCCAGCGCGCCGCCTGGACAAGCGCAGCGGCCTGCTTCTCGGGCGTCGCCTTCGTCCACGCCTCGGCGAAGATCAGCGTCTCAACGTAGGCGCCGGCCTCCGAGAGGGAGGCGTAGACGTTGGCATTCACGGCGCCAGAGTCGGGGACAAGGACGATCGCCACGGATCAGCCTTCCTGCCCGGCCGGAACCTGCTGGGCGGCAGCCTTGATAGCCTCTCGGATCTTGTCGAGGCCGCAGGCGTGGTGGAACTGGACGCCGCGGGCCTTCGCCCATTCGGCGACCTGGTCGCGGTCCTCGCAGGTGAAGGGGTCGAAGGGCACACCTTCCTGCCCGGCCGGAACCTGCTGGATCGTCTCAGCGGCCAAGAGCCCCGCGGGGATCTCACCGTGGACGGTCGCAAAGGGCACCAGGGCGCGGAACTCCTCAGCGGTCTTGGGCTGGTAGGTTCCGGGCTGATAGGAGCGCTTCAGGGCGTCGCACCAGCCGCCGTCGTGGAAATGGAGGGTCGGAATCTGCATGGGATCTCCAGGTGAAGCAGGGCGAGGCCCGAAGGCCCCGCCCCACTCGCGGCCTACACGAGGCCGTAGATCTCGAGGTGGTTGTAGCCGACGTTCTCGACGCTGAAGCCGACGCTGCCCTGGATGCTTTCCCGCTTCTCACGGGTGCTGAGCGCGGGCTCCTCCTTCGTGGTCAGCATGTCGCCCTCGAGCCAGCCCTTCTTGAGGTCAGCAGCGGTGACGATGGCGATGCGGTCATTGGGCATGTCGGCGTCGATCAGGAGGTCGAGCCGCACGCCGTTGTAGTCGTAGTGGTCCACCGTCCGCCCGGCACCGGTGTCCTGGCGATCGGTCGCGATGGTCACGTCCTTCCCTGCGCCCTGGAAGCCCAGGAACTTATTGGCGTTGTAGAGGGAGAGCGAGATGGTGTCCGGGCTACCGTAGGTGAACGCCTGATCCAGGGCCGCACGCAGCTTGGTCTCGTCCAGGGCCGCGCTGTTGGCGTTGTAGCGCTGGATGGGGCGAGTGCCACCGGCGGTGTCCTCGAGCTGCGAGAGCAGGCCCGCGCTCATGTAGGGGGAGCCGCCATCGGCCCCGAGCTGCTTCACGCCGCGCACGGCCATGGTGCTGAGCATCTCGGCCACACGGATGGAGGCTTCCTTGCGCAGGACGGCGATGACATTGCTGTCGGAGAGACCCTGGCGGGAAAGCTCAGCGCCCTTCTTCCAGTCCAGCAGCTCGAAAATGGTCTGGGTGTAGTTGCTGTACTTCAGGGTCTGCTCAGCAGCGCCCGTCGCGTTCTTGAGGTCCTCGTCGCGGCCAGCGAAGCCGAGAACCGTGAAGGCCGCGTTGCTCGCGTGAACCGCGGCAGTCGTGCCACCAGCGCCGCGGGCATAGACGGCGACCGTGTTGGCAGCCTTGTCGACCGCCTTCAGGATCACGACCTCGGAGTCCACCTGGATCACGTGGCCAATGGAGAGGCCAGCGATGGAGGCCGCAGGGATGGGCAGAGCGGTGGTGCCGCTCGTGCCGCCCCAGTCACCCGCAGCTGCGGTGCCGATGGTGCCGCCGCGGATGTTCTTGGTGCGGCTGTAGATGTCGAACTGCTTGGCCTTGATGGGGACCATCGGAGCGCCCATGCGCTGGTAGAGCGCACCCTTGAAGCGGGGCAGGTTGATGACCTGCGCCAGCGCGGCAATGACGGGGCTGACGAGGCTGTTGGGATCGGAGAATTCGGAGGTCTGGCCAAAGACGAAGGGCATGATTCAGTCCTTTTTTAGGATTTGGGTTGGGTCTGGAGTTGTCCGCCGAGGTCGATGAGCTCGTTGTCCTCAAGCGGGGTGCGGTCCTTCTTGGTCATCAGGGCGTCGTACCGGAGCCGTGCGCTTCCCGCGGCGGGCCTGCCACCGTTCGGGCTGCTGCCGGCGCCGCTGACACCGGAGCCCGTGAACGCGCCGCCCAACTTCTCGTTGGCCTTGAGTTCTCCGAGCAGATCACTGAGGCCAAAGGGGGTGCCCGCGCCGTCCTTGAGGCGAGGGTTGCCGTCCTGCCCGAGGACGTGGAGCAGCAGTTTGCCGTCCTTCTCCTCAGGCTTGGTCGAGGCCTTCAGCAGCGGGATCAAGAGCTCCGCCACCCCACCCGCATCGGCAACAGCTTTTGTCAGCTGGGCCTCGTGGAAGGAGGCGACGCGCTCCTGCTGGATGTTCTGGAGCTTGGTTGCCAGGGCATCCATCTCCTCCTTGTGCTTCTTCTTCAGTTGAGCTTCCAGGGCCTCGAAGTCACCGCGCTTTTTGGCGTTCTCCGCCTCGCGCTTGCCGACATCGTCCTTGAGCCGCCTGTATTCCTCTAGGTCGATGCCCTTGAGCTTCGCCTCTGCGGCGTCGGCCCTCTCGCGCTCCTTGTCCAAGGCGCCCTTGAGTTCGTTGGCATCGTCCGCCTGGAGGTAGAACTTCCCATCGGCGCCCTGCTTGTAGTGGCGCTTGTCGGCTTCGTCCAGGCCATCGAGCGTGTCCAGCTTCCGTTTCAGCATCGGGTTCTCCCCCAGAGGTCATGGCGCGGTCTCCGCACCTCGTTGCCTCAGGCTGGATCCGGGACGGTCTACTCCGGACTAGACTTTCTTCAGGCAGACATCCGTGCCCGCAGCTGGTCCAGCGTCATCGGGTTGCCAAGCTGGTCCACCATGTCCGTGAATCCGAGCTGCCCCTGATGCCAGAGCGCAAGCCGAGCAGGCCCCAGGATCTCCTTCTGACGGGCCGCAGGCTGGCTCTTGAACCAGTCCTCGTATGTGAGGTCTCCGGACACAGCCTTTCCTAAGCTGGCCCGCTGGCCGACTGGGATCTTGTCCAGCTCCCGGGCGAGACGGGTATTCCCGCCCGCGGCCCTGGCTAGCTCCTCCCAGGATCGGGTGACCGGGATCTGGGTCGATCGACAGCACCAGTGTGCGGTGGAGCCAGGGAACGCCTGATCGTGCCCCCGGGGCTCGTAG
Source organism: uncultured Solibacteraceae bacterium (assembly GCA_964415525.1). Taxonomy (GTDB): domain Bacteria; phylum Acidobacteriota; class Holophagae; order Holophagales; family Holophagaceae; genus CAZPUI01. Next base: position 24,076 of record CAYQAS010000018.1, read on the forward strand.
GAGGGGAGACTCCAGGTCAGGCCATCCAGAGCCCGGCAGACGGGAGTGGTCCTGGTGTCGAGCGTGGAGACCCACTGGATCCCACCGATCACGTCGAGGTTCGCGGAGAAGACGTCGAGGTGAGCCTGGTTGGATACCGCGATCACGGATGTCCGGACGAGCGCCTCAGCGTTACGGCGGGCTGCTTTGATGAGGCCGCGCCGGTCCAGATCCCGCACCTTGCGCAGGTCGACCTTCCCGACCCTCCCGACCCCAGAAATGCCGGAGCCCAAGATCCGATCCCGGAGTTGGTCCAGGCTCTCCCCACGCAGCATGCCGACCCGCATCTCGTCTCCGAAGGCCTCGGAGAGATCCCGGCCCTGCCGGCTCCACCATTCGAAGGAGCGCGCGCCGCGAATCAGGGTGTCGTCGGCAATGCGCGCCAGCTGCTCGGACGTCCAGTTCACAGGGGCCAGGAGACGCGCACCGATCGCGTCGTTGCAGGCGGTGATGACGGCCTCTCCCGTGATCTGGACCAATCCCTTGAGCTGGTCAGAAAGGGACGAGGAGATGAGCCCGTAGGTGTTCGTAATCTTCTCGTCCGCGGCTTCCACCAGTGCCTGGAGCCTGGCCCGCTGCCAAGCCGTACGCGGGGTGTCCAGGCCTGAACCCAGGACTTCCTTGGCCAGATCCTCTCCAAGCTTCTGGAGCAGCGCCCTGATCTTGACGCGCATCCCCCCCTCGACACGGGTGAGGTCCACCGCGTGACCGATCAGAGCCCGGTGGATCCGGTCAGGGATCGAAGGCATCAGTTCGCCTTCCGTGCGGGGGCAAGGATGACGGCATCATGGATCTCATCCACGCGGTCAATCGCCTGCTTCTGAAGAATCATGTCCGGAGGCATGAGGTAGTGCTCTTGCAGTGCTTCCAGCTTTCTCCAGGTGTGTTCTGGGAGAAGCAAGGTGATGGGGCGAGGGGTCACGGAAGCGTCCCCTGCAAGGGGGCCGGGCCCTCTGCATCGATCAGGGCCTTCTCGTTCTCAGCAGTGCGCCCGGGCGGGAGTGCTCCGAATCGCTGAGCATTCCACAGCCAGGTGTCGCGGCTGAGTTCCCCGGCCTGCCGTGCCTGGAGGATCGTCGTGAAGAGCTGCGGGTCTGGAAGGTCATCCCAGTCCGTGGACACGGTGACCGTGCCGCCAGCTGCGTCGCCGGTCCAAAGGGCCATGAACCTCAGGCACTCCTCAAGGCAGTCCTGGAACGACCACGTCCACTGCCGGAGTTTGCTCCCTCCGTCCCGGGCCTCCAGCCCCGCTTCCGTGGCTGACTTGTCCCCGCCGGCCTGACGGGACAGCACCTTCCCAGCAACCAGGCGCATTTCCTCCTTCAAGTCCTGGAGGTCGTTACGCCCCGCTTCGATGGCTGCGCCGGTGTGCTCGACGAAACGCAGATTCTCGAGACCCACGACAAGGCGATCAGGCCCAAGGTCTACCTTCGAGCCCTTGGCATCCCTGGAATCCTTATCCGCAGCAAGAAGGGGCACCCGGGCGACATGCAGCACGTGCCGCTGGTCGCTGGAGCTTTGGTAGTGCTGGACATTGAGCCAGGCCAGCTCCTCAAGGGGAGGATCGGCCAGGAAGAACCCTGTCTGCCCGGGCGCGAAACAGACCACGGGGATTTCTTTCAGAGAGACGACCCCAGACTGCTCCGGATCGATGACCCACTCGCCCGCAGCGGTTTGGACGTACACGGTCACCTGACCGGGCTCCCAGACCCGTACACGGGAAACGAGCTTCACCCCAAAATCGCCATCCTGCTCCTCGACGGTCTCCCGCCAGCGGAACTGGGTGAGGCGGTGGCGCCCACCGTCGGCTTCGGATCGCCAACCACAGACCTTTGCCAGTGGGACGTGCACGAGGTAAGGCCTGGCCTTGAGTTCCCGCTCCTTCGCCAATGTTGCCCCTGCTGGCACCCGGGGGTAGTCCACCAGCACCCAACCGATGCCGTCGAGCAGAGACTGCCGGAGCCATGCGCGGGAGAAGGTATCCAGATCCCGGCCCTCCAGGTCGACGTTCTCCAGTGCCACCTCAACCTTCGAGGGGACATTCTCAGTGGTGACCGGTTCACCGAGGGGCTTGCCGACCATGGCGTCAAGAGCGTCCCGGAAGGCCGGGAACAGGACCGTCTTGTCTCGGCGGGACTCCCACGCCTTGTCCGTCTCGGCAGGTTCCTGCGGCAGGTATTTGCGCCCTGCCTTACGCATGGCCTGAGTTCCGCCGACCAGAGCGTTGCAGACCTCCGCCTTCGCCTGCATGTCGGCAACTTCCGAGCGGATGGTGGATGGATCCTTGCTCATGAGCTGCTCCCGCAACGATCAGGGCACCGCTGCTCGCACCGCTCCAGCTCGCGTTCAAAGCGTTCTGCGTGCCGCGCGATGTCGGCCTTTACAGCCTCAAGGGCATCCCGGTGCTCAACCCGAGTGACGAACCGCTCGGTGCTCCAGAGCCGGATCTCCTCGACGGCGAGGGTCAAGGCCCCGACCGCTGAATGCAGCTTCTCGACGGCCTCTGCGAGCTTGTCCTTGCGGTTGAACTCCCGGATGAGGAAGTAGGCAACGGATGGGACAAGGATGGTCAGCAGACCGCCCATCACCCAGAGCTTGATGTCGCTGGCCTCGACCGTCACCGGATCCTCCCTGCGCCGTAGCCGAGGCCAAAGCCTTCAAGTCGCCCTTTCCAGCGCTCCGCCTTCTCCAGGCCCTGCCGCGCTGCGAGGGCACCCTGAAGCTGGAGCACCTCGCGCCCTCGCAGCTCTGCAGTGAGCCTCCATTGGTCACGGCTGAGGGCGAGCTGTAGGCCCTCGGCCTTGAGGTCCGAGACCTGCGTTGTCAAAGCATCGATCAGCTCCTCCTTCTTCGCGTCGACTGGCTGGGCAATGGGCTCAGATGGGGGCGCTTGCTGAGCAGGATCCGGAGTGGGCCCAGGCTTCGGGGTCTGCTTCATTCGAGCCAGCTCGGCGCGAAAGCGGGCCACCAGGGCATCGTCACGCTGCAGCTGGGGCAGCATGTCCTTCGCCGCCTGATCGTGCATCTCTGCCTTCGCCTGCCCAATGACAGCCTGGGTGTCTGTCGACACCGCGGCGGTGATCGCGCGTTCAGCCTTGCGCCGAGCGATACACGACCAGGTCCAGAGCCCAATCACTGAAAGAGCCACCAGACTGGTGGCCAGAATGATCACGCGCCGATTAAGCATCTGCGCCCCCCTTCGGTTTGGTTGGGTCGGATTGGCGATGGAAGCCCGCGAGGCCCGCGAGGAGCCCGCAGGCGCCGAGGAAGGCTGTCACGGTGCCGGAGTCCAAGGGTTGGCCCATTGAGACACGTACGATCACGCCCAGGCCGAGGCCTCCCACGACGAGCAGCAGGCCTGTCGCGCTCTGCCAGAGGACGAGGGCCTTGGGGCTCTCTGGCGCGTCACTGCGAACGAAGGGCTTCAGCCATTCAGGCACCGAGCACCTCCAGCAGCTCACAGACGATGGCATTGAAGGTTTCCCAGCCGTTGTAGCCCCCGTTGACCAGGCGGCGGACGGCGCGCCAATCATGGGCATCTGCCGCAACGTGCACACCCATCCGGTCGAAGTAGAGAGCCAGCACGCGGGCGGCGGGTTCCGCCTCGAGCATGAGATCAGGCTTCAGCAGCAGGTCCAGGCCCAGGGCCTCGCCGTAGGCCTGGTAGTTCTTCTTCCAGGTCAACTGGATGAAGCCCCTGCCGTAGTAGCAGGAACTCCAGTAGCGGTTCTGCATGTCTCGGATGCGCATGCGCGCAGCGTATGACTCATCCGTGTCGGTCGGTTTTCGGACATCAGAGATGCGGCGTTCCCGGACCGGGAGGAAGGTGCCCGTCTCGACGGCGATCGTCGCAGCGGCTGCAACCTCGACCAGATCCGTCCTGATCCCCTGTTCTTCGAGAGCAGAGAGCACCAACGGCCAGGACTCCTCGACGTGCGAGAGCGGGCAGCGGGCAGCTTTGGCGATGGCTTCGGGTGTGAGCGGCATGGGATCCCCCAAGGCCTCAGGTTGGAGGCGGGGGGGTCTACTGCGCTCTAGACTTTCTTTAGGCGATCCGGAGGGCTGCCCTGCGGCGCTGGGCATGACGCCTGACTGCACCGTAGACCCATGCGCGGGAGACGCTGAATCGCTCTTCCAGGGCCACCACTGTCACCCGCTGCCCCCTAAGGTGATAGATCTGGGCATCGCGCTCCCAGGCCTCGAGGCGAGCAGCCTGGAGGACATCAACCGCCAGGAGCACGTGAACGGCCTGTCCCGCCAACTCGTCTGCACGCTCTCGATCCACGCCGTGGGCGACGTAGGAATCGGCGAGGAGCTTGCGAAGGTGGGACATCAGAGGCGGAATTCCTGGGAGAAGGCGATGGTTCGCTGGTGGATGAGCCTGTACCGGGTGTCGTCGTAGGCGTGATCCTCGGCCTCGGTGTCCACGTCGTCGGGATCCCCCTCATCCCTGGGGAGGACGGGCACGGTACGGATCCAGGACGAGCACGTGTCGAAGACGAAGAGGCCTGGGGCTTCCATGGGCTTAGCGAGAGAGGCCTCCAGGCGCGTACGGGCCAGTTCCAGCCCCCGCTTTCTGGTTCCGGGAGCCTTGTTTGCGGGGACGAAGACCTCCACGGGCCGACTGGAGGCTGCGGCGTAGCCCGCGTCGATCTTGGCGGCGATGCTGTCGTCATCGGCCTTGTCGAAGATGGAGGCGTCGGCGGGTCCAGCAGCAATCCAGTTCACCCCCAGGGTCTCCCGCAAGCGCTGCTCCCGCTGGTGAATGCCCCGGCCGATGTCCATGGAGTTCATCCGGATCCCGACGTTGTCCTCACCCTCCTTGCAGCCGTACCACTCGCCGACGCGGAAGAGGGTGCCCCGCGGCCAGCACCTGGTGGTGCCGTCGGCCATGACAGCCTCTGTTCCGTCGCTTTCCGCCCAGAACCCCACACTGAAAGGCTTCGCGCTGCCCCAATCGAAACTCCGGTCCACGTACCAGCTTCCCGGGATCCGGAATGGCCGGATGGCGTGAACAGAGCGGCTCCAGATGTCGTCGAGCGCGCCTCCGGCGGTGATGTCCCAATCCCCGTACAGCCAGGCGCGTTTCTTGTTCTCGTCCGTGATGCTCTGGAGGTTCAGCAGGTAGCCCGGATCCGCATCGAGGAGGATCTTGTTCTCGAAGATGCTTCCGAAGAGCCTCACCCGCTTCCGGCCCTGGGCGTCCACGATGGGCACGCCTGCTGGGGCAGGATCCACGAAGTAGCGCTTCACGGCGTTGTGCCCGCGACCCCAGGGATTGCACGTGGATCGGTATTTCCTGGGTACGCCGGGATGCGAGGACCGGCAGCACGACTTCATGGCCTCGTAGCAATCGAGCGTGCCCCAGTTCGTCAGCTCCTCCCAGGCGATGAAGGGGTATTCGTGGCCGTGGTAGTTCCAGTAGTCGTCCGGCTTGTCCATGTAGCGCAGGAGCAGCTCCTCGCCGCCGGGCCACTTCCAGACGTAGTCGGACTCGTTGAACTTCGCGTCCGGGAAGATCTGCCAGAACCACTTCTTCGTCTTGGCGACCACATCGGAGAGCTGCTTGTAAGTGCGGCGGAAGAGGATCCCGCGCCAGGCCCGGCCGAAACCCTGTCCCACGTGCTGGGCGAAGTCCATGAGCAAGGCGTCGGTCTTGCCAGGGCCCCGGGTGCCCTCGAAGAGGCACTCGAAGAACGGACACGTCAAGAAGAGCGTCTGGGAACCCGGCTGGGGGGCCCAGATGACGTTGCCGGATCCACGAACCTCAGGCATCCGTTCCGCCCTCCTGCTTCAGCTTGGCCTGGGTCACCCGGGCGACCTCCTCCCATGCCTCTGGTGCGACCGAAGCCGGGACGAGCAGCACTCCACAGCCGGGCAGCGCCTGACCGTCAGGCGTGGTGGGAGCGATCTTGGTCGGGGCGTCGAGGCCAAAGAGCTTCCGCCGGCTCTCACTCAGCCTGATCCAGGCGAAGGCGGCCGAGACGCTGCCCTTCTTCAGCTGGGTCAGGACCGGGATGCTGGCCATGTCGAGACGCTCGGACTCCAGGCGGCGCAGTTCGTCAGCGGTGCCGAGGCGCTGCAGGGCCAGGCGCTCCAGCTCCTCCATGACGATCTTGTGGGCACGCTGCGTCGAGATGGCCAGGGCCTTCCCGATTTCCGCAAAGCTCGCCCCGCACTTCCGCAGCTCGAGGGCCTTGAGGCGCTTTTCCGCCCCGATGATCCGCTGCGCACTGGTCTTCGACTGTTTCGCCATTTTTCGCCCCACGTTTCAACGCTCAGAGTTCAACCGGCAGGCTGCTGCCGTTTCGCTTGTTTTCCGGTCACTTGCTCCCACCTGGTGATGATCACGTCGCAGTAGCGGGGATCCAGCTCGAGGAGGCGGGCCGAACGTCCGACCTTCTCGGCGGCGATGAGCGTGGATCCCGAGCCCCCGAATGGATCCAGCACCACGTCGCCCGGGCGGGAGGAGTTCTCCAGGCAGTGGGCCACCAGGTCGACGGGCTTCATCGTCGGGTGCTCACCATTGCGGCAGGGCCGATCGAAGGCCAGGACGGTGCTCTGGGTGCGATCGCCGGCCCAGATGTGGGCGGCGCCCGGGGCCCAGCCGTAGAGGATCGGTTCGTGTTGCCAGTGGTAGTCCTGGCGGCCAAGGACGAAGGACTGCTTCACCCAGACCAGGCACTGCTTCAGAAGCCATCCAGCCTCGAGCATGGCCCCGCGGAAGTTGTGGCCTTCGGTGTCGGCGTGGGCGACGTAGATGGGTCCACCGGGCTTGGTGACGGACAGGGCGCTGCGGTAGAAGGCCAAGAGGAAGGCCCGGAAGGTGGCGTCGTCCATGGAATCGTTCTGGATGGTGAGGGCCGCGTCGGTCTTGCCCTCGTAGGCGACGTTGTAGGGCGGGTCGGTCCAGATCATGTCCGCCCGGGCCCCGTCCATGAGACGTGCCAAGTCCTCGGGCTTGGTGGCATCGCCACAGAGGAGGCGGTTTCGCCCGAGGGTGATCAGCTCTCCTGGGACGGTGATGGGGTCTGCTGGTGGGTCTGGGATGGCCTCTTCGTCCGCCCCAGGGAGGATGCCGCCTTCGTCGCCCATGCGGAGCAGCTGCTTGAGCTCGTCCATGGGAAAGCCGATCAGGTCCAGGTTGAATCCTTCCCCCTGGAGCTCTTGAAGCTCGGCCAGCAGCATCTCCTCGTCCCAGCCCGCGTTGAGGGCCAGCCGGTTGTCAGCGAGGACATAGGCCCGCTTCTGGGCTTCCGTGAGGCCTTCCAAGGTGATGCAGGGGACGGGATCGTAGGCGATCACCCGGGCGGCCATGACGCGGCCGTGCCCGGCGATGATGCCGCCGTGCTCGTCGATGAGGACGGGGTTGGTCCAGCCGAACTCGCGAATGCTTGCGGCGATCTGGGCGACCTGGGCCTCGGTGTGGGTCCTGGCGTTCCGGGCGTAGGGGATCAGGCTTTCGAGGGGGCGGTATTCGACCTGCAGGAGGGTTTGGGCGCGTGGCATGGCTGGCCTCAGAAGCTCGCCGCCTTGTCGGCGTGCTTGGTGGTCCTGGGGGCTGCGATGGCCTTGGGGTTGAAGAAGCATCCGCGGCCCTGGAGGTATTCGCGGATGTGGCCCCGGAAGGAGTCCGGCATGCCGCCCCATCCCGGAGCCCAGACGTTCCTGCAGCAGGGGCAGACGTAGCCCCAGTAGCCGGGCTTGAACTGGCGGTGATACTTCACGATGTCGGCCGGGATCGGATTGTCGATGGGATCAGCAGGACCCCAGTCGTAGTCAGGGTTGTTGGGGTGGTCGAGCCTACGCATTGGCGGCCTCGTCGAGTTCAGGGGTCTGCATGGCAACGAGCTCGGTGTTCCAGCCCTCTTCCTCGAGCCAGACCAGGGGCGAGCGCATGAAGTGGGTCTCGTCCGCGGGACGGATGGGCGGCATGAACTGGTCGCGGTAGTGCAATGCGGCGAGGTAGATGTCCTTGGCACTGGCCTTCGTGCAGGCCTTGAGCCAGGCGATGGCCACGCTTTTCGGGGCGGGGATCTTGTCGCGGTTCCAGGCCTGCACGGTCTTCCAGAAGCGATCCCAGGTTTGGGAGCCCTTCCCGCCGAGGATCTGCTCCAGGGTCTGCTCCTCGGGTTTCGGGGGCTTGGGAGGCTTTTCCCGCCTTGGCTTCTTGGGCTTTTCCTCTCTCCCAGGACCTTCCACCGAGGGGGGCGGCGCAGTTGCGTCGCCACGAACTACGTCAGTAGTTCGTAGTACTGAAGATGAAGATGAAGATGAAGATGAAGATGAATGGGGGGGTTTCAAGGGGGGTTCGCCTTCGCCTTCAAGGGGGGTTTCTTGGGGGGTTTCAAGGGGGGTTTTCGTTTCCCCCGTCTCATCCCCCCTTTCACCCTTTTTGGGCCGCCCACCCTTCGTGCCGTGAGAAGCCCCCTTCGCACCGTGGGATCCCCCAGCCTTTCCGCCCTCTGCGCGAGCAACCCGGAGGGCCTCATCCCGCACCATGCGCCGGCTGTAGAGGATTCCATCCTCTGTGGAACTGGGGACTCCGGCGTCGAGCAGCTCCTGCATCCATGACCGCACGGCCTTCGTATTGGGCTCTCCGATGAGGCGCGCAATCTGCTCCGCGGTCATCGCCTTTCCGCCGACCGTGAGGTGTCCATAGGGCTCGCAGTCGTGCATCAAGGCCATCAACTCGATCCAGAGACCGCGGGCCGGAATCGAGCAGAGACGAAGCGCCTGATCGCGTCTCCAGTCCCCTGGATAGAACTGAAATGCGGGTCGCATCAGCCCACCTCCTCAAGGATCAGGAGGGTGTACGGGCGACGTTCCCCGGCTCTGAGACGAGCCTGCACAGGCTTGCCCAGCTCGAGGCACGCAGGCTTGTCGTCCACCAGGAGGCCCAGCTGCACCAAGTCGTCGATGATGCCCTTGCAGCCTCCGATTAGGTTCTGCTCGTCGAGTGTGCCCTTGGCGTGGCGCTCGATCGTAAGGCGACGCTTCCCGCGAGCGGTGGGGACCTCGAGGAAGTTCACGGAGCCTCGGATCAGGGTCTTCCAGAGATCCTTCGAGCGCTTACGCCCACGCCATCCGGCGCGATCGAGCACGTTCTGAGACGGTGATGGCCGTTCGATGCGGAGGGTCCAGGAGCGCGTCATGCCTCACCCCGCTTGAGGGAGAACTCCGAGACGAGCTTGCAGGAGGGGCAGAACCACTTCCCGTCAGGCATGCGCGAAGAGAGGATGTGGCCGCAGCGCCGCTGCTCTTCAGTCAAAGCCATGTTGGAGAAGAGCCGCTTGAGGAAGTCGGGCGTGTCGGTCATGCCGCACCCCCAGCCCTGACAATCCTCGCGAGCGGAAGGACTGCCTCGCGGTGAGCTGCCATCGCCTCACTGATGCGTCGGTTGGCCCTGAAGTCAGCAGGGATACCCTGCAGCGCTGCGTCAGCGTCCTGGATGGCGTGGAGTGCTTTGGCGATGCCTGGGAGGTAGGGCGCGCCGAAGAAGAGTTGAGCGCTTGGTTGCACGTCAGGGTCTGCGTGGCGGAATGGCACGACGATGCGTTTGCTCATCGCGACACCTCGCGCTGGATCGCATCGACGATGGTGTTCACATCCGCCTGGACCCGGAGCCACATGGGGAGGTTTTCGAGCTTCTCCTGGAGGCTCCACTGGTTGCCGGAGGCGATGTCCTCAAGGGTCTTCCCAACGGCCGTCCCGGCATCACCGGAGAAGTGCGCGATGAGCACCTCCGGTCCGATCCTGGGAGGATTCTGGCCTTCGCGAGGCACCAGGTCATACCCGCACTGGGCAGCGATCCACCGCAGCAGGCCAGCGCCATAGGTGCGGGTCCAGGCGACCAGGCGCCAGGCTGGCATGTCGCAGCCTTTGCGCGCCCCCCAATGCGAGATCAACGAGGGGTCGACGGTCATCTCCTGGGCGCAGGCCTCCTGCTTGGCCTCGCAGTTGTCCGTCTCGATGCGGACTTGGCGCTTGAACCGCTCACGCAGGGGAGATTCATGTGAGTCGTGGTGCCCATGAATGGGGGCCGTGGCAATGCTGGTAGTCATGACATTCCCTGGAAAAAATGGACAAGAAGTTGAAAAGGGGACGCCCGGAGCGCGGGCAGACGCTTCGGGCGTGAAAAACTCTCCTGAAACCGTGGGCAGACGGAGTTCGGGAGTGCGTGGAGAACGAGATGCTGTGAATGTGCAGCCGGCCTTGAAGCTGCAGCTGATCGGGCGATTCGCACCCTTCGACTGGGCCAAAGCCGAGGCCAAAGACCTCGAGGGCTGCTACTTCACGCGGCGGATGATCCTCCTGAAGGATCTGCCCGCAGAGGTCATGGCCTTCGATCGCAGGCCGGTCACCGGCCCGCAGGAGGCGGAGAGGTGAGGCGCGAAGACTCACGCAGCGCCTTTTCCGGCAACCGAACTACTGGGCTCCTCGAAGAACTCCGTCCAGCGAATCGCGCCCTTGGTGGCTTCCTCGATGCGCTTGGCCAGGGCAATGGAAGGTCTTCGTTTCAACCGTAAAACCAATGAAAGGTGGGGACGATCCACCTCCAGCTGGTTGGCAAGGCTGCTGATCGGCTTATCGAGACGCGAGGTCAGGCTCATATGCCAGAGCATGTTGTATGCGACACAACAATGTCAAGGACGAACGCAATAGACACCCTGTTGTCTGGCAGACAACATCAGGGGATGAACATTTGGCCTCAAAGAGAGCGGTTCAAGTCGCTGGTGCTCGCGTACCGGCATGAGCATCAAATCGACCGGGCCACGATGGCTTCCATGCTCAACATCAAGGAGAGCCATCTCCACGGACTCCTCTACGACAAGCGAGTTCGGCCAAGCCTTGAGGTGGTCCAACGGGCCGCAGAAGTCTTCGAGGTCAGCATCACCGAATTGGTCGACGATCCCGGCCAAGCCCCGCCGGGTGTTGAGTCCAATCAATGGATCAACATTTCCGAACGCGACCGCGTGATCGCATCCGCCATGTTCAGCGACATCACCGCAAAAGATCTCTCAGAGCAGGAGAAGGACGAGCTCTATCTGGCCTGGAGGGAAACAGTGGACCGGGTCAGGCGGCTTAGGGAGAAAAAGGACGATGGATCCAAGCAGCCTTGAATTCGTCGACACCCTGATCGCGCGGATGCCATTTCGAACCCTGGAGGTTCTCGAGGAAGACCTCGAGACCTACGGTGCTGCCGGTATTGGCACATGGTCTGGAGAAGAGGGCATGACACGGCCCTGCGGAGACGACGTAATCGTTGTCGTCCCCGAAGGTGGGACCTACTTCCAGCGTTGCTATCACCGAGCCCACGAGCTTGGTCACCTAATCGCGCATGCGCAGAAGATGCGCGACATGGTGATGGCCTGCCCAAAGGGACTATCCGACGGAATGGTGGAGGTCATGCGCCGGGAAGGGGATTCCCCGAGGGAGGACGAAGAAGCCAGAGTCCGCTACCAGGATCGCTACCTCCGTGAAGACGATGAGGATCCGGAGAGGGAGTTCGTAGCCACATGGATCGCTGCCGGCATGCTCTTTCCGCAGATGTCCAGCGATGACGGTGAGGTGCAGCAGCTTCTCTGGGGTCGCCACAGCGAGGCCTTCCTCCGGCGCGTGGCTGAGCACTACCAGTTCTCGGCGCAGGAGGACTGGGACCGCTACCTAGAGTTGGTTCGCTTGGTCTACCGGCGATTCGAGATGATGTCGGCCTTCGAGCTGACCAAGGCCATGGCCGACCGAGAGGGTTGGCTCGTCTACTGCAAGCGTCATGATCTCAACCCAAACGAGCCGTTCTCGCTCTACACACCGATTGGTGAGAAGTGGCACCACGTCTTCCCCCCCTTTGAACCGGATCCTGTGAAGTGAAGCCGAGCTGGTATGGACGCCGCTACCCAACCTTCCAGGACCTGGCCGCTTTCGCGGAGGATCTTGGAGCGGTGGTCCATCTTGGGACCCTCCCCGCTGCAGCCTTCATACCTGGAGAGATTCCGGTGCTCCTGATTCCTGACCAGCACGGCCCCTTGGCCTCTGCATGGTTCCTGGCTCACGAGTTGGGGCACTTGGTTCAGCACACTGGTCCGAAGGGTGAACTCTTCTGGAGTAAGAACGAATCCCAGGCTTCAAGGTGGGCTGCATGCGCGCTAATCCCGGCAGCGAGAATCCGCGCACACGAAAACGCATGCATTGATGCTTTCGTCGGCGCCTTGAGCGCCCATTTCGAGGATCTCCCATTGCGGGTATGCCCCGCCCGTCGCCTTGCAGGGAGAATTGCCAGGATCAGACTTTCTTGTTTGGAGGTGTTATGCGAAAGATAGCCATCCTTGCTGCCATGGTTTTCCTAACAGGATGTGCCAACAAGGTAACCGTCGAATTCCCCAAACCAGTTTCTGGCCCTGTAGCCAAAATTATAATTTATAGAGAAAGCACGTTTGCAGGTGCTGGTCTTACATCTAGAATTTTGCTTGATGGCCGAACCATCGCAGAAATGAAGGCAAACAAAAGGATTGAATTACATCTAACACCAGGAATGCACACATTTTCTGTTTACACCAACCACTTTCCAATTTCAGTCGATGCAGATAAAACATATTACCTATGTATAGATGCGTCACAAGCAGGATCAGTAAAAGAGATTTCACTAAAAACGGCAGACGAATCCGCACGCAGAATCGCCGAGACTTCGCTTTTAGCAACCAACCGCTAGGTGCGGAGCGATAATGCGTACAGCTTGCGCTGTTATAGCAATATCCATTCTTAGTGGTTGCAAATCAGACCCACCTCCACAAGCATCAGCAGCAGAAATCAAAGATCAGGAGGAACTCGAATCAAGGTATGCGGCCTGTAAGTCCGAATTAATGAAGGTCAGCTGGGTTAAAGATGTTCACTACCAAAGCGGTCACTTCAATGTCGGCGTGCTCCGCCACGAGAAGGACTGGTCATCACCGATGGTCGCCCGCTTTGTTTATAGCATTATTGCGAAACATAAGTTAAAACCGACTTGGATTCGTTTTGTTGACATCGAACAGGTCGTATACCAGAAGAAGGATCCACGAACTGCCGCTCTTTCGAGTTTCGACTTCGCCGCGTTCAACTGACCGGAAAGCCTCGCAGCCGCGGGGCTTTCTGTTTCCCACGGGTTTGCTCGTGGATGCACGGGCTTGAACGGGGTCAAAAAAAATATGTTGACTCATGTTGTGTGCGACACAACACTATCGAAGTCAACCCGAGCACACCCCTGCAAAGGTAGGCACACGCCAGAACCTCGGTGACGGCGCTGATCTTCCCCACTGCGGGCGCAACGGCTGCATCCGAGGCCCATAACCTCAGACCTCCCGGTTCAAATCCGGGGCCCGCCACCACCACCTTTCAGACACGGAGACGCAATGAGCCATATGACCGAGAGCCCGATTGCGATGGCGCTGGTCGGTCTACTCGGTCCCCTGTCGCTTATCGCTGGCTACCTTTTCTTCCGGTGGGTGAGCAAACAGGAAAAGAACGCCTCCACCAAAAAAACCGAGCATCAGCATCGCCCAGAAGGAGAAGGGGCCCTTTCCGTAGAGCCCAATGGCGGTGATGCACAGCATGAGCACGATCATCACGGCAGCAGTGCCGCTCGCAGTTAATAACACCCTCACATTGTTCATGGGGGCCTCCAGTTGATGGTTGATTCGCACCCCTGATTCTGACAGGCCCCCGCCAGTTCACCTTCCCCACCAACTGAAACGCCCGGCGGGCAGGCCGGGCGGGACATCAACCGCGCCTTTCGGCGCCTTGGAGATCGTCTATGCGAAAGCCTACACGAAAACCGATCCGGCTGTGCCCCAGGCAGCCCCTCAAGCCCGCCGCGTGAGGTGTCCTGTGCTGCCTGAAGAACGCGCCGCCGCCAGCACCATCACGGGCCTTTCCGCTCAGCTCCAGGAGTTGGACTACCAGGAGCCCAAGGCCTTCGAACGTGCCCTGGAGATCGCCAGGGAACTCGACCACATCGCCACCGTCGCCATCCGGGCGCGTGTCACTGCCGAAGATCGCGTCCCCCTTTTCCCTCACTTCGCAGCCGCAGGGCTGCTCTCTGGAGTCTCAGCATGAGCAACCAGTTCACCTACGACATCGCCGCGCTTCAGGCCGATCCGAAGGCCACCGCCGAGGAGGTCCGGCGCGCCACCATCGCTGACAGCGCCGCCACGCGCATCGGGCACTTCATCAGCGACCTCCAGGGGCTGCGCGAGAAGGATCTGCGCAACTCCGACACGCTGAAGGCCGTCATCGTGACCGGAACCAAGCTGCTCGAGCTGGGCCTCCACACGAAGGGACGCCTCAAGGCAGCCGAGGGCCGCAGCGACGCCTTCCTCGAGGCAACGGCCGCCAACGTGAAGACCGCCTTCCGCCAGGCCGTGTCGGTGATGGACGAATGCGACCTGGATCTGGGTGCCTGGGGCGAAGCCCTGGAGATCGCGAAGCCCGCCGTCGAAGACCTCACCCGCATCAGCAAGAGCCTTGAACGCCCGGGCGTGAAGACGGCCGTGACACCGGCGGTGCCCGAGAAGGCCAAGCCCGAGCCCGCCCCCCGGATCTTCGAGGAGAATGGCGCGCCCACTCCTGAGGCCGAGCTGCCTGCCGAGGCCACACCCATGCCCTGCGCAGCTCCCCTTCCGGCCCTGGGCTACACGGCTCCAAGGGAGGAAGGCGCCATTGATGTCGAGGTCGTCGACGTCAGCGCCGTCGTCCAGCCCCACCCTCTCGACGGCCTTACGCCCACCGAGCAGGAGACCGTGGTCTATGGCCTGCTCGACAAGCTCGAGGAGGCCGGAATCCAGGAGGCGGGCCTCAAGCGGAAGGACTGGAAGAAGGCCCAGGAGGCCTGGATGTCCATCTGGCTCGAGGACGACGAGGAGAGCACCCACCAGATCTACGACGCCTTGACCTTCGCCTTGGACAAGCGCCAGCCCCTCTCCTGGGCCGTGCCCACTGTGGAAGAAATGCAGGCTCACGTGGATGCCCAGAACCAGGCCGAAGCCGACGAGGCCTCTGAGACCGCGCAGCTCGACGCCGCGGTGGGGGAGTGAACCATGAACCAGAACGCTGAAGCCGCCTTCGCCCTTGCCCGCCGCCTGCGCCTCGGTGGAACCGACATCGCCAAGATCGTCGGAGCCTCGGCCTACGGGGGCCCCTACGACGTGTTCCTGAGCAAGGCCGGCCAGGATACCTTCCAGGGCAACAACGCCACCCGGGCGGGGAAGTATTTCGAATCCGGTGTCGCCCAGTGGTATTCGGACCAGACTGGCCGCCAGCTGCACAAGCTTCATCCAGACCTCGACCGGGGGCTCCTCCTGGTTGAGACGGGGGACGAGTGGGCCGTCCAGCATGTAGAACACCCCTTCCTGGCTGGAACGCCTGACTTCCTCACGGATGCCCCCGACCTGGGCCTGGAAATCAAGACGGCCGCCGAGGAGATGCTCTACAAGACCGATGCGGACGGGATCCCCTACTGGGGGCCGGATGGCACCGACGAGGTTCCGATGGACTACATGGTCCAGTGCCAGTGGTACATGGGGCTGACCGGGCGCCGCCGCTGGGACTTGGCCGCCTTCTTCTTCGGCCCCAAGCGCGAATTCCGCCTCTACCACCTGGACTTCGACCAGGAGCTTTTCGCCCTGCTGATCGAGAAGGGCGTGGCCTTCTGGACCGGGCACGTCGAGAAGAACGTCCCACCGCCCATGGACCTGATGCCATCCGACCTGGTGCGCGCCCACCTCATGAACCAGGCTCGGACTGGAAAGGTCGTCGAAGCCACCCCTGACCTCGAGGTGCTGTCTCTCGATCTGGCCGACGCCAGCGCTGCACGCAAGGCGGCCGAGGACCGCGAGGATGCCATCAAGGCCAAGCTCGCCGAGCGCATGTCGGATCTGGGCGCCCAGAAGATCGAGGGCAAGACCCAGGGTGCGAAGTGGAGCGTGGCCATTCAGGGCGGCGGCACATACCAGAAGGTCAACAACGGCTTGGTCATCAAGGCCTTCTACAAGCGCCTCTCCGACCTCGGGGTGAGCGAGGAGGAACTGGAGGGCACCCTCTCTGCCTACACCACGTCCGTCTCCAAGACTCCCTACATCCGCGGCTACTTCAACAGCCTCAAGAAGCTCAATGCAGCCCCCGCCCCCGCGGCCCAGCCCCTTTCTGCCTGATCCGGAGACGCGATGAATCACCAGCTAATCACCCCCACCCCCGGCGCCATGATGTCGCCCGCTGCCCCGGCCCAGCCTATGGGCGTCATCGAAAGCGCGTCCGCTTCCGCCGCCGCCCTCGCCCGGGCTTCCGTCGAGGCGCGCTACATCATGGCCATGCGCCAGCCCCGCAACATCGACATGGTCCGCCTGAAGGTGCTCGACGCCTGCAAGCGTTCCTCCTTCGCCGAGACGGCGCGCTATGCCAAGCCCATCGGTGGTTCCAAGGTCGAGGGCCCCAGCATCCGCTTCGCGGAGGAGGTCGCGCGCTGCATGGGCAACATCCAGGTCGAGAGCGCCATCGTCCACGAGGACCAGCGCCAGCGCATCATCCGCATCACGGTCACCGACCTCGAGGCGAACCTGACCTACCCGACCGACATCCTGGTCGAGAAGCAGGTCGAGCGCAGGAAGGTACGCGACGGCCAGCAGGTCATCGGGCAGCGCATGAACACCTCCGGCCAGACGGTCTTCATCGTCGAGGCCACCGAGGACGAGCTCCTGGTGAAGGCGGCCGCCCTCACCTCCAAGGCTGTGCGCACCGCGGTCCTCCGCCTGCTCCCGGGCGACATCCTGGATGAGGCCATGGAGCAGGTGCTCCTCACGTTGCGCAGCCGGGACGAGAAGGACCCTGACGCTGCCAGGAAGAAGCTCTGCGACGCCTTCTACGGTATGGGTGTCAGCCCCGAGAACCTGGTCGAATACCTCGGCCATCCCATCGCTCAGTCCACTCCGGCTGAACTGCAGGACCTGCGCCAGGTCTACGCCGCCCTGAAGGAAGGCGAGGCCACGTGGGCGAAGGTGATGGAGACCCGCCAGGGTCCGAAGGATGACCGCAAGCCCGATGGTGGCGCTGCGGCCGCGGCTCCCGCTCAGCCCCGCCGGTCCCGGGCGGATGCCCTGAAGGGGAACCTGCAGGGTGAGCAGCCCGCCGCCCAGGCCGCTCCAGCAGCTGCCACCACAGCAGCTGCGGCTGAGGCCGACGAAGCACCCTGGCCTGAAGAGGCCTGACGTGACCACCAAGGCCGCCATCCTCCTCGCGCTGGCCTTCGCTCTGCACGCCCTTTGGGTCGCCGTCTCCCGGCGGCGGCCCTCCGGGGCCCTCCTTCGCCTGAAACGCCGCATCCTCCGCAACGCCCTCCACGCCGGCTGCCCTCACCAGGCACTTCGCTGGATGCCCCTCTGATCCCGAGGCCACCATGACCACCCAGGAACCCATGCTCTACGACACCAAGGCCGCCGCCGCGGTGCTGAGCGTCAGCCCCGGCTTCCTCGAGCAGCTGCGCGTCATTGGCGGCGGCCCCGACTTCATCAAGGTCAAGGGCCGCGGCCGGCACGGTTTCGTCGTGCGCTACACCCCTGACTCGCTTCGTGCCTGGGTGGCGTCCCAGCAGTCCTTCCAGAACACGACCCAGGCCGACCTCGCCCAAGGCGCCTGAGCGACCCCCTCCCGAACCTTCTCCAGGTAGGCCAAAGCGCCCGCCCTGGGATCTCCCTACCCGAGGAACCCATGCAGATCCTTCGACTCGAAGCCGAGAACTTCAAGCGCCTGCGCGCCATCCAGATCGACCCCAAGGGTGACCTGGTGCTTGTCGCCGGTCGCAACGCCCAGGGCAAGAGCAGCGTCCTGGACGCCATCGCCGCAGCCCTGATGGGGAAGGATGCCTGCCCGGCTGACCCCATCCGTCATGGCGAGCAGAGTGCCACCATCCGCCTGGACATGGGCGACGTGGTCGTCACCCGGCGCTTCACCCCCAGCGGATCCACCCTCACCCTCACCAACGCCGATGGCGCGAAGTTCCCCAGCCCCCAGAAGATGCTCGACTCCCTCCTGGGCGCCCTGACCTTCGACCCACTGGAGTTCACCCGCATGCGGCCGCGGGATCAGTTCGACCAGCTGAAGGCCGTCGCCCGGGTAGATCTCGACCTGGACCAGCTTGAGGGTCTGAATCGCCGGGACTACGAGCGGCGCACCGACCTCAACCGCGAGGCGAAGCATCTGCGCGCCCAGCTTGAAGGCCTCCGGATCCCCTCGGAGGTGCCGGAGGCGGTGGATGTTGCCAGCCTCTCTGAGCAGATCCGCGGCTTGATTGCGCGCCAGGAAGAGGCCATCAAGGTCTCCCGGGCCCGGCAGGCAAAGGAGGATGCGATCCAGACCCGGCGCGATCGCGTCGAGGAACTGCGCCGCCAGGCAATGGCCCTGCAGGAGGAGATCAAGGGGCTCAAGGCAGAACTCGACACCCTCCCCGAAGCCGAAAGCATCGAGGACCTGACGCAGCAGATGCAGCCCCTGAAGGAGGCCATCCAGCAGGCCGAGACTCAGAACCAGGCGGCCCAGCAGGCGCGCCAGGCGATCGCTCGGAAGGAGGATCTTGAGACCCGGGCCGCGGGCCTCGAAGCGCAAGCCCAGAAGCTCACCGAATCGATGGAGGCACGGCAACGCGCGAAGGAGGAGGCCCTCGCCTCGGCCGCCTTCCCGGTCCCCGGCCTCTCCCTGGGCGACGGTCAGGTGCTCTTCAACGGGGTGCCCTTGGCGCAGGCCTCCAGCGCCGAGCAGCTCCGGGTCAGCACGGCCCTGGCTATGGCCGCCAACCCCAAGGTGAAGGTGATCCTGATCCGCGAGGGCTCCCTCCTGGACGAGGACGGCATGCGCCTGGTTGCCGAGCTGGCTGCGGGCCAGGGCTACCAGATCTGGTGTGAGAAGGTCGACAGCTCCCGCGCGGTGGGCGTGGTCATCGAGGACGGATCGGTCATCGCCGACAACCAGGAGCCCCAGGAGATGGGGGTGTCGGCATGAAGGCCCGGAAGCACTGGACCAAGGTCAAGGACGGCGATTGGGTCTTTTGGGACGGCACGAAGGTCTATCACGCCTCCCAATGTGGATGGATGGTCAGGTGGCCCGTCTCCTTTGCTGGCCAACCCCTCGCCGAAGGCGTCGCCCACCTCACACGTGAGCAGGCCATGCGCCACGTGGAAGAGGGCCGGCCTTCCCGCCCCTGGATCCGCCCGGATGGGGGAACTGCCCAGTTGATCAATGAAGATCTGACCACCCAATTCATCGCGGAACACCGGAGGATCCTGAAAGCTGGGGCCTCCACGGATGGGGTTCGACACGACCTGGAAGCCTCCATTTCCATCCCGGCCCAAGTCCTCACCGACACCATCACGTTTTCCACCGGCCCCCGAGGCGGTGTGGACAAGGCCTACTTCCGCTTTCAGGTGGAGGGCATGAAGCTGCACTTCGCCGGGAAGAGCCTGGACCTGCCCCTCGCTGGCCCCACCTGGTTCCACGGCGAAGCGCACATCGATGAGCGTGTCGCCCGGGAGCTACTCACGAAGGCCGGGGCCTTGAAGAACGACCCCCTCGAAGGGATGAAGGAGGCGGCCTGTGGCTGAGCGCGACGTCATCCATGAACTGAAGATCTGGCCGGAACCCTATGCGGCCGTGGCCACAGGGCTGAAGGAATTCGAAGTCCGTCTCGACGACCGCGATTACCAGGTCGAGAACACCCTCTGGCTCCGGGAGTGGGATCCCGTCACCCAGGCCTACACCGACGCACCGATGCTCTTCCGTCGCGTCGTCTACGTTCACCGCGGTTTGGGTATGCTCCCCGGCTTTGTGGTCCTCGGGATGAAAGCCTTCCCCCCAGCGATGGACATAGAGGTGGGCTGATGAAGTCCCTCACCTTTGACGAATGGAAGGCCGCCGGCTTCCGCGTCCGCAAGGGCGAGAAGGCTACGGGCCGGAACCACCAGGGCCAGGCCACCTTCACCCGCGACCAGGTGAAGTCGGACGAGGACTTCGACCGCCAGAACAACCTGCGCATCGAGAGGGAGTGAGCATGGCCACCTTGAAGCGAACTCCCACGCCCCGGCGTCAATGGACCCCCGAGGAAGACGTCGTGATGCGGTCGCTGTACCCGATCTGCACAGCGGCTCAGGTTGCGCAGGAACTGGACAGGACGAAGGCCTCCGTCTTCCAGCGCGCTCGCCTGCTTGGGCTCGAGAAGAGCGAAGCGTTCCTGCGGAGTGACCTATCTGGCCGGATCCAGCGGGGGAAGACCAACGCCTCCATCGCGGCCACCCAGTTCAAGAAGGGGCAGCAGCCCTGGAATGCGGGAACCAAGGGGATCGCTGGGACGCATCCCAATTCCCGGAAGACCCAGTTCCGGAAGGGGCACAAGGCCGGCGTCGCCCTTGCAAAGGAGCAGCCGATCGGGGCCGAGCGGATTGCCGAAGGCGTCCTCCAGCGAAAGGTGAACAACGACCTCCCCTTCCAGCGCCGCTGGCGTTCCGTTCACGCCCTCGTCTGGGAGGCCGCCCACGGTCCGATTCCTCCTGGGCACAAGGTGATCTTCAAGCCTGGGATGCACACGACCGTCACCGCGGAAATCACGCCCGAGAAGCTCGAGCTCGTTTCGAACGCCGAACTGATGCGCCGCAACAGCTTTCACAACCGCTACCCGAAGGAAGTGGGCCTGCTGATCCAGATGAAGGGCCAGCTCACCCGTCGGATCAATCGAAAGACCGAGGAACTCAATGAGAAACAAGATCGATGACGTTCGGAACCACCTGGTGCAGGTGATGGAGGCCCTCAACGAGGAGAACGTCGATCCTGCAGCACTGGAGCGCACCATCGAGCGCGCGAAGGCCATGAGCAGCGTGGCGACCTCCTACATCAACGCGGTGAAGGTCGAGCTCGACGCCATCCGGCTCGCCGACGAGGTCGGGATGCTGCCCGGATCCGTGACAGAGCCCCTGAGATGCGACCGCAACCGCCCCACGATCTCGGCGGGGAGGTGACGTATGGCCCGTCCCCTGATGGTCTACTTCCACAAGCAGCCGACCTTCAACCACCATCGTCGGGTCTACATCGCTGCCAGATCGAAGGCCCAGGCCCATCGCATCTCGGGCATCTCCGTGGATCAGCTGGGCTACGGCCAGTCCATCGAGGCCGGCACCGGGTGGGCGCCCACGTTCATCAAGGATGAGGGCGTCTGGATGGAAATCCGCGACCACGCCGAGGAGGGCCACCTCTACGCCGACAAGTTCCATGAGTACGGGACGGACCGCTTCCGCGCCGATGTCCACGACATCGCCCCGCCCTCCAACGAAGCCGCCTGGATCCGCTGCGCCACGCTCGACGCTTGCAAGGAGACCTTCACCCTCCTCATCGATCGCGCGCTGAAGGCCGCCGGACATCCATTGGAACCTCTGCAAGCAACCACCGTGCAACCGATGGAGGCGCCATGAAGAAGCGGCAGGTCTGGCGCTACTACTGCGAATTCTGCGGGAAGGCCTCCTGCTCCGGCGGCCACATGCGCCGGCACGAGGAGAGCTGCACCGCCAACCCGGAACGCATCTGCCGGATGCACGCCAACTGGATCGAGGAGCCCCAACCCACGATGGCGTCCCTCCTGGCCACCATCAAGGCCAAGCGCCCGGGTGAGCTTGTTTCCTTCGAGCCCTATTCGAACGACTTTCACCGGCAGGACATGGAACATGCAGCTGCCTGGGCCTCGTTGATGGAGTCCTTGGAGGAGGTTGCCCACGGCTGCCCAAACTGCATCCTGGCGGCTCTCCGGCAATCGAGAATCGAATCCTACACGACTGGCCACGCCTTCGTGACAGGCCCCATCTGGGACTACAAGGCGGTCGTGCTGGAGTTCTGGGCGACCCACGAGAAACCGCGATCTCCCCGCAGCCATGGGGGCCTTGAGGCGAGCGCCGCAGCCCTTGCCGCCGAACTCGGAACCACTGGTGAGGCGCTGTTGGCTCGGATGGGGAAGTGATGGCGAAGCAGCAACGGATCCGGCCACACCTCCTCCCGATCTGCTTCTGGCTCTGGATTGTCCTGATGGTGTGGCTGATCCACCACTTCTTCCCTCAGCCCTACAGAAGCGACATCTGGTGGGGCTGCATTCTGTCCGCTCCTATTCCATGAGAGATGCACCCATGACCGTGCCGCCACACCCCTACGAATATTGGGCTGCCACCTGCATGGATTGCGGCTGGGCCGGAAGTTCAGCCCTGTGCGGTGGAGGCCACTCCATCGCCGACACCGGGGACTACTCCGACATCACCTGTCCAGCCTGCGATTCCCCCAACATCAGCGACACCAACCCATGAGGAATCCCATGAACATCGAAACCATTGAGTCTTCCGCCTTCAGCGCGATCCTCATCAAGGACGTGGATCGCCTGGACCCCATCACCGTCATTTTTCAGGACTTCAACCCCGGAGTCGGTCGCATCGTCGTGGAGTGCTACGGCGAGAGCTGGGCGTCCTGGTGGGGCGCTATGGGCGAACGGAACGTTCGGGAGTTCGTCGCCCGGTGCGATGACGACTACCTCAGCCGGAACCTGATCCGCGCCCGCCGGAAGCCCGTGAAGGCTGACGAGGAATACATCCGTCGCATTTCCTCCGCCATCATCAACGCCCTCAAAGCCGCTTAGAGCGGTCTTGACCAGGAGAACCCCATGCCCCAAATGCTCGAATTCACTCACCCCGCCTGGGACTGCCCCCTGATCGTCTCGCCTCAGGGATGGAGAGGCATCATCCGGGATTGCGCCCCCAACGAAGTGGATTCCCCCGATCTCGTGGTGAAACCTATCGAAATGACCCAGGACGAAATTGACGCCCTCCCCGAGTGGGACGGCTGAATCCGGGAGCCACCGTGAGCATCAAAAACGACCTCGAAGCCCTCAATCGCCGCCGCGCCTTCCTTAAAACCCGTGTCGAAAACGCTCCGCACGGGCTTGAGCTCACCTACGACAAGCATGAGTACATGGCCCTCACTCGCGTCATCTCACTACTCGAAAAGGCTATGGCCGGGGACCGTCAAATTCCCTTGGACCAAAGGGTGCGCTCTGCCATTGGTAGATCTGGGGTGGGTAGTTCGCTGAATCAGAAACTCTGATGCCTACGCCCCCCACCCACCTCCCAGGATGCCTTCGCGACGACTGCGTGTTCGAGCGCCTCCCTCAGCGGTTGCGAGAGCAGGCGGAGACCTTCGCCCGGGTGCGGCGCCTGGCGGAGCAGATGGCGGAGTTTTCTCCGCAGGCACCGCGGATTCCGGCCGCATGACCTACCGCAACCACCTTGATCAGCAGCCCCTTCGGGGGCTGCACTCGTTTCAGGGCAGCTCTACCAGCGTGCGCCGGGGCCGTAGTGCCCAGAGCAGGCCACCGGAGCTGCCTGCCAGGGGTCTTCCCGGAGCCCCTGGAAGAGGTGGGGGCGCTCCTCCCGGAGCTGGTCGAGCCAGGAGCGGAAGCGGGCCTCCGACCATGTCTCCCGTTCCCCGGGAGGAACCTCGCGCAGCGCGGCCTTGATGGATTCTGCAAAACGGTTGTTCGTGGGCATCGGCCCTCCGTGGAAGCGGTCGGCACCATGCCGACCCCAGGACGGTATCCCCCGTATTGGCGCACAATCCAGAATTCGACCCGAACAACCGTTCTTTTTTTCGAGCTGGTTGCAAGGTGGTTGCACGGATAAGAAACGGCCCCCGTTTTCAGGGGGCCGAATCGTGCGTAAGTCTGGCGGAGAGATAGGGATTCGAACCCCAGTTACGATCGCTCGTAAACCTGATTTC
>CAYQAS010000019.1:0-5748 GCA_964415525.1 uncultured Solibacteraceae bacterium
AAGCACCTGCTCGAATACGACGACGTGATGAACAAGCAGCGCCTGTTCTTCTATGGTCTGCGGTGCGAGATCCTCAAGGGCAACACCAAGGACTATGTGCTGCGGGTGGCGGGTGAGATCGTTGAAGGTCTCTTCATCGACTACATCCCCGAAAAGGGCGTGCGGGATCTGGCGGGTTTCCAGGAACGCTTCGAGCAGCTCTTTGCCGTTTCGGATCTGGACGTGGAAACCTTCTCCGCGATGCCCCAGGCCGAGGCCATCGAGGCGATCGTCAAGCTGGTCACGGACCTCTATGAAGAGAAGGAAGGCCGCATCGGCAGCCCGGACATCCTTCGCTGGCACGAGCGCGTCGCCATCCTGCAGATCATCGACTCCGCCTGGAAGCGCCACCTGCTCGTCATGGACCACCTCAAGGAAGCCATCGGCTTCCGCGGCTATGGCCAGCGCGATCCGCTCGTCGAGTACAAGAAGGAGTCCTACGACTACTTCGAGCAGATGCGTTTCGGCTTCGAAGACGAAATCATCAGCTACCTCTATCGCGTGGAGCCCGCGCCGGCTTACATGCCTGACGAGGACTTCTTCCGCGAGCCTACCGACATGATGGAACTCGGACCGGACGAGCAGGGCCAGTTGGTGGCGCTGGACGGTTCCGAACCCCAGGGCGTGCAGCGCGTGATGCGCTTTAACGTCGGCGGTGTGGACGAGGACTAGGGCCGATGGAACTCGTCCTCGTCACCGGGATGTCGGGTGCGGGCCGCCGGTCCGTGCTCAATGCCCTGGAAGATGCGGGGTGTGCGACTTTGGACAATGTGCCGGTTCCGCTCCTGGGGCCGCTGCTGGAGCTTGAGGCCCGGTTGAATCCGGGCCGAGCCCGTTTGGCGGTGGGACTCGATCACCGGAGCCGCGCCTTTGCGACGACCCTCACCCCTGAGCTGGATCGGCTCTCCAGCAATGGCATCCAGGTCTTCCTCGTGTTCTGTGAGGCCGATGACGCCACGCTCATCCGGCGCTATTCGGAATCCCGCCGTCCCCATCACCTCGTGGAGGCCGAGGGCAGTGTCGCGGCCGCCATCACGTGTGAACGCGGACTCCTGGCGGATGTGCGCGCCCGGGCGAATGCCGTGCTGGATACGACGCGCCTGACGTTGCCCCTGCTCCAGCAGCGGATGCAGGAACTGCTCCCCGCGGGTGGTACCCAGGGCACCGCCCTGCGAATTCTCTCGTTCGGTTTCAAATACGGCATTCCCGTGGATGCGGACATGGTGCTGGATGCCCGCTTCCTGCCAAATCCACACTATGTCCCCGAGCTGAAACCCCAGACGGGGCGGGATGAACCGGTCCAGTCCTGGCTGCAGGCCTCCGACAGCTTCCAGACTTTCCTGGCCATGACCGAGAATTGGCTGCGGTGGGCTTGGCCCTACGTCCAGGAGGAAGGCCGGGCGTACCACACGGTGGCCATCGGCTGCACGGGCGGCCAGCACCGAAGCGTGGCTTTAGCGGAGCTGCTGGGGCAGCACCTGCGTCAAGACATTCCTAGCCTTCAGGTTCAACACCGGGAACTGCGTTAGGCGCTTCGACCCTTCCAGCCCTGCCTGTCAGCAGGTAGATGGGCAGTCCCAGGGCGACCAGGAACAGGCCGGGCCACGTGAAGGCGGGCCTGTGCAGGAGCAGGGCTCCCATGATGGCCACGGCTCCGATCAGATAAAGCGCCGGCAGGACCGGGTAGAGGGGCGCCTTCACTGGCCGCTCGAGCTCCGGTCGCCGGATGCGCAGGACGAAGACCGCCAGCACGGTCAGGGCGTAGAAGAGCAGCGCCGCGAACATCACGAAGTCGAGCAGCTGGTTGTAACTGCCGGAAAGGGTCAGGGCGCCTGCCCAAATGGCCTGCATGACCATGGCGCGGAAGGGCACCCCCCGGGCGTTGAGTTTCGCGGCCGCAGGCAGAAAGACGCCATCCACCGCCATGGTCTGGTAGACCCTGGAACCGCTCATGATCAGGCCGTTCAGGCAGCCGAACATGGACCAGAGGATGGCGCCGGCCATGAGACTCTCACCGATGGGGCCGAAGAGCATCTTCAGGGCGAGGCTGCCCACCCGATCCTGGGCTGCCGTGGCAATGGCCGGGGCGCCCAGGACCCGCAGGTAGGCTACATGGGCCAGAAAGTAGAGGGTGCATACCAAGGCCGGGGCGATGAAGAGGCTCAAGGGGATGGTGCGCTTGGGCTCCTTAACCTCTCCCGCGATGAACGTCACGGAGTTCCAGGCATCCGCAGAGAAGAGGCTCTGAGTCTGGACGACGAGCAGGGCCACCAAAAAGGGGAGAACGGGACTTCCGGCGGCAGTTGCGTGGGCTTCGAGGGACGGTGGCGTGGTCGGCGCGATGAAGATGCCGGCAAGGATCAAGGCTGCCAGTGAGGCGATCTTAGCCACGGTGAAGAGGTTCTGGATGCGGGCGCCGAGCTTCACCCCGAGCGCGTTGGCGCAGGTCAGCAGCGCGATCACGAGGATGCCCGCCAGCCGCGCCGTGGTCAGCCCCAGGTCATAGGGACCCACCGCAATGCCACCGGGGAGCGGGATGGCGGAAATGTGCAGGGGCCCGGCGAGCCACCTTGTATCGCTCACAACGGGCAGGAAGTGTCCAAGGTATTTGCCGAAACCCACCGCCACCGCGGCGATGGTGCCGCACTCGATGATCGTGAAGAAGGTCCAGCCGTATAGGAATCCGGTGCAGGGGCCGTAGGTCTCTCGGAGGTAGGCGTACTGCCCGCCGACTTTGGGAAACATCCCTGCCAGCTCGCCGTAGCTGAGCGCGGCAGCCAGGGTCAGAAATCCCCCCAGCGCCCACGCCCACAGCAGGAAGGAGCCCGTCAGGCCCGTGCGCATCATGTCCGCCCCGACGATGAACACACCAGAGCCGATCATGGAGCCTGCGATCAACATCGTGGCGCTGAAGAGCCCCAGTTGACGGCGGTAGCCGGGGGAGTCGGACATGGAGACCTCGGGGAGATGGGGATCAATACACCACGGAACACCGTGCACCTCCAACAGACGCGGTGGGCGAGGGGGACGCAGAGGGCACGGAGCGACCGGGCGGTCCCCCTCGTTCATGGCAGGAGATGGTGTGTCCGATGTCTCCCGTAGGAGGCCTGGCAACCTGTCCTGGCATGGTCCTGCGTTAGTCTGGAGGAGTCCGTTTCTGGAGTCCCATGGCCCGCCGTGCATTGCCTTCCCTGCGTTTTCTCCTCGTCACGCTGCTGCTTGCCCTCGTCCCCTTTCTGGGAGGCTGGTGGGCGTTGAAGGGCAGGGGACCCCTGACGGAAGAAGCGCGCTTCCTGGTGAAGAAGGGGGCCACGGTGGACCAGGTGGCGAAGGACCTTGAGAAGGCGGGTGTGATCCGGTCAGCCTCGCTCTTCAAACTGTGGGCGCGGGCGCGCAACCTGCAATTGATCCGGGGTGAGTACACCCTGAAGTCCCGCACGAGTCTCGCGGAAGTGGCGGACAAGCTGCGTCGCGGGGACATCTCCTACACCCAGGTGGTGGTGGTTCCGGGCATGCACGCCTGGTCGCTCCAGAAGCGGGTGGCGGCCTTCGTCCCGGAGGACATCTTCTGGAAGCTCTGGAGGAGCCCTCGGCTGGCGAAAATCGCCGGGTTTCCCGAGGCGGAATCCCTGGAGGGGCTGGTGGCACCCGCCACCTATCGATTGCACCACGCGCTGGAGCCGGAAGAGGTGATGCTGCAGCTGGTGGAGGCCTTTCGAATCCAGGTTCGCTCAGGGCTGGACAAGGGTGAACTGGCGCCCTACGAAACCCTGATCCTGGCAAGCCTCGTGGAAAAAGAGACGGGCGTGGCCGACGAACGCCCTCGGGTGGCGGGGGTCTATGCCGAGCGGCTGCGCATCCGCATGCCCCTTCAGTGCGATCCGACGAGTCAGTACGCGAGATGGCTGAGCGGCGATCTGCGTTTCACCGCCCCCACAGGGGAGGATGTTCGGCGTGCGCACCCCTTTAATACCTACACCATGAAAGGGCTTCCGCCGACGCCCATCGCGATTCCGAGTCCAGCATCCATTGCCGCCGCTCGGGATCCCGAACGCACGAAAGACCTCTACTTCGTGGCGACGGGTACCGGTGGGCACCGCTTTGCGCCCAACCTCTCGGCCCACAATCAGAACGTGAACCTCTACCGCCAGGAACTCACCCGTCAGCGAAAGGCCGCCCAATGAAGCGCCGACTGGACCAGTTGCTGGTGGAGCGGGGATTCTGCGAGAGCCGGGCCAAGGCGCAGGCGCGCATTCTGGCGGGGGATGTCCTGGTGGATGACCGCCCTGTCACCAAGGCGGGGACAGGTATCGCCGAGGACGCCCCCATCCGCCTTCGCGGCGAAAACCTGCGCTACGTCAGCCGGGGCGGATTGAAGCTGGAGGGCGCCATCGCCGCCTTCGGCATCGATCCCACGGGCCTCATCTGCTTCGACGCGGGTTCCTCCACCGGCGGTTTCACGGATTGCCTGCTCCAGCACGGCGCCACCAAGGTCTATGCCGTGGACGTGGGGACGAATCAGCTCCACTGGAAGCTGCGCTCCGACCCGCGGGTTATCTCCATCGAACAGTGCAACCTGCGAACCTGGGACGCGAGCCGCATCCCGGAACGATGCGGTCTGCTCGTGGCGGACCTCTCCTTCATCAGCCTGCGCCTGGCGATTCCGCCGGTCCTGGCCAGTCTTGAACCCGGCGCCCAGGCGGTGCTCTTGGTGAAGCCTCAGTTCGAAGCAGGGCGGGATGACGTCGGTAGCGGCGGCATCGTGCGGGATCCCGAGGTCCATGAGCGGGTCTGCCGAGAGATTCGGGAATTCTTCGAGGGCACGGATTTGAAACCGCGGAGCTTCGCAGTCAGTCCGATCCTCGGAGGGGAGGGCAACAAGGAGTTCCTGCTGCATCTGAGGCTGGCAACGAACGAGCCTTGACTGCAAAGCCTGGAGGGTTAGCGTACGGGGGGCATGGAGGTGCACCATGTTCATCCCATTCCTATTGGTCCTCCTCAGCCAGTCCCCCCAGGCCTCGGTGGGCGCTCCCATCCCCGCCAAGGAACTAAAGGCCGTCCCTGGTCCCGTTGCACCGACCTATCCAGATCCGGCCCGAGGCCTGGATTCAGGTCGCATGGAGTTGGAAATGCGCCGAACCGCGCGACACGCGTCGGTGCCGACGGTCGCCCTGCCGATGGGCGCCTCGCTCATCGAGGATCAGGCGAACTCCATCCCCGGATGGAAGGGCTATCGGGCTGAGGTCGCCCCTCAGTCCATCCTGCACATGCGGCTGAAGGCCCTCCATGAAGCCTGGTTTCAGGTGCGGGTGGTCAGCCGCTGGGGACGACATCAGATGGGCATGCTCCACAACCGGATTCCCACGGGTAATCCGGAGGCCTCCTTCCGGAACTTCACGGACCAGATGCAGACCGTGTATTTCATCGTGGATACGACGCAGACGAGCATCCATGGGGAACCCTACACGCTGCAGGTGACTCCGGGTCCCCTGCCCGAGGCCAAGAAGAAATAGCAAGAGGCCCCCGGAGTTGGGGGCCTCTTGCTATCAGGGCTTGTGGATCGCTCAGCCGGCGCCGACGGACTTCCCCTCGGGGCGCAGGGTCAGGACGGACTTGAAGAAGTCCCGGTTCATGCGGGCGATGTGATCGAGGCTGACGGCCTTGGGGCAGGCGGCCTCGCACTCGCCGTGGTTGGTGCAGGTGCCGAAT
>CAYQAS010000019.1:5758-46146 GCA_964415525.1 uncultured Solibacteraceae bacterium
CCGGGTGCCATCTGGGCGACCAGGTCACGCACGCGGTTCATGCGCTCCGGCGGTCCTTGGGGCAGCAGCGCGAGCTGACTGACCTTGGCGGACATGAAGAGCATCGCGCTGGCGTTGGGGCAGGCCGCCACGCAGGCCCCGCAGCCGATGCAGGCGGCGGCATCCATGGCCATATCGGCACACTTCTTGGGCACCGGCAGGCAGTTGGCGTCCTGGGCGGTACCGGTGGGGGCGCTGATGAAGCCACCGGCGGCGATGATGCGGTCGAAAGCGCCGCGGTCCACCATCAGGTCCTTCAACACCGGAAACGCGGTGGCGCGGAAGGGCTCGATGGTGATGACATCGCCATCCTTGAAGCTGCGCATGTGCAACTGGCAGGTGGTGGTGCGCTCTCGGGGGCCGTGGGGACGACCGTTGATGACCAGACCGCACTGACCACAGATGCCTTCGCGGCAGTCGTGGTCCATGGCGATGGGCTCGTCGCCCTTGTGGATCAGATCCTCGTTGACGACGTCCAGCATCTCGAGAAAGGACATCTCGGTGCTGACCTGCTTGGCCTCGTAGCTGACGAAGCGGCCCTCGTCCTGGCCATTCTTCTGCCGCCAGACGGGGAGGGTGACATTGATGTGCTGTTCGGACATGTCTCGGCTCCCAATCACTTGTAGCTGCGGGTGGCGAGCTGAATCTGCTCGAAGGCCAGCGGCTCGACGTGGCGCACGGGCGCCTGGCCTTCACCCTTGTATTCCCAGGCGGCCACATGGCAGAAGTTCTCGTCGTCGCGCTGGGCCTCACCCTCGGGCGTCTGCCATTCCTCGCGGAAGTGGCCACCACAGGACTCGCGGCGCTCGATGGCGTCGCGCACCATCAGCTCGCCCAGTTCCAGGAAGTCCGCGATGCGACCGGCGAGCTCGAGGCTCTGGTTTACTTCGCTGCCCGAACCCGGGACGACGACGTTGTTCCAGAAGCGCTCCTTCAGCTCCGGCAGCAGCTCCAGGGCCTTCTTCAGACCCGCATCGTTGCGCGCCATGCCGCAGTATTCCCAAAGGATCTTGCCCAGGGCGCGGTGGAACTCCGTGGGGGTTTCCTTGCCCTTGATGCTGAGCAGGCGATTCGTCATGCCCGTCGCGGCTGCCACGGCTTCCTTGGCTTCCGGCGCATCCACGCTGGGCGTGGAGTTGGGCTTCACGCCCGCTAGGTAGTTGCCCACGGTGTAGGGGGCCACGAAATAGCCGTCCGCGAGGCCCTGCATGAGGGCGGAGGCCCCCAGGCGGTTGGCGCCATGGTCGCTAAAGTTGGCCTCACCCAGCACGAAGAGGCCGGGGATGGTGCTCATCAGGTTGTAGTCCACCCAGAGGCCACCCATGGTGTAGTGGGTCGCCGGGTAGATGCGCATCGGCTGCTTGTAGGGGTCCTCGCCGGTGATGCGCTCGTACATTTCCAGCAGGTTGCCGTATTTCTCTTCGACCTTGGCGGCGCCCAGGCGCTTGATGGCATCGGCAAAATCCAGGTAGACGCCCTTGCCCGTGGTGCCCACGACCCGACCGTCATCGCACACCTGCTTGGCGGCGCGGCTGGAGATGTCGCGGGGGGCGAGGTTGCCGAAGCTGGGGTACTTCCGCTCCAGGTAGTAGTCGCGATCGTCTTCGGCCACCTGATCCGCAGGCTTGCTGCAGTGCTTGGCATCCTTGGGCACCCAGATGTGACCGTCGTTGCGCAGCGACTCGGACATGAGCGTGAGTTTGGACTGGTGGTCGCCCGTCACGGGGATGCAGGTGGGATGGATCTGGGTGTAGCAAGGGTTGGCAAAGGCGGCGCCCTTCTTGTATGCACGCCAGATGGCGGACGCGTTGCAGCCTTTGGCGTAGGTCGCCAGGTACATCACGTTGCCGTAACCGCCGGTGCAGAGCAGGACCGCATCGCCCATGTGGGCCTGGGTGATGCCCGTGGTCATGTTGCGTACGACGATGCCCTTGGCCACACCGTCGATGACGATGAGCTCCAGCATCTCGCTGCGGTTGTACATCTTTACGGCACCGAGGCCGATCTGACGCTCCAGGGCGGAGTAGGCACCGAGCAAGAGCTGCTGCCCCGTCTGCCCACGAGCGTAGAAGGTGCGGCTCACCTGGGCGCCGCCGAAGGAGCGGTTGTCCAGCAGACCGCCGTATTCACGGGCGAAAGGTACGCCCTGGGCGACGCACTGGTCGATGATGGCCTCGGACACTTCAGCCAGGCGGTAGACGTTGGCCTCGCGGGCGCGGAAGTCACCGCCCTTGATGGTGTCGTAGAAGAGGCGCAGGACGGAGTCGCCATCGTTGCGATAGTTCTTGGCGGCGTTGATGCCACCCTGGGCAGCGATGGAATGCGCGCGACGGGGGCTGTCTTGATAGCAGAAGCAGTCGACCTGGTAGCCGAGTTCGGCGAGAGAGGCGGCGGCGGAAGCACCCGCGAGGCCGGAGCCCACGACGATGACCTTGTACTTGCGCTTGTTGGCGGGGTTCACCAGCTTCATGTCGAAGCGGTGTTTCTCCCATTTCTGGGCCAGAGGGCCGCTGGGGACGTTGGACTTCAGTTCCATCTCGAGCTCCTGGCTACTTGATGACGCCCATGAGGACGGCGATGGGGAAGGAGATGTTGCCGCCGATGATGATCAGCGTGGCCACGGTGGCGAACCTGCGGCGGCAGAGATCGTACGTGGGGTGCGCCCAGCCGAAGGTCTGGGTGAAGCTCCAGATCCCGTGCCGGAGATGCAGGCCGAGGCAGAGCTGGGCCACGATGTAGAATGCGCTGGCGCCCACGGACTGGAAGCCGGTGACGAAGTTCGTATAGGCCTCGCCCTTCACGAACTGCGGATGGGCCTGGCCGGTGGTCAGGTGGAGCAGGTGATAGACGATGAAGATCGCCAGAATCACGCCGGTCCAACGCATGGTGCGGCTGCTCCAGGTAGCCGCCTTGAGCTGCTGTTCGCGGTAGCCCTTGGGACGGGCGGCCCAGTTGGCCAGGGTCAGGCTCGTGGCGGCCCAGATGTGGAGGCCCCCGGCCACCAGCATCACCGCCCGGAAGACCCAGATGCCCGCTCCGTGCAACATGCCGTGGAGTAACTCGGCGTAGGCGTTGAACGCCTTCGGCCCCATGTAGGCCTGCATGTTGCCTAGCATGTGAACCGTGACGAAGCCGAAGAGCATCGCGCCGGTAATGGCCATGACGACCTTCTTACCAACGGATGAGTCCAGGAAACCGACTTTTTCGGTCCTGGACAGCGTGTCTTGTACCGCAGCCATAGGCGTTCCTCCCTATCTGGATGATTTCGGATTCGCGTGTCCGCTCTTGAAGTGTCCCATCCTACCTCGGACAGGACGGTGGTGCAGGGTCCCTGGACAGACCACAAAAAGGGCGGGTCCAGGACCCGCCCTTTTTGTGGGATGCCAAGCGTCATCGACGCGTCACGCGAGGATGTCGCCGCCTTCCTTCTTGCTCTTGATCACGCCGTAGGCGATGGCCGCGGCGCAGAGGATGGCCACGAAGATTCCCAGGCCCTTGTTGGAGGTCTCACCGAGCTTGGGAGCCAAGGTGAGTTTCATGACCAAGCCGAGGGTGAGCAGGCTGACCATGTTCATGACCTTGATCAGCGGATTGATGGCCGGGCCGGCGGTGTCCTTGAGTGGATCACCCACGGTATCACCGGTAACAGCGGCCTTGTGGGCTTCGGAGCCCTTCCCGCCATGCACCCCGTCTTCGATCATCTTCTTGGCGTTATCCCAGGCACCACCGGCATTGGCCATAAATACTGCCAGGAGCTGGCCCACCAGGATCATGCCCGCCAGGAAACCGCCCAGGGCGTAGGGCCCGAGGAGGATGCCGACGATCAGAGGCGCGGCGATGGCGAGCAGGCCGGGGCCGATCAGCTCCTCCTGCGCAGCCTTGGTACAGATGTCGACAACCTTTCCGTAGTCCGGCTTCTTGGTGCCGGCCCAGATCTCAGCGTCATGGAACTGCTTGCGACACTCGTTGACGATCTGGAAAGCGGCGCGGCCAACGGCGCGGATCAGGGCGCTGCTGAACAGGAAGGGCACGGCACCGCCGATGAGCAGACCGATGAAGACCTTGGGATCGGCGACGGTCAGCTTGCCCGCCTCCAGCAGATACTGGCTGATGGTCATCTGACCGATCTTGTCCTCGCTGCCCACCGCGATCACCGCGATGAAACTTGCAAAGAGGGATACGGCGGCGATGACGGCGGAGCCGATGGCAATGCCCTTGGTCTCGGCCTTCGTCGTGTTGCCCACGGCATCGAGGTCCGACAGGATCTGGCGAGCGCGCTTGTAGGAGCCGGGCTTCTCGCGTTCCATCTCCTCCTTGTCGTAGCCCATCTCGCCGATGCCGTTGGCGTTGTCCGCCACGGGCCCAAAGACGTCCATGGAGATGGTGTTGCCCGTCAGGGTCAGCATGCCGATGCCGGCCATGGCCACGCCATAGGCCACGAACATGGGCGGCGTGTTCACGTAGACGAGCACGGACAGGTAGAGGGCCACGGCGATCACCACGAGGGTGGCCACGGTGGACTCGTAGCCCACGGCGAAGCCCTCGATGATGTTGGTGGCATGGCCGGTGGTGCAGCTCTTGGCGATGCCCTTCACCGGCGCATGGCTGGTGTGGGTGTAGTAGCTGGTGACCTTGTTGAGGGCCACGGCGAGGAAGACGCCGATGAGGCAGGTGATGGCCGGGCGCATGTCCAGGCCCTGAATGCCGAAGTTGGCCCAGACCGGCAGGTTGCTCACCACGGTGTAGGGATACCGGGCGATCTCCTCGGCGGTGGCGTTGTTCAGGAAGTTCATGGAGGGTTCGAACTTCAGGTAGAACCAGCCCAGCACAAAGAAGCCGACCACGGAGATGACGGACCCGATCCAGAATCCGCGGTGGACGCTCTTCAGGGCGGTGTCGGACGTGTCGTTCGGCCCGGCCTTCACGGTGTAGGTGGAGATGATGGAACCCAGCACACCGATGCCGCGCACCAGCAGCGGGAAGATCACCCCCTTGTGGCCGAAGGTGACCATGCCCAGGATCATGGCGGCCACGATGGTCACTTCGTAGGACTCGAAGATGTCCGCGGCCATGCCGGCGCAGTCGCCCACGTTGTCGCCCACGTTGTCGGCGATCGTGGCGGCGTTGCGGGGATCGTCCTCGGGGATGTCCTTCTCGATCTTGCCGACGAGGTCGGCGCCCACATCGGCGGCCTTGGTGTAGATGCCGCCGCCCACGCGCATGAAGAGCGCCAGCAGGGTGCCGCCGAAGCCGAAGCCCAGCAGGGCCTCGTAGGCGTGGGTGCCATACATGAGGAAGATCATGGTGCCGCCCAGCAGGCCGAGGCCGTCGGTCAGCATGCCGGTGATGGTGCCCGTGCGGTAGCCCAGCTGCATGGCCTCGCCATAGCTGTGCTTGGCAGCAGCCGCGACGCGCAGGTTACCGGTGGTGGCCAGACGCATGCCCACGAATCCCACGAGCCAGCTGAAGCAGGAGCCCATGAGGAAGGCGCCGGCGCGACCCCAGCGGAAGGCCGATTCATGTCCGGTGTAAGTAAAGAAGAGGAAGAGCGTGATGATGATGATCAGTGGCCCGATCTTCTTGAACTGGGCGGCGAGGTAGGCGTTGGCGCCCTCGCGCACAGCATCCGCAATCTCCTGCATCTTCTTGGTGCCCTGGTCGGCCTTCTTGACCTGACCCACCAGCATCCAGGCGTAGAGCAGACCGAGGACGGCGATGGCCAGCACGGCAATCAAGCAGGTG
Organism: uncultured Solibacteraceae bacterium; assembly: GCA_964415525.1. Taxonomy (GTDB): domain Bacteria; phylum Acidobacteriota; class Holophagae; order Holophagales; family Holophagaceae; genus CAZPUI01. The sequence continues at coordinate 11,540 of CAYQAS010000019.1, forward strand.
CGCTCGAAGGTGTTGAAGCCGGCGTTCGGATCCGTGAACGGGCTGAAGTATTTGAAAGCCGTGGCGACGTGGGATTCCGATCCCCCGGGGCTCATGGCGTAGGCGGTGCCAAAGACGAGCAGCATGGCCACCAGGAAGGCCTTGCGTCGCCATGGCACTGCGGTGAGGCTGTTGATCCAGCTCCTCAACATGCGTATCTCCTTGAATAAGGGCGGTTTCCCGCAAAGCAGGCGTGCTCTGCGAGACGGGGAGTTTTCAAGGGAAAAGGGGGATTCCGGATCAGCCTAGCAGAAGGATTCGGGGCATCCGCGTGAATCCCCATTCCATGCGCGCGATTTCTGACATCTGCTGGCGGATCCGGGTCTGCCGACCGCCAATGCGTCAAGGTGCAGAGCTCTACCTGCTCGCTGCGGGCGATTCGAGTCCTTCCTCCCAAATAGAAACGGACCGGCAAGCCGGTCCGCAGGATTTGGTTGGGGAGGAAGGACTCGAACCCTCGTATGGCGGGATCAAAACCCGCTGCCTTACCACTTGGCGACTCCCCAATTGGGAACACAAGCATAACGGGGCAGGGGGCGCCGATGCTAGTGCTGACGGGCGTTTGTCTGGAAGTCAGGTCTGGGTGCCTGGTTTGGAGGTAAAGCCGAACTCCTCAACTGTGAGGAGATCTGGGCGGATGGTCGAGGCTTCACCGGTCTCGATGCGGGAGATGGCGCGTGCTCCGACGGCGTCCTCGTATGCCAACAGAACGGTTCGTTCGACGTGCTCGCGAGTTTCATTATTGAGGGGGAAGGCGGTGTCCTTGAACGTACCGTCGCGACGACGCTTGCTGGGCATCGCCACGAAGAATCCTTCCTCGCCCTCGATCACGCGAAGGTCGCCGATCAGGAAGCAGCCATCGATAACCAGAGACGCAAAACCCCGCAGTTTCTCGTCGTGTTCGACCTTGTTGATCCGGACTTCGGTGATGTTGAGCATGGGGTTCCTCGTGGACGCTGGCCCATCCGACCGCTGGCGTCTGCTTCAGTGTGGTGCGCCCGGGGGGGCGGAGGCAACCCGGTGGGCGGCAGATCGCACGACTGGCGAGGGCGTTTGCCTGAATGGCACGGCTTCTGAGCCATTCCAGGAACCATAAGGCCACGGTTTCATGGCCTTGCGTCTGCCAACACCACCCCATGATTCCGCGATTTCAGACGAGGCACACTAGGATGAAAGATCGCGTTTGAAGGGAACACATGTCCATACCTGGGTCCGAACCATCCCGAGCCTCGGTCGCGGAAGCCGCAGGGAAGGGGCTTCTGTCCGCCACGCTATCCGCATTGCAGTCCCTGGAATCCTCTTGGAATCCCCATGATGTGGAGGATTGGACCCGCACGGTGCTCTCGCGCCCCGGGCGCACCGTGGTCTGTGGCATGGGCAAGTCTGGCCTGATCGGTCAGAAGATCGCCGCCACGTTTGCCTCCACGGGCTGCCCTAGCTTCTTCCTCCACCCGGCAGAGGCCCTCCACGGGGACCTCGGCATGGTGACTCAGGAGGATGTCGTGCTGCTACTCAGCAACAGTGGCGAAACGGAGGAGGTCCTGAATCTGCTGCCGAGTCTGCTGCGACTCGGCATTCCCATCGCCTCCATCACGTCCCGCCCCGACAGCCGCATGGCCAAGGCGTCCCGATGGTGCTTCAGCTATAGCCTCCCCGAAGGTGAGGGCTGCCCATTGAATTTCGCCCCCATGGCGAGCACGACCATGCAGTTGGCCTGGGGCGATCTGTTGAACGCCTATCGCATGGCCTACGACGCGTTCACCCTTGAGCACTTTGCCCGGCTGCATCCTGCGGGGAATCTCGGCGCCAAACTATTGAAGGTGGAAGACCTGATGCACCCAGAGGCACCGGAGGTGCGGTCCGACGCGACCTTTATCGATGTGCTGCGAGCGATGACCGCGGGGCGACTCGGCATGACTCGGGTGATGGATGGTGGCCATGTGGCGGGCGTCATCAGCGACGGCGACATTCGCCGTGCCGTCGAACGCAGCTCGGACGGCAATCCACTGAGTCTGCGCGCCACCGATCTGATGACCGTCCGTCCCATCACAATCCGGGTCGGCACACCCGCGCAGGAAGCCGCCCGGATCATGGAGGAACGCAAGATCACCTTCGTGCTGGTGCTCGATGACCAGGAACGATTTGCCGGCGTCCTCCACATCCACGATCTGTTGCAGGCCAAGGTGATCTAGCGGTTGAGCCGATTCCGAGGCTGCGCCGAAAGGTTACATAATAATCATTATCAAAAGTGACATCCCAACCCGATCCTGATGCTGCAAGCCCACCTCTTCCGATATTTCCTCCGACGCTGGACGGTGCCTGTTCTGGCGGCACTTCCGTTCTTCGTGGGGCTTTTGCTCGCCTATCAGCTCAAGGTCACGGCGAACACCATCAACGGCATTCCAGGCGCTTCCTACCGCTGGATCCTGCCGCTGCTGGCCACCACCATTCCAGACATCCTCAGTCAGGTGTTGCCCATGGCGGCGGTGCTGGGCGGTCTGATGGGCACGCAGCAGCTCTCGGAAGGTTCGGAGCTGGTGGCCAGCCAGGGGCTAGGCGCAGGCGCCGGTTCTCTGATCCGTCCCTGGGTCTTCCTGTCGGCGCTCCTGGTCGGTCTTGCCGCCTTCAACGTGCACGTGCTGGTGCCCCAGTCCTGGAACTGGAACCGCCAGCTGCAGCACGCCATGGAATCCGAGGCGATGGCGGGTTCCCTCAAGCCCGGCGCGAAGCCCTTCATGCCCAAGAAGCACCCCGGTCGGGCCCTCTGGATGGCCCCGAATGGAGAACTCCATGTGATGGATTCTGGGCCCGAGTCGGCCCAGCATCTTGTGGCTCAGCGTTTCAAATTCTTCAAACTGGAAGACGAAGATCACCCCTCGATCGTGCTCCAGATGCACGACATCAAGGGCGCCCAGGTCCGAAAGGACACAGGCGCGGCGCTGCTTCTGAACATGCGAGAGCAGTCGATCCGCTTTGAACTGACTCGGGAACCTCGACTGCTCCCAACGACCGCGTACCGGTACATGTCGACGTCGGCAGTCTGGGCCGCTCGCACGCCGGATGCCTGGATCGAATTCAGCCGAAGGATCACGCTCCCCCTCGCAGGGGGGGTGATGCTCCTGATGGGCATCGCCATGGGGGTTTCCCATCCAAGGTTCCGGAGGGGGGGGGCACTCCTGAGGAGCCTCGGCGCGATCCTCGGCTACTTCGTCCTCATGCGGCTGCTGGAAGACCAGTTTCAGGCTGGACGACTGCACGGTCGCGGTGTGCTCTTCGCCCTGCCCCTCATCTTCGGTATTTGGGGAGGTTTCCTGCTCTGGCAGCGGCTGAAGCCGCACCACGACAACCGCAAGCGCGCCGCTGCGGAACGCTTCCTCAAGCGGCTGCTGCGCCTGGCTGCATTCCGGAAGGTCTGGGTGAGCCTGAAGGTCTCACTTCGGTCCCTGCGGATGAAGCGGCGGGTGAAACAGTGTTCCAAGCCGGTGAAAAGCCGGCAGTCCGGCATCCTGCGCAACTGGACCTCAGCGATCTTCCTGCGCAACTGGTTCGGAACGGTTGCAGTCTTCCTGACCCTCAGCTTGATGCTGGAATTCGCAAACCTGGCGGGTGATTTGTCCGCCAACCACGTCAGCGGAAGTGTCTTCATTCGCTACTGGCTCTGGAGCCTTCCGTCCTTTGGCTTGCTGATCCTGCCGATGGCCTTCCTCTTTGCAGGGATCCTCACCCTCTCGGATGCCTCGGTGACGCACGAATGGGTGGCGCTGCGTGCGGGCGGCGTGAGCCTCTTGCAGTGGATTCGCTCGGGGCTGGGTGCCTGGGTGCTGGTACTCGGGCTCTCCTTCACGCTCCAGGCCCTCGTCGAACCCCATGCCGCCCAGCGCATGGATCGCTACTACGCTCAGATCAAGAAACGCAGTTCGGTGGGCAAGGTGCAACCCTGGCTGAATCTCAGCAGTACGGGCGTCCTCTGGCATCTCGATGGGCTGCAGCGCTGGGGCTTTCCCCTGCAGGCTCCTGGAGACGTCGTCCCGGTCCTCATGAGGTGGGAGATGGGGACTGCTCATGTGGAGCAACTGCCCTGGGGTGGCCTGCATTTGGAGCCTGGGCTGCCCACGGAAAGGATGTTCCCGACGGAAGTTCTGCGGAACTACGAGAAGCCGGACCACATCCCGACCCTGGACCTGTTGGAGTGGCAGCGGTTTGCCCCTGAGCCGGACCGTGCCACGCTGCTTTGGACCCGCCTTCTGTCTTGGCTGGGAGGCCCCTGCCTGGTTTTTGCGGCCATGTCCTTCGCGTTTCCGCCACCCCGGCAGGGGCGTGGCCAAGCGCTGGGGTTCGGCCTAGTGGTGGCCTTGGCCTTCATTGGCCTTCAGCTGATCGTGGGCGATGCCGCGCGCACCGGGGAAATACCCGCGCCTTGGGGGGTGATGCTTCCCCTCCTGCTCTGCATTGGATTCGGCCTGCTCCGTTTGTCCCGACTTCGGACCTGAAACCGGGTATTTTTGCCCTGTTGTCTTCGGGCAGGCCCCGTTCGCAGGTGTGCCGGCAGGAATTGCCCCGATCATCGGCCCCTGTCCGGGGTGAAACATTGTTGGACCTGCTAGCGCGCTGATATGGGACAACCCTATGGCTAGGCCATTTTGGGTCTGAATTGCACAACTCCAGCATGATTAATTCTTGTTTTTGAGAGTGGCACGCTTGATGCTCCTTGGGCCACAGGGAGGACACCATGGCAAGCATTCTCAACAACGTGGCCGCCTTGGGCGCATCACGACAACTCACCATCACCGGCAAGGACCTCGAGCGAACCATCGAGCGCCTCACCACGGGTCGGCGCATCAACCGGGCCTCGGATGATGCGGCGGGTCTGGGCATCAGCAACAAGCTGGGGGCCGACATCCGGATCGCGGGACAGGGACGTCGGAATGCCAATGACGGCATTTCCTACCTGCAGGTGGCGGACGGTGTGCTCGAGGAGGTCACCAACCTGCTCACCCGCGCGGCGGAATTGTCTGAGCAGGCCAAGACCGGCACCATCAGCAACTCCAACCGCCTCTATCTGGACGCCGAGTTCCAGAACATCATCCGCACGGTCGTGGACATCGGCGGCAAGGCCCAGTTCAACGGCACGCCTGTCTACGGCAGCACGTTGACGATCTCCGTGGGCACCTTCAGCGCCATCGGCCTGTCCGTAGCCAGCATCGCTACCAGTGCGACCTCGGCCCTCGGGCTCACGGAGGCGACGAACAACCTCCAGACCATCACGGATGCGACCACGTCATCCACAATCATCATCGATGCCCTGGAGACGGTTTCCAATGTGCGCGCCTCCATCGGCGCTGCCCAGCAGCAGTTGACGGCCATCTCCAACAGCCTTGGCATCCAGGTGGAGAACTTCACGGCGGCCTTCAGCCAGATCCGGGATGCCAACATCTCGGATGAGGTCATCAACCTCACCAAGTTCCAGATCCTGAACCAGTCCGGCACCAACGCACTGAGTCAGGCCAACCAGAGCATGCAGAGCGTTCTTTCGCTCCTTCGCTAGCCCTCGAGCGGGCGGGGTTGGGGGTTCCAGTCAAGGCCGTGCCGCCTCGCCATGGACCTCCCACCGTCCCGCAGAGGAGCTGGGGCCCCTGCCCCGCCCGCTCGACGCCCCCGCCAAAAGCGGGGGCGTTTCGCGTACCATGCGGCTTGGGCACTGCATCATAGGCCCGGAGGATGCATGGAAACTCGTCACCACAAGCTCATCATCATCGGCACCGGCCCTGCGGGATATACCGCAGCCATCTACGCCTCCCGGGCGAACCTGGAACCCCTGGTGTTCGAAGGCGTGCAGCCCGGCGGTCAGCTCACCATCACCACCGAAGTGGAGAACTTCCCGGGCTTCCGCGAAGGCGTGATGGGTCCCGAGTTGATGGATGAAATGCGCCAGCAGGCCCAGCGCTTTGGAACGGAGATTGTTGCGGAAACCGTCACGAAGGCAGATCTGTCCCAGCGCCCCTTCGTCCTCACCACCGACAGCGCCACATACACCTGTGACGCGCTCATCATTGCGACCGGTGCCTCTGCCAAGTGGCTGGGCATCGGCAAGGACGAAGTGCTGAGCCGTACGGGCGGCGGCGTCAGCGCCTGCGCGACGTGCGACGGATTCTTCTTCCGGGGCAAGGAGATTGCCGTGGTGGGCGGTGGCGACACGGCTCTCGAGGAAGCGACCTACCTGACGAAGTTTGCGGCCAAGGTCCACCTGATCCATCGCCGGGATGCCTTCCGTGCCTCCAAGCCCATGCAGAAGCGGGTCTTCGACAATCCCAAGATCCTGGTGCACTGGAACAAGACTGTGGCGGATATCCCCACCCAGCAGGTGAGCCTTGCGACAGGCGAGACCATCGAGAAGCTCCGCGCTCTGAGCCTCAAGGACACCGAGGATGGCTCCCTCAGCGAGCTGCCGCTGGATGGCCTCTTTGTGGCCATTGGCCACGAGCCGAACACAAAGCTGTTCGCAGGCCAGCTCCCCACGGATGAGAGCGGCTACCTCGTCGTCGAGAAGGGCTCCACCCGAACGGCGGTTCCTGGCGTCTTTGCAGCGGGCGACGTGCAGGATCACACGTACCGTCAGGCCATTACCGCGGCAGGTTCCGGCTGCATGGCTGCGATCGATGCCGAGCGCTGGTTGGCAGAGTCCGAATAGACAGACAAATCGGCAAATGTACCCGCCCCCCAAGGGGAAACTGGACCCGGATACGACTGAGCGCGCCTGACCCGTCGGGCGCGCTTAACGTGTCTGGGTTTGATCGAGATTTCGCGATCTATACAGACGCCAAGGCTGCCCTCAACTCATTAATTCCATACGGCTTGAGTAGCAATGTGGTTGCGGAGAATTGTTTGAGTTGGGCGTAGATTTTTTGATCGTGGTGTCCGGTAGCCATGATGACGGGGAGATTGGGCAGGATCGATCGTAGCCGACGAAGCGTTGCCTCTCCGTCGAGTCCCGGCATGTTGAAATCCAGGAGCACAGCGTCTAAAGACGGGTTTGTTTCCGCATGCTTCAGTGCTTCGGATGCGCTTCGAAAGGAATCCGCACGATGGCCGAACTGTTCGAGAACGGCAGTGGCAGCCTGCAATGCCAATTCGTCATCGTCGATGACAAGGATGTGGAGCGCGCGCCCCTGCTTTTCGGTAACTGCGTCTGTGGGTTCCAACGGGGGTCTTGGCTGTGGGCCGAGTTGCGGCAGGAGCAGGGACGCCCGGGTACCCCTTCCCTGCTCGCTGCGGAGTTCCACAGTGCCACCATGCGCCCTGGCGGTTGCGAAGACTTGCGAGAGCCCCAGCCCCGTACCGTGACCAGCAGCCTTTGTTGTAAAAAAGGGTTCTGCAGCCCGGGCCAATAATTCCGCGGACATCCCTTCACCGTTGTCCTCCACGACAAGCTCGACGAATCCAGATTCCAGGAGTCGCGTAGACAAGGAGAGGGTGCCGCCATGCTGCATGGCGTCGCAGGCATTCACGCACAGGTTCATGAGCGCATTGCTGATCGAACTGGCATCGCCCAGGACCCTCGGCCCGGATTCGTCCAAATGGGTTTCGATATGAACTTTCTTCAGCGTGGCGTGCTCTAGCAGATCGGCCTCGGTGCGCACCAGATCATTGAGATGCAACTCCTGGAAGCTGCCCAGTTCCTTGCGACTGAAGTCCCTGATGCTGGCCACCAGGCTTTTTCCTCGCCCTCCCGCCCGCAGAAGGAGTTCTGCATCCTTCGCGATGAGCGGGTCCGCTGGGTGTCGCATCTTGAGCACGCTTGCGACACCCAGGATGGCGGCGAGCACGTTGTTCAAGTCGTGGGCGACTCCACTGGCCAGTTTGCCGATGGTTTCAACCCTCTGAAGGTGCGCCAGTTGAGCCTCCAGTGACTGACGATGTTCGGCAAGATGCTGTTGTTCAGTGATGTCGGATGCCATCGAAAGCAGGACCGGCTGGCCGTGAATCTCCAGGATCTCCCCTGACATCAGCCAAAGAACCTCTCGGCCCGATTTGGCCCGGGTCTTCAGTTCGTAGTTCCTCACACGACCGTCGCGACGGATGGCCTGAAGCAGGGCATCCCGATCCTCGGGGGCAACATATCCAAGCTCCACAGAGGTTCGACCAAGCACCTCTTCTCTCGAAAAACCGGTGATTCGACTGAATTCGGCGTTCACTTCGACGAATCGCCCCTCGTTCACACTGGAAAGTGCCATGAGCATGGGGGCCGAGTGGAATGCCTTGTGGAATCGCTCTTGACTGCTGCGAAGCGCCTCCTTGGTTTCGAGGATCTCGTGAATGTCTGTGCAGGTTCCGAACCACTTCAGCACCTGCCCAGAGGCATCGTGCAAGGGCATGGCGCGGATGAGCCACCAACGATAGACCCCATCGTGTCGTTGGATTCGGCATTGCAATGAATAGGCTTCCTGGCCGCGCACCGCCCGATTCCAGGCTTCCAAGGCACGCTGCTGGTCGTCAGGGTGGAAGGGCTTGTTCCATCCGTGCCCCAGGCTCTCCTCCAGGGAGAGACCTGTGTAGTCCACCCAGTGCCGGTTGAAATAGGTGTTCAATCCCGCCGCGTCGCACGCCCAGACGATCTGAGGCATGGCTTCTGCCAGTTGGCGGAATTCCTGTTCTCGCTCTGATAAAGCGAGTTGGGCTCGAGTCCGATCGGTGATGTCCCGAACCACGCTGATGGTCCCCGTGATCATGGAATCGGTATCCCGAAGTGGGCTCGTGGTGTCTTGCACCCAACGCGGGCCATTCCCATTCAAATCGGGAACTTCGAACTCGAGTGGGCCTTCCGTTCGGCCCTGGATGGCATGTTCAATTCGGGAAATGACCCCGACCTCGATAAGGAATGGGAACACATCACGGGCCGACTGTCCGATGACCTCTTCAGCGGTGCGCCCCGTTAATCGCTCCATCCAAGGGTTCCACACCAGGATCCGAAGGTCCGTTCCACAGACGATGATTCCTTCCTCGGCGCATTGCACGATCTGCTGACTGAAACGCTGGGCCTCGCGCACCCATCGAGCCGCAACCCGCTCTCGACGGAGTCCGAGCCGAATCCCCACATGGATGAGCACCGTCGTGGACAGGATGAATCCAAGCCCTTTCCAGGTGGAAAGAACCCGTTGCCGCTCGATGGTGGTTGCAAGGGAAGCCACCAGCCGATCTGAACCATAAATCCAGGCGGCGGAAACGGCGAGGTAGAGCAGCGGAAGCCACCACTCCGGGCGAAACCGGGTGGCCGAGGATTCAGGGGCCTTGATCGCACCCAGCCCAGCTTTTGACTGATTCAACATGCCCATGTCCGATGAATGCATCCGAAGGCTCCCGTCGAGGAGCCTTCTTTGAAGACAATCGGACCATTCGGTCTGGGGCTGGAGTGTCGGCGTGTTCGGTGGCTCGGCCACCTCGTGGAGGGGCCCGTCTCCGAGAACGAGGAGCCTAGCGAGAGGAGGCCGCTATTGGAAGAGCGGTCCCGGCCCGGCAGGCTTCAGGCCTAGGTAGGTATATGCGTTCTCGGTGGCCCGTCGGCCTTGTGGCGTGCGATCCAGGAATCCGATCTGCATCAGGAACGGCTCCACAAGGTCTTCCAGGGTGTCACCTTCGACTTCGCCCAGGGCCGCCGCCAGGGTGCGCACCCCCACGGGACCGCCTCGAAACTTGGTGATGAGGGCTTCCAGATAGGCGCGGTCCAGGCCATCAAGGCCCAGATCATCCACTTCGTGCAGGTGCAGGCAGGCCTCGGCATGCGCGCTGTCGATGGTGCCCTGCCCTTTCACTTCCGCGTAGTCGCGGCAGCGGCGGAGGAGGCGGTTGGCGATGCGCGGCGTCCCGCGGCTGCGGCGGGCGATGGCGGTGGCGCCTTCGTCCAGGATCGGCACATTCAGCACCTGCGCACTGCGGTGAACGATGACTTCGAGATCCTTGCGAGTGTAATAGTCCAGCCGGTAGACCATGCCGAATCGGTCGTGAAGCGGCTTGCTCAAAAGTCCGGCGCGGGTCGTGGCTCCCACGAGTGTGAAGGGCCGGAGATCGACCTTCAGGGTCTGGGCACTGGGGCCCTGGCCGATGAGGATGTCGAGCTTCCGGTCCTCCATGGCCGCGTAGAGCATCTCCTCGATGGCCGGCGGCAGCCGATGGATCTCGTCGATGAACAGAAACTCGCCATCCTCCAGGTTCGTCAGGATGGCCGCGAGATCGCCCTTCTTCTCCAACGCCGGAGCCTGGATGACCTTGCAGGGCGCGCCCATCTCGTTCGCGAGTACATGGGCCAACGTCGTCTTGCCGAGCCCAGGGGGGCCGAAGAGCAGCACGTGATCCAGCACTTCGCCGCGGCGCTGGGCCGCCTGCAAAGCGATCTCCAATCTCAGCTTGATCTTGTCCTGACCGATGTATTCGCCAAGCCGCTGTGGCCGAAGGGAGTATTCGTACCCCTCCTCGCGTTCCGAAGGATCAAGATCTGGATTTCTGAGCTGCCCCATGGTTTCCATTGCTGCACACCGCTCCAAGCCCTGTCCAGCCCTTCCGGGCGCCCTTGCTATCATCAGTCCTGTTCTACCTTTCCCGCTACCAATGCTGGATCCCCTGCGGAGTGCATGTGCCTGACCGCTACGCCATCCACATCAAGGATCGACATGGTTTCGAGCGCATCATTCCGATCTCCAGGAGTCTGACGTTCGGGCGGCAGAACGGCTGCGAGGTGGTGCTTTCCGACAGCATGGTGAGCCGAAGCCACCTGCGTGTGGAATTCGACGGCAAGGACTGGTGGGCGGAGGATCTGGGCAGTTCCCACGGCACCTACCTGGATGATCAGCGCGTGACCCGGATCCGTTGGGATCTGGACACCCCGTTGCGTCTGGCGGACAGTGCCTACGTGCTGATGATCCGAGAAGGCGACAACCTCGCGTCCGAACTGAATCTGAAGGCCATCCTCCAGACCGCCCAACTGCTCGCAGGTGGTGTGGAGCTGGAGGAACTGCTAGAGCAGACCCTGGACCGACTGCTGGCCATCAGTGGCACGGATCGCGGCTTCATCATGCTTCCTGAGAATGGGGAGCTGGAGGTCAAGGCCCAGCGCAACCTCAGCCAGGACATGGAACGGGACATCCACCTCAGCATGTCGAGCGTCTACCGGGTCTTCGAACTGGGCGAGCCCATCTGGATTCACAACGTGGCGGCCGACGAGCGTTTGATGGCACAGCAGTCCGTCATGGATCTCCAGCTCAAGACCATCCTATGTGTGCCCCTCGTCGCCCAGGGCAAGACCATCGGCGTGACCTACCTGGACAGCCGTCGCATCGCCACGGGTCCCGTGGACCGCCCCACTTTCGAGGCCATCGTGTCGCTGTGTGCGGTGGCCATCGAGCGGGCGCGACTCGCTGGGGAGAACTTCCGCAACACGGTGCTGGCCAAGGTCGGCCAGGTGGCCAGCAGCATCGTGCACGATTTCAAGAACGCCCTCTTCGTGGTGGCAGGCCATGCCCAGATGCTCCAGGCCGCCAGTACCGGCCCCAAGATGGACCACCACATCGACCAGATCCTGGGCGCCGTGGATCGCTTGACGGTGATGAGCACGGACGTCCTCGACTACGCGAAGGTCCGGGAACCCAACCGGGAACTCGTGGATGTCTCCGCGTGGTTGAGCGCATTGGCGGATCCTCTGCGCCCCAAGGCGCGGGACATGGGATGCGAGCTGGACGTGTCCGGTGAGCCCTGCGAGGCCAGCCTGGACCGCCACCGGTTCGCCCGTGTGATCGAGAACTTGCTGGCGAACAGCTTGGACGCCGTGAAGGGGCGGGACGAGGCCTACATCGGCCTGCGCTGGCAGCGGCAACCTGGCGAACTGCAGATCTTCGTGGAAGACAACGGCAAGGGCATCCCCCGCAAGGTCATCCGACATATTTTTGAGCCCTTCTTCAGCTACGGAAAGGCCAAGGGAACGGGCCTTGGCATGGCCACGGTGAAGAAGATCGTGGAGGAACATGGCGGTGCGGTGGAGGTCGCCAGCGAGGAAGGCGTCGGCACCACGGTGGCCATCTACCTGCCGGACACGCCCCAACCACGGAAACCGGACGAAGACACCCACGAAAAAGTCATTGGAGAGCCTGCATGAAGTTGCGAATCGGCCAGGGCTTTGACGTCCATGCATTCGGCCCCGTGCGGCCACTGGTGCTCATGGGCGTGGAAGTCCCTCACGAGATCGGCCTCGCGGGACACAGCGATGCGGACGTCATGGTTCACGCCCTGATGGACGCCCTGCTGGGTGCCGCCGGACTCGGCGACATCGGTCAGCACTTTCCGGATACCGATCCGCTCTACAAAGGGGCCGACAGCTGTGTGTTATTGGAGAGCGTGATGACCAGCCTCCGGGAACGTGGCTGGCGGGTGGTGAATGCCGACGTCTGCCTCATGGGAGAACGTCCGAAGATCGGCCCTCATCGCGAAGCCATGCGCCAACGGGTCGCGCCCCTGCTTGGGATCGATCCCGAGGACCTCAACGTCAAGGCCACCACCACGGAGAAGCTCGGTTTCACCGGGCGAAAGGAAGGCCTCGCGGCGATGGCGGTGACCCTGCTCCAGAAGGCTTAGGTGTGGCCTCGGGTCTCTAATCCATCGTCTTCTTGAATCGGCTGGAGGCCAGGAAGAGCAGCGCGGTCCCCAGCAGCAGCAGCGCAAGCATCTGGGGCCAGAGCACGACCAGACCGACGCCCTTGAGGAAGAGGCTCCGCAGGATCACCAGGAAGAAGCGCAGGGGATTCAGGTAGGTGAGTCCCTGGATCCAGCTGGGCATGTTGGCGATGGGGTAGACAAATCCCGAAAGCAGAATGGCCGGCATGATGAAGAAGAACGCACTCATCATGGCCTGCTGCTGGGTGTGGCTGATGGTGCTGATGAACAGCCCGACCCCAAGCGTGCTGAGCAGGAACAGCGCGGTGGACGCAAACAGCACCACCAGGCTGCCCTCCAACGGGATCTCGAACCAAAACACCGCCACGGTGCTCACCATAGCTACGTTCAAGAAACCGATGAGGGCGAAGGGCAGCGTCTTGCCCAGGATGAACTCCAGGCGGCCCATGGGGCTCACCATGATCTGCTCCATGGTGCCGATTTCCCGCTCCCGCACGATGGCCATGCTGGAGAGCAGGATGGAGATGATCATCACCAGCTGGGCGATGACCGCGGGGATGAAGAACCAACGGCTTTCGAGAGATGGGTTGAACCAGGCCCGCTGGGCCAGGGTGATGGGTTCCGCCTCCAGGCGCTGGCCCGAGGTACGAGCCACGCGGGAGGCCATGACCTCGGTGTTGAAGGTGGCGGCGATGCGCCCCGCGTAGCCCAGAACGATGTTGGCCGTATTGGAATCACTGCCGTCCAGGAGGAGCTGGGCAGGCGCCGTACGGCCGGCGGCCAAGGCCTCGCCGAAGCCCGGATCCAGCCGGAGGATCAGCTTTACATCCCCCCGCTCCAGGGCCTCCTGAGCCTCTCGGGGCTGGAGGGTGCGCACCTTCAGGTCGAAGTGGCGGCTGCCGGCGAAGCGATCGATGAGGTCCCGACTGGCGGGCGTCTGATCGAAGTCCACCACTGCAGCGGGGACGTTCCGAACCTCCGTGGTCACGGCATAGCCGAAGATCAGCACCTGCACGATGGGGATGACGAACAGGATGCCTCGCATTCGCGGATCCCGCAGGATCTGGATGAACTCCTTGATGAGCATGGTCTTCAGGCGTTCGAACATCTCAGGCGAGCCTCTTCTTGAACGTCACCACCGCCAGCCCCAGGGTCAGGATCGCGAAGAGCGTGAGCAGCAGGGTGTCCAGCCAGAGCACCTCCAGCCCCCCACCCTTCAGATACAGCGTCCGCAGGAAATCCACGAAGTAGCGGGCGGGCACGATGCCCGTCACCGTGCGCAGGGGTTGGGGGATATTCGCCACGTCGAACATGAAGCCCGAGAGCAAAAAGGCCGGCAGGAACGTGGTGGTGAAGGCCAGCTGACTGGCCAGGAGCTGGGTCTTGGCCAGGGCACTGATGAGGATGCCCATGCCGAGCGCGCCCAGCAGGAAAATGGCGGACACGGCGAAGAGCAGGAAGAGGTTGCCCCGGATGGGCACATCAAAGAGATAGCGGCCCGCCAGCACCGACAGCACCATGTCCAGCATGCCGATGGCGAAGTAGGGCGCCACCTTGCCCAGGATCAGCTCTGGGCCCTTCACGGGCGTGCTGATGAGCTGCTCCATGGTGCCGGTCTCCCACTCCCGGGCCACCGTGAGCGAGCTGAGCAGCGCGGCGATGAGCATCATGATCACGGCGATGAGCCCCGGCACGATGAAGATCCGCGATTCCAAATCCGTGTTGAACCAGGCCCGGGTGCGCAGGTCCAGGGGCGGATCCGGCACCTTGGCGCCGCTCCGCTGCATGCGCTTCACCAGCAAGGTCTGGGCGTGGCTGCGGACGATGTTCTCCGCGTAGCCCAGGGCGATGGTGGTGGTGTTGGCGTCGCTGCCATCCGCCAGGGCCTGCACCTCCACGGTGCGTCCCGCAGCCACCCTCGCGCCAAAATCGGCCGGGATGACAAGGGCCATCTGCACGTCGGCACGGTTCAAGGCGTCCTCCACCTCTCGGTAGGACTGGGCGCGTTGAGTGAGGCTGAAGTACCTTGAACCCTCGAAGCGGCTCACCAGCTCCCGGCTCTGGGGGGTGCGGCTCTGATCCCAGACCGCCAGGGGCACGCGATCGACATCCAATGTCAATGCGTAGCCGAAAAGCAGCAGGAGCAGGAGCGGCAGGGCGATGGCGACGCCCAATGCCCGGGGATCCCGGAGCACGTGAAGGCTCTCCTTGCGAGCGATGGCCCAGAGGCGGCGGGGATTCATGAGCGGAACTCCTGCTGGGCGCCGACCTCGCGGTCCTTGGCCTCGATGAGGGAGACGAAGACGTCCTCCAGGGAGGGCTGGATGGGATTGACCTCCGAAACGGCGAAACCGGCTCCCTCCAGGGTGCCAAGGAGGCGCGGCGCGGTCGCTTCCGCATCTCCCGTGAGCAGGTGCAGCTCGCGACCAAACAGCGCCGCATCCCGCACGCCCTCCACACCCGCGGCCACCGCCAGGGCGTCTTGGGGGCGATCACAGACCACCCGCAGCACCTGATCGGTGATGAGGCGGGTCTTGAGTTCCAGGGGCGTTCCGACTGCCGCCAGCTGCCCGCGGTAGATGAGGGCGAGGCGATCGCAGTACTCCGCCTCCTCCATGTAGTGGGTGGTCACGAAAACCGTCACCCCCTGCCCCGCGAGGCCATGGATGAGATCCCAGAAGGCGCGGCGGCTCATGGGATCCACGCCGGAGGTCGGTTCATCCAGAAACAGCACCGGCGGTTCGTGGAGCAGCGCGCAGCCCAGGGAAAGCCGCTGCTTCCAGCCTCCGGGCAAGAGTCCAGTCTTGGTGCGTCGGTGTTCCTGGAGCCCTGCCATGGTGAGCACCCAGTCCTTGCGGACCGCCTTCTTGGCCGAGGGAATGCGGTAGATGCCGCTGAAGAAGTCGATGTTCTCCTCCACCCGCAGGTCGTCGTAGAGGCTGAACCGCTGGCTCATGTATCCGATGCTGGCCTTGATCTGCTCCCGCTCGGTGCGAATGTCGAAGCCGGCCACCGTGCCGCTGCCGCCGGTGGGCTCCAGCAGCCCGCAGAGCATGCGGATGGTGGTGCTCTTGCCAGCCCCATTGGGCCCGAGGAAGCCGAAGATCTCGCCCTGGCGGACCTCCAGGCTGATCCGGTCCACGGCCTTGAAGTCGCCGAAGCGGCGTTCCAGGTTCTGAAGGGTGACGGCCACTGGGATCAAGCCGTCCTCCCCAGTCGTGGCGGGATGGGGACACCGAACTGAATGCCAAGAACAAGGCGGAGCGCCGAAAGACTCTGGCCACCCATCGTTTGCATCCCTTTGATCCTTGTTTGAAAAAATGCTGTTTTAACAAGGAT
Source organism: uncultured Solibacteraceae bacterium (assembly GCA_964415525.1). Classification (GTDB taxonomy): domain Bacteria; phylum Acidobacteriota; class Holophagae; order Holophagales; family Holophagaceae; genus CAZPUI01. The sequence goes on from CAYQAS010000019.1 coordinate 27,572, forward strand.
GAAGGGGATGAAAGGGATGAAAGCAATTGCTGTATCGGTGGGGCTGTTTCCAGCGCTTGCGGGGTTCAGGGTCATGCCCCACCTCCCGGCAACGCGCTGAGGAAGACGTCTTCCAAGGACGGCTCCTGGACCTGGATGTCAACCGTCTGGCCGGCCAAGGCGCGGGCAATGGCGCTGCGTCCCTCGGCCTCATCCGCGACCACGACATGCAGTCGGTCGCCGAAGATGGTGACGTTACCGATCTTGGCATCCCGCAATTTGGACAGCTGCTGGCGTGGCTCGGCACAGGCCACGGAGAGCAGCACGCCCTGCATGAGCTTCTTCACCTCGTCCACCGTGCCGCAGGCGAAGAGCTTCCCCTCGCGCAGCAGGCCGATGCGTCCGCAGCGCTCCGCCTCGTCCAGGTAGGCCGTGGAGATGAAGAGGGTCACGCCTTCCTTCTGCAATTGGTAGAGGATGCGCCAGAAATCACGACGGCTGACGGGGTCCACGCCGTTGGTGGGTTCGTCGAGGAAGAGCACCTTTGGCGTGTGGATGAGGGCGCAGGCCAGCCCCAGCTTCTGCTTCATGCCCCCGGAGAGGTTGCCCGCACGGCGCCGTCGGAAGGGCGTGAGGTTGGAGAAGGCCAACAGCCGCTCCATCCGTTCCGGGCGTTCCGCCTTGGGTACGTCGTAGAGGTCGGCGTAGAAGTCGATGTTCTCCTGCACCGTAAGGTCGGGATAGAGGCCGAAGCGCTGGCTCATGTAGCCGATGTGGACCTTCAGGGGCTCTGCCTGCTGCACCACGTGGTGGCCCTCCACCCAGGCCTCTCCGCTCGTGGGGCGGAGGATGCCCGTGAGCATGCGCATGGTGGTGGTCTTGCCGGCGCCATCTGGCCCCACCAGACCGAAGATCTCGCCCGGGGCGATGGTCAGGTCCAGACCGGCCACGGCCTCCAGGTCGCCGAAGCGGCGCCCCAGCTGAGTGGTGTGGATGGCATACATCAGAGAATGATCCGCGCGTCTGCCGGCATGCCCGGTTTCAGTTCCAGGGAGGGATTGGGAACCTCGACCTTCACGCGGTAGACAAGCCGGGTGCGCTCCTTCTTGGTCTGGACGGTCTTGGGTGTGAATTCCGCCTGATCGGAAAGAAAGACCACTCGACCCTCGTAGACCTTGCCTGGCCAGGTGTCGGTGCGGACTTCTACCCGCTGACCCTGCTTGATGCGCCCCAGATCTGTCTCTTCCACGTAGGCGCGGACATAGACCCTACGCAGGTCTGCCACGGTCACGACCGGCGTGCCGGGAGAGACGAACTCGCCTGGTTCGACGTTTCGGCTGAGGACCAGGCCATCCACCGTGCTGGTGAGGGTGGCGTAACCCAGCTGGGTCTGCGCCAGGATCGCGGCATGGGAGGCCGACTCTGCGCGGGCCTTGAGCTGGGCGAGGTCTTCGGCCCGAGGCCCCTTCTGCACCAACTCGAAGCGTTTGCGGGCCTCCCCCACGCGCGAACGGGCGGCTTCGAAGGCGGCACGACTGGCCTCGAGGTCCCGCTGGGAGAGCACGCCCTCCTTATGCAGCATCTGGATGCGCTGGAAGTCCGGTTCCGCGCGGCGCAAATCCGCCTCGGCGGTGGCCAGGATCGAGCGGGACGCCTCCACCTCCTCGGGGCGGGAGCCCGCCAGACCGGCGGCGAGGGCAGCCTTGGCGGCGGCTGCATCCGCACCTCTGGCGGCCACCGCCTGCTCCAGATCCCTCGCGTCCAGCACCGCAAGGATCTGTCCGGTTTTCACGGCCATGCCCTCATCCACACGGCGTTCGAGGACACGACCGGCGCTGCGGAAGCTGGCCTCCACGGGATAGGCCTCGAGGGTGCCGGAGACTTCCACGGCGGTACCATGGCTCGATCGGCGGCAGGCCGTAGACAAGACGAGGGCGGGCAGCAGGGCGCCCAGCAGGAGACGGGACGTCATCGGGAACTCCGGGAAGGATCAGCGGCGATGCCGCGCCAGAAGAGGTCGAACCAAGCGGCCAGCGCCAAGTCCAGGGCGCCATCGGGGGGGTAACCACCCAGATGCGGCGCCATGGCCGGGACCAGCTCCACGATTTCCACCAAGGGGCGCATGAAGAAGAGCGGCATGAGGGGAAGCGGCAAGTCGGATCGCAAGTTCCCGTTCCGGACCCCCTCCGCAAAGAGTTCGCGTTCCATCTCCATGAGCGGCAGGAGGCGGCGAGCCACGGCAGGCCGACTGTCCTCAGCCCCACGAACCACCTCTCCCCGCACGATGCCTGGAAGGGTCCGACCTTGTTCTCGGAGCAGGCGGGCCAACAGCATCATGAGTTGCTGGACGCGTTCTTTGAACGGAAGCGCGACAGAGGCCTCCAGAAAGGCCGTGATTTCTCGCCGGATTTCCCCAAAGAGGCGGTCGAGAAGGGCATCGAAGATGCCTTCCTTGCTGCCGAAGTGGTAGTAGATCAGCGCGGGATCGCAGCCCGCCGCCTTGGCGATCGCGCGGATGCTGGCGCCGGAGACGCCCTGGGCTGAAAAGACCTGGAGGGCGGCTTCGAGGATCGCTTCGGGTTCCACCTTGATGGCCTTGCGACCGCGGGCAGGTTTGATGGATTCGTGTGGGATCACAGGCACACCATATTCAACATCCGTTGAATATGGTGTCGCAGGGGGCCTCCGTCAAGAGCGATTTCATCGAGTGTTGAATTAACGTCGAGATGCAAAGAGAAGGGCGGAGGCAAGCCTCCGCCCTTCTCTTTATGGCATCGATCTACTCGACGCTGATGGGCACTTCCGTGGTGTAGTCGTACACCGTGACCTCGGGGGTCTCGAAGGCGATGCGACTCTCCTCAACTTCACGCACGGCCACCTGGGCCCAGAAGCTGGCGAGACGGGGGGCATCCTGCGCCTGGCCGTTCTTGTTGGCCGGAACGACGACTTCCACCTTCGGGAAAGCACTGCGCTGGAGCTGCTCGCAACGCTTGCCAGCGACGGTGACGAAACGGTACTTGTTGCCGACTTCTTCCGGGACGTGAACCACGGGACGCTGAGACATAGGGCTCCCTTGAAGCTGGTCAGTCTAACACCCGCGGCAAGTCATTGCCAGACCCGAGTTCCAGAGTGCCGCCCGCAGTAGGATGGACGGGGGGTTTCCATGAAGATCCTGCTCGGCATCACCGGTGGCATCGCGGCATACAAGGCGGCGGATCTGGCGCGGCTGCTCACGCGGCGCAGCCACGTCGTCCGCTGCTGCATCACGGAGGCGGGCACGCGTTTCATCACCCCCCTGACCCTCGCCAGCCTCACGGGCCAGCCCTGCTTCGGCCACAACCCCGAATACCACGAGTGGCGGGTGAATCCCATCGTGGAGCACGTGGATTTGGCGCGGTGGGCGGATCTGGTGGCGGTGGTCCCGGCGACCGCGGACATCCTGGGCAAGACTGCCAACGGCCTCGCCAACGACCTGCTATCCACGGTGCTGCTGGCCACCACCGCCAAGGTCCTCTGGGCACCCGCCATGAACAAGGCCATGTGGGCGCACCCTGCAGTGCAGGCCAATGTGGCGCGGCTCAAGGGGTTCGGTCACCACTTCGTGGAACCGGTTTCCGGGCTCCTGGCATGCATGGAGGAGGGCACGGGAAAGCTCGCCGAGATCGAAGACATCCATCAGGCCATCGAGCTGATCGGAACCGCTCCCCTGCCCCACCTGGGGGGGAAGACAATCCTCGTCACGGCGGGTCCGACCCGGGAAGATCTCGACCCTGTCCGCACCATCACGAACCGCGCCAGCGGCAGCATGGGGGTGGAGCTGGCACGAGCCCTCGCCTGCGCGGGCGCACGGGTGGAACTGGTCCTGGGCGGGGATCTGCCTGCGCCCTACGGCATTTCCACCCATCGCGTGCGCAGCGCTGAGGACATGCTGGTGGCCTGCCGGAGCCTCTGGCCTTCCTGTGACGGGCTCATCGCCTCCGCAGCGGTGGCGGATCAGCGACCGGAGACCTTTGCACCTCAAAAGGCGAAGAAACAGGAAGGGCCAGAGTCCCTCGTTCTGGTGCGAACGCCGGACATCCTGGCGACCCTGAGCGCCGAGCGGCACGCGGGCCAGTGGCTCATCGGCTTTGCCGCGGAGAGCGAGGACCACGCAGCGCACGCACTGGGCAAGCTCGAGAAGAAACGGGTGGATGCCGTGCTGATGAACGACATCAGCGATGGCAAGGGCTTCGGGGCTCAGGCCAATGTGCTGACCCCTGTGACCGCCAAGGGGGTTGGAAGCCCCATGGGTCCCCTGCCCAAGGACCGCCTGGCTGAATCCGTGGCGGTGTGGCTGGAAGACTTTCTTGTCAACCGCTCCTGAATAGGGGGAGCTCTTGAGATTCGCCACAAGTTGAAGCGGTAGGCCTCAGGGTTATGAGAGAGACCGACTCTGTATGTCTCAAAGGTTGATCGAAAGGCGATGACGCTGTGTGCAGGAATGCCCTTGGTCCCAAACCGACACGGGGCCAGGATCCGTGCGCCCCACGAGAGCGGTGCAGTCTGTGGGAGTCGCGCCTAAGCGCGCATGAATTTTGTATTGCACAGCAATTCCGTGACATGAAAATTTTGTCTTTCTTTGGTTTTGTCACCGATCTATGATCGATCAAAGCTAATCGGTACCCGGGTTTCCAATTAGGCCATTCACTCCACTCACGGCCTCGGCATATGTGGTCATCCGCATAATAAAGCCTTGTCCAAATACAACAAATAAAAAGGAGAAAGTCATGAAATTGGAACTCAAGGGCATCAACGAGTCCGAACTCAATCAGGTTGTCGCCGGCAGTGCCGCTGCTATCTGCAGCACCACGCTTGGTGATATCACGATCAATTGTCAGAATTCCTACACCATTACGCGCGGTTCACTTGCCCTCGAATCTCCGAAGCTGACCGTAGTGGTATAAGCGATAGAATCGATACCACAGGGGCCCCATTTTCTCAGGGGCCCCTGTCCTGTCTGATTTTTATGTTTCACGCTATTGGGTGGCGTTCATGCAGAACAACACGCTTATCGCAGTCGATTCTGATCTGTCTATCCAGCCATTCAGTTACTTGCCAATTGAACTGTTTGATCTTGGGCACACCAAATACGTTTTTGATGCCAAGAATGTCGTTTTCCTCGAAGTTGAAGATCCAATTTATTCGATTCTTGGGGTGCTTCGGCAGGAGCATCTCGATGCGGACATGCTTGCACTGAGATTTTCGGAGCGTTTTACGCGTGAACAAATTGAGATTGCACTGGAGCACGTCGAGAAATTACAAAATAAAGGCATATTGGTTTCTTACCACTTTGAACGTCGACCTCCCCGTTCAGCCGAGGATATCGAGTGCACCATTACAACCAAACTCGGGGCACTAACGCTATTTATGACAACCAAATGCAATCTTGCCTGTTCCTATTGCATCTTTGGCGGAGATTACGACAAATATGGGGAATTAAACCAGGAGTCGATGAGCTGGGAAACCGCGAAGAATGCTATCGACTTTCTGGTTTCGAACAGTAATGACTCCGAATCACTGCGATTAGATTTTTTTGGTGGCGAACCACTATTGTCTTTCGATCTTGTCCAGAAGAGCCTTGAGTACCTCGAAGGTCGATGCAACCGTGAGACAATAGCCACAGTGGCCACAAATGGCACAGTCTTGACGGATGCCATGCTCGACTTTTTTATTAAACATCAAGTACATCTTCAATTCAGCATCGATTTGGATCAACACAGCCACGATTGTAACCGAAAATTTAAAAACAATGGACGTCCAAGCTATGACATTATATTAACCAATCTTCAGCGCATTTGTGATCGAGATTCAGATTACTTCCACAATAGAATTCATATCAAGACCGTTGTTACACCTGAATCTTCAAAGAGCGGAGGCGAAGAGGAAATTCATCCCCTTGTGCGCGAACTGAATCGCTTGAGCCGACTTTCGCCCATCATGAAGGAACCGCATTATGACATGGCCTTGGACGGGGACTATTTTGATGCGGTCGAGCGCCTCGGCGATGAGTTAGTAAAAATTCGTGGCGCCGCAACAATAGAAGAATTATTGAATAATCTGAATTTTAGGCAAAAAGTGCTTTATTATAAAACATTTGACAGAATGCTGGGTGCGCAGGTCATGAATTGCGTTCTTCAGGGGGGATTGGATCAAGTTCCCTTCGCCAAAGGATGCAATCCGGGTAGCGAGGCTGCGGTCGCCCCGAACGGTGACCTCAGCATTTGCCAGAAATCCGGCAGCTTCATCATCGGCAATGTCAACGGCACGGGGTGGGACTTCAACGCCATTCGACGGTTCGATGCGCTTCATCATCGTGATTGGCCTCGATGCAACAGCTGCTTCGTTCAGAGGCTCTGTGAGCTGTGCTACGAGAAAGTTCATGCGACAAACTGGGACGCCAGTAGGCATAACTACTGCACTTTTAATCAGAATCTCTACCGTCTCATCTTCGATCGCATGCTGCGCGTCTTCGATCAGAATCCAGCACTTTGGCCCGAAGTCGGTCGGTTGTGCAGGGAGGCGCGCGATCGACGCAGCAACAAGACCGAGGGGCACTCTGCCATGGAGATGGCTCAGACCTCGACAGATCGGAAGCCGTGATCGATTGCCCCGCGATCAATTCACCCGCTTGAGGTCCAGATCCTGATAGTCGTAGCTGAAGTCGGCTTCGGGACTGAAGGGCACCATCTTCAGACCGATCACCCTGCCCTTCTCGTCGAGCTGGAAGGTGACGAGGGCGGCGGGCACGGCGGGATCCTCGAAGTCCACCTTGAAAGTCTCTAAGTGCCAGTGGCTCATGCGGCCTTGGAAGCCCTTCGAGCGCGTCAGGCTGAAGCGGAGCGTCTCGCCCGTCTGCGTGATCTCGGCATCGCCATACCAAGCGTCCCGGTAACGGCCGGCATAGCCCGAGGGTGGCAGCCCGGGCTTGGTGTCCTTGAGCCGTTCGGCGTCCTGCTTGGCGAGATAGCCCTTCACATCCGCCTTGCCCTTGTCCTGCTGCTTCAGCAGAGCCGCGCTCCAGTCGTGGAAGGGTTGCTCGAGCAGCCGATCGAAGGTCTCCAGCACCAGGGCACGCCAAGCCACGGTCTCGGTGTTGGTGAGGACCAGGACGCCGATGCCGTCATCCGGTAACAGCCCCAGCATGCAGGTCATGCCGTCCAAGCCCCCGGTGTGGGAGATCATGCGATGACCCCGAAAATCCCGCAGATCCCAACCCAATCCGTACGCGACATAGTGACTGCTGAGCGGTGCGAATTCCGGCAGGGGCGCCGGGCGGTTCGGAAGGATCGTCTGGAGACTGTGTGTCTCCGTGAGGGCTCGGGCGGAGACGAGGCGCTTGCCGTCGAGTTCGCCCTTCCCGAGCTGCAACTGCATCCAGCGCACCATCTCCTCAGCGGAAGCGTTGATGGCGGCGGCCGCAGCGGCGGTGTGCATGTTGCGGTAGGCGGTGGGCCGAAGGGTACCCGTCAACGGGCTGTGGGGCGTGGCGACGTTCGTGTCGTTGGCCTGGGCCTTGAGGTCGGTATTGGCGCGAGTCATACGGAGGGGACGCAGGATGCGGGATTCCACGAAGGCCTCCCAGGGCTGTCCGCTGGCAGCGCGGATCACCTCGCCCGCCACCACGAACATGTTGTTCTGGTAGGCGTAGCGACTGCGGAAGCTGCTGGCTGGTTTGATCTGGCGGATCCGTTCCAGCACCTCGCTGCGGGTGTGGTCACCTCCGAAGAGCATCAAGTCTCCGGCGCCCAGGCCGAGCCCGCCGCGGTGCGAGAGCAGATCCCGCACGGTCAACTCTCGGCTGGCCAGGGAATCCGCCAGTTGGAAGGCCGGTAGGTGCTTCTGGACCGGGTCGTCCCAGGCCACCTTGCCCTCGTCCACCAGAATGGCGAGCGCCGTGGCAGTGAAGGCCTTGGACAGCGAAGCGATTCCGAACTGGGTGTGGGCATCCACGGCTTCGGGCTTTCCCAGGGTTCGCAGGCCGAACCCTTTCACGAGGAGCGGTTTGCCGTCTTTCACGACGGCAATGGCGGCGCCGGGGACATTCCAGTCCGCCAACACCTTCCGGATGCGGGCATCCAGCCCCACGAGCGGATCCGCCGCGAGGACGAGTGCAGGCATGGCAAGGGTGAGCAACATCCGTCGCATGGCAGTCCTTTTCAGACTTGGGTGAGCTGCTTCAGGGCCTGGATCTCATCCCGAACACGACGGTCATGCCGCCAGTAGTGGGAGGTCAGACGCATGGTCCAGCCGACGATCCAGGCGTTCAGGAGGGTGGCCGCCCCAAGCATTACGCCGACCATCGCAACGCGAAAGGCAGAGCCCCCGCCCCAGCGCCAGGCCAGCCAGAGGGATAGGAGAAACAGGCCCGCGCGGAAAAGGGCGCCGAAGACCAACAGCCCTCCCCACTGGACAGGGTGAATCCACAGGCGGAGGAAGCTGTTGACCAGGTGGCGCCGAAATCCTTCGATGGCATTCGGCGCAGATGCCGGACGGACGAGATCGAGCCGACAGAGCCACCACTGGACCATGAAGGCGCTTCCCAGCACGATGTGCAGCAGCACACCCCCGACCAGATTCAACCATCCCAGCCCCTGGATACCCGTGGAGGCCAAGCCTCCCAGCACCCAGAGCCCGGCCGTGCGCACGAGCCAGAACGGGAGCGCCATCAGCAAGAGCGCTTCCGCGAATCCCCGCAACCAAGGAATCAGGCCGGGGCGGACGCCCGCGGACGCCGCCTGCATGCGCCAGCCGAACCAGAGCAGCCAAAACATGGACACAACGCCGGCGAGGGTCACCCAGGCACCCAAGGGGTGATTGCGCAGCCCCCCATGCTGGAGCATCTCCCAGATATCCCTAGAGGTGAGGAACTCTCCCCAGTAGGTGGGCATGGAGCTCGAACCGGCGAGCGCGCGCAGGTGGACCGCCCACGCGAGGGAGGTCAGGACCTGGAATGCCAACCAGCCGAGAAGGAACTGGATGCCCGCACCGCTGAACCCTCCAGGCAGGCCTGTCATGAGAAAGGCAAATGGCGAGCGCGGGGCAAAGGTCTCGGGAGCCGCGGAAGGCTGGTTTTCAGTCACGGAGAGACCCCTGGTCAATAGCGGAACTTGAGCACTTTGGCACTGTCTACATCCACTTTTCGCATGGTGGCGGGAGCGCCCTGAATGGCAATGGTGTGAGGGCCTTTGACCAGGGTCACCGGTGTGGTGCCATCGCTCTCGATGCCTGTCGACTGGCCATCCACAAGCACCATGCCAGACCGCGGGAAGGTCTCGACGGTCAATGCGACGGCTTCTGGCAGAGTCAGAGTCCGAGAGGCTCCCGGAGGCATCTGGACAGTGAATGTCTTTTGGAGGAAGACCTTGCCGCTGCTAACGTCCAGGCGATGTTCGCCTGGAGGCAGGGCCAGGGTTCCATTCGCCCGGACCTCACCGAGATCCTTGCCCGCCAATCGCACCCGAACCGGATAGGACCCAGCAAACCGCAGGCTGCCAGGAGCGTTGGGGGGGGCATTCTCGGTCTGCGCACCGAGCGAGAACGTCTGCCCAGAGGGCGACTCTCCGGCCTTGAAATCCCTCGCCAGCACGCGGTCCCCGTCGCCACCCTTGAGGGTGAAGGTGAGGCTATGGGATTCCGCATGGTGCCAAGTGACCGTGATCGGGGTCGTTCCAGAAAGGAGCCTTCCGTCCAGCACGACCGTGGCACCCACGGGATTGGTGACGAGCTTTTCCTCCGTCGTGCGGGGCCGGAGGGCAACTTCCAACTCCTTTTCGCCCACTCCGAGGGTACGGGTTTCGGGAAGATAGCCGGGCTGTTCGAAGGTGATGCGATCCCCGGGTTTGAGAATCAGGGGAATCGGGGTCTCGCCAAGCGTCTGGCCGTCCTTCAGAATGCGAGCGCCGCGGGGCTGCGACTTGACGAGGATGCTGCCGCCCTTGGGCATCAGCCATAACCCAGCCACAACGCCGCAGAGTGCGAGCACGCCAAGCCCAACCCAGAGACCGGTGCGATGAGCCTTGGCGGGACGCGTCACTCGAGTGGTCTTGGGATCCAGGGGAATGGCCGCGGTCTGGATGGCCAGGGATTCCAGGGATGAAGCCTGGATGGGCTGAGGCAGGATGCCCAGGATCTCCGCACGCTCACTTTCCGTGGCATCCACGGCTGCGTCCAAGAGTTCCCGCACAAAGGCTGAACAGGTGGGGTGCCGCTCGCCGGGTTCCTTCGCGAGCACCTTGAAGAAGATCCGGCGCCAAGCTTCGGGCACCAGGCCCAAGACGGGGGGATGCACCTCGATCGGGGGTTCATTCACGATGCGGTAGAGGATCGTGTTGATGGAATTGCCCTGGAAGGGCAGCGCCCCCGAGAGCAGTTCGAAGGCCAGCACTCCCAAGCTGAAGATGTCGGACTTCGGCGTGCTGTGGCCTTCCTTAATCTGCTCGGGACTCGCGTAGCTGGGTGTGCCCAGAAAGGTGCCGGTCTGCGTGAGTCCGGCATCCTCTCGTTTGGCGATGCCGAAGTCCATGAGCTTGGGCCGCCCGGCTTCCGTGAGCATCACGTTGGCGGGCTTCACATCCCTGTGGATGATGCCGTGAGTGTGGGCGTGATCCAGTGCTGCAGCGATGCTCGCCAGCATCCGAATTCGCGCGGGCACAGGCAGTTTCAGAGCATCCCCGCGCTTGATGAGGGCATCCAGGGGCAAACCCTGGACGAACTCCATGGCCAGGTATGGGCCGTAATCGCTGTCCCCAAGGTCATAGATTGTGACGATGCCTGGGTCGTTCAACAGGCCAGAAATCTCCGCTTCCCGCTCGAAGCGGATCAACAGTTCTCGCCGATCCTGATCGCTGCGCAGGTTGTCCAGTTTCACGACTTTGATGGCGAGTTTCCGTTTGATGCGCGGATCTTCGGCAAGGTAGACATTGCCCATGGCCCCGGCACCCAGCAGGCTCTTGATGTCGTAGCGTCCGATGCGCTGGGGAAGGCTGGAGGATTCGGTCATGACCTGGCGCAATCAGGGGACGAAAAAATGGGAAAAAATCACGTACGAAGCGGCCTGGAGTGCTGGCAGAATAGGCCATCGCTTGCCATGAAGGCAAGTCTTACAACGGGGAGACCAGCCCACCATGGACATGCTTCAACTCGCAGCGCTTGTGGGGGATACGGAAGTCGTGAAGGCCGCCACCACCCCGGGCTACATGGGTCTGGTCAAGGGCGTGATCCTCACGGTCTACTTCAGCATCCTGACGGTGCTCAGCGTTTACGGTGCCCATCGGCTCTGGATGCTCATCCTCTACTATCGCCACAAGAAGCATGAGCCCATCCCCGCAGGCGGCCCGGATTTCAGGCCCCATGTGACGGTGCAGTTGGCCATCTTCAATGAGATCAACGTGGTGGAACGTCTTCTCGACCACACCGTGAAGATGCGCTGGCCCAAGGACAAGCTTGAAATCCAGGTGCTGGATGATTCCACGGACGATTCTGTGCTGGTTACCAAGGCTGTCTGCGATCGGTACCGCGCGCTTGGCTACGACATCGCTTACATCCACCGCACGGACCGCACCGGCTACAAGGCGGGTGCGCTGGACAACGGCCTGAACACCGCCAAGGGCGCGTTCGTGGCGATGTTCGACGCGGACTTCATTCCCACCGAGGACTTCCTCGAGCATGCCGTTCCCCACTTCGCCGACGACAAGGTCGCCTTCATCCAGGGCTGCTGGGACCACATCAACCGCGATTTCAGCATCCTGACCCAGGTGCAGGCCATCCTACTCGACGGGCACTTCGTCTTTGAGCACACCGCCCGCAACCGCTCCAAGGCCTTCTTCAACTTCAGTGGCACCGCCGGCATGTGGCGTGTCTCAGCCATCGCCGACGCCGGTGGCTGGCAGCATGACACCATCACCGAGGATGCGGATCTCAGCTACCGGGCGCAGCTCGCGGGCTGGAAGGGCATCTACCTCAAGGATCTCGTCGTTCCCGCCGAGCTCCCTGTGGAGGTCAACGCCTTCAAGAGCCAGCAGCACCGCTGGGCCAAGGGCAATGCCCAGGTCATCCGCAAGCTGATGAAGACCATCTGGAAGAGCGATGCCAGTCTGCATACCAAGATGGAGTGCTGGTTCCACCTCACCGCCAACTGCAACTACATGCTGATGGTCGTTCTGGCCCTCATCATGGTGCCCTGCATGGTGCTGCGCGCGGGCACTCCCTGGTACTGGCTGCTGGCCACGGACGCCCCATTCTTCCTTCTCAACGCGGTGAGCGTAGGCCTCTACTTCGGCCTTTCCCAGCGTGAGGTCTACAACAACAAGAACTGGACCAGCCGCCTCAAGTACATCCCCGGTCTCATGAGCCTGGGGATCGGCCTCGGACTGAATCAGGCGAAGGCTGTGCTGGAAGGCTTCTTTACCTCCGATGTTGAGTTCGTTCGCACGCCCAAGCTCGGCGTGGATGCCCACGGCAAGACCGCCAGCAACCGTGCCTACAAGGTGCCGAAGAGCCTCGTGACCTTCCTCGAAGCCGCCTTTGCCATCTACTATTTCGGCGCCCTGCTCTTCGCCATCTGGATTCAGAAGTGGGCTTCTGTCCCCTTCCTCTGGCTGTTCTTCAGCGGCTTCGCCTGGATCAGCTCCCTGTCCCTCCTTGACTCCCAGTTGTTCCGCCGCCTCGCGATGGACGAGGTCGTGGACGAGGGTGTCCAGAAGGCGATCGAGTAGGCGATTGCCATGCCCCGGGCCCCTCGCCGCAGTGCCGTGGCCCTGAGATACCAACCCGAAGCCCCTTTCCTGGATGCCGCCCCGAAGTTGGTGGCCAAAGGACAGGGGCTTTTAGCTGAGCGCATCCTTGAGTTGGCGAAGGAACACGGCGTGCCGGTCCAGGCGGACCCTGACCTTCTGAACCTGCTGGAACCCCTGGACCTCGATCGCGTGATCCCCCCGGAGTTGTTCCGTGCCGTGGCTATCGTCATGGCGGGCCTCTACAAGGCCAATGCGAAGGCCTCGCGGTCCTCCTAGCCCATCTACAAGGACAATTCAGATTGGGCAGATTGACGGACCATCCCACTGATTCGCGATTCGTGGTGCGGCGGTCGAAGCGTCTTCTGGATTGTCGCAGTCCTTTCGAATCACCCCTTCACGCCATTCCTCGGGTCCACCCTTGATTGATCTCCATACCCACTCCATTTATTCCGACGGCACCGAGACACCAGAAACCCTGGTGCGCACGGCGGGTGCCCAGGGTCTGACCGCCTTGGCGCTCACAGACCACGACACCCTGGATGGGCTGGAGCCCTTTCTCGCGCTGCAGGATGAGGTGAAGACACGCCTCATCCCTGGTATCGAGCTCAGTTGTCGATTTTTGGATGTAGAGCTTCACATCCTTGGCCTCTTCATCGAACCTCGGGATCCAGACCTCCAGGAGCGTGTGGTGGCCCTGCGTCATCGCCGCCAGGAACGCAATGAGGCCATGCTGGCCCGGTTGAATGCGCTGGGTGTGCCGCTGACTTGGGCGGATGTCGCCTCATCCGCCACCACGGATCTGGTCAGCCGGGCCCATATCGCGCGAGCGCTGGTGCTGCGCGGATGCGTGTCCAGTCTCCAGGAGGCCTTTCAGCGTTATCTGGGTGAGGGGGCCTCAGCCTTCGTGCCGTTTCGTGATCTCACGCCGAGGGAGGCCGCTCGGTGGATTCGGGAGGCCGGAGGTGTCCCGGTGGTGGCGCACCCAGGACGCACTGCCCATCGACATCTCCCCTGGGACGATGCGATGTTCGAACTGAAGCGGCAGGGCCTCGGCGGACTGGAAGCCTACTACAGCGACTATGGGCCGACGGAAGAACGCTATTTCTGTGGTTTGGCTGACCGGCTTGGAATGGCCAAGAGCGGCGGAAGCGATTTCCACGGCTCGGTAAAACCGGGTATCCAGCTCGGCAAGGGCAAGGGCGGCCTTCGTGTGCCCGACGAAATCTTGGAAGGGCTCGAGATCCGTCGGGGCGTCGGTCCTGAACGCGCAGGGATTTGACCGGAAACGGTCCGCCTGCGATAGGGTTAAGGTGCAGAGAAGGCGAGGCGAAGCATGGCCATGAAAGTCCTCCTCGTCGAGGATGACCCAATTAACATCAAGTTCATGTCGGTGGTCTTGACCCGTAAGGGCGGCTTCCATGTCATCGTCTCGGAGAATGTGGACGAGATCCTGGAACTGGCCCGCAGCGGCGAGATCAGCGTGATCATCATGGACATCAGTCTCACCCGCTCGGAATACGATGGCAAACGAGTGGATGGTGTATTCATTACTCGCCTACTCAAAGCGGATCCCGCCACGGCCCACATTCCGGTGATCCTGGCCACGGCTCACGCCATGTTCGGCGACCAGGAGCGCTTCCTCGCCGACACGGGGGCCGAACACTACATTTCCAAGCCGATCCACGACCCCGACCACTTTCTCGGCGAGATCCGAAAAGTGCTGCCCACGCCATGAAGAGCAAGGTCACGCGAGTTGCCTATAGGCTCCAGTTTGAATACGACGGTGGTCGCTACCAGGGCTGGCAGCGCCAAGGTGAACGTCAGACTGCCGCAGGCGTGAAGACCATCGCGGGAAGCATCGAGCGGGTGTTGGCCGAGGCGGGACATCGCCCCCTGACGCTGATGGGCAGCGGGCGCACGGATGCCGGCGTTCATGCCCTGGCTCAGGTGGCCCATCTCCACCTTTCCCGGGAAGGTGCGCCTTCACCGGAGCGGCTGTTGCGGCTGCTGAATGACGGCCTGCCCCATGACATCGTGGCCACTCGGGCACAGAGCTGCCCCACCGCTTTCCACGCCCGACACGACGCGCAATCCCGCACCTACCTCTATTGCCTTTCGTTGCGCCGGTCTGCCTTCGCCAAGCCATGGATTTGGTGGTACAAACGCCCCTTGGATGTGGCAAGGCTGGAAGCGGCCCTGACGGCATTTCAGGGATTCCGGGACGTGAGCGCCTTTGCGGATCTGGATGCGGACGATGACCCGCGCTGCGAGCTTCAGAACTGTGCCCTGGAACGACAGGGGAGCCTCCTGGTGCTCCGTTTCACGGCCAGCCACTTCCTCCGGCGACAGGTGCGGCGGATGGTGGGCGCGGCGGTAGCCTGCGGGGCTGGTGAATGCACACCTGCCGATCTGTCAAGGGATCTGGCACGCCCGACGGCGGAAGCAAACCTGCATTGGTCTGAGCGTGCGGCGCCCTCTGCGGGTCTTTTCCTTGCCCAGGTTCGCTATGCAGGGGATTCGGATACCACGCCCGCGCGTCCATGGTTCGAGGTTCCCTGACCCGCGCGAAGTGTCATGTCAGGCCGTGACGAACCCGAAGAATGCCTCGGGCAGCATCGCCCTTGAGACACGCCGGAAAGGAACGCCTGTGGGGATCTTCGACATCATTGGACCCGTGATGGTGGGGCCATCCAGCTCCCATACCGCGGGGGCGGCACGGATCGGCCTCTTCGCACGAGGGCTCTTGGGCGTCCAACCGGAACGCGCCTGTCTTGGGCTTCATGGCTCATTCTCCGCCACCGGCGAGGGCCATGGCACACACCTGGCACTTGTGGCCGGCCTGTTGGGGCTCTCGCCTTCGGATGAGGGCATCAAGGAGGCCCTGGAGCTGGCGGTCGCCTGCGGCCTTGAGGTGATCTTCGAGGATGTGGATCTCGGGGATGTCCATCCCAATTCGGTCCACATCATTCTGACATCAGGCGAGTTGCGGCTTGAGCTGCACGCCAGTAGCATTGGGGGCGGACAGATCCTCGTCTGGGGCATCGACGGCTTCCCGGCGGAGTTGCGGGGCATCTACCCCACGATTCTCTTCGTCTATCCCGATCAGCCTGGGGCGGTGGCCGAAGTCTCCCGGGTCCTGGCGGATGCGAAATTGAACATCGCGGCCATCAAGGCCCACCGCAGGCAGCGTGGGGGACAGGCCCTCATGGAAGTCCAGCTGGATGAGGTGCCCGAGGAGCAGTTATTCGTCATCCTGCGGGCCCTGCCCCGTTTCGAGCAGGTGCGCTTCGTGCCCGCCCTGGAAGGAGCCTGACATGACTGAAAAACGCCCCCTCGGAGCTGCCATCGCCGCTGCCGAATCGGCAGGCATCGCCCTCTGGAAGGTCTTCCTGCAGGCCGAAATCCAGGAGTCCGGTCGTCCCGCGAGCGAGCTGCAGGCTCTCATGGGCTCCCGGCTCGCGGTGATGCGCCACAGCTGGCAGCGTGGCCTCATGGTCCCTCAGCGTTCCCGCAGTGGCCTGTTGGACGGCGACGGGCATCGCATGGCGAAGTGGGCCGCAGAGGATCGTGGGTTCCTGGGGCCCCGTTTCACGAGCCTCATCGCGTCTGCCCTTGCGGTCGGCGAAGTGAATGCCTGCATGGGGCGTGTGGTTGCCGCCCCCACCGCCGGTGCCTGTGGCGTGCTTCCCGCCGTGCTGTTCACCTGCGCGGAGTCGAAGGGCTACTCAGAAGATCAGTTGGTGTGCGCCCTCTTCACCGCGGGCGGCATCGGCATGGCCATCGCCCAGCTGGCGACCCTGAGCGGGGCGGAAGGCGGTTGCCAGGCGGAAGTCGGCTCAGCCTCGGCGATGGCGGCGGGGGCCCTCGTCGAGATGGCCGGCGGTTCCCCGCGCCAGGTCGGAAATGCCGTGGTGCTGGCCATGTCCAATGTCCTGGGTCTGATTTGCGATCCGGTGCTGGGTCTCGTGGAGGTGCCCTGCGTGACGCGTAACGCCATGGGGGCATCGAATGCGGTTCTCGCCGCGGAGATGGCCCTCGCGGGGGCCGCATGCCACTTCGAACCGGACGCCGTCATCGAGACCATGGGCAAAGTGGGACGTAGGATTCCAGAGGAATATCGCGAGACGGCGAAGGGTGGTCTGGCCACCCTTTACCAGCCCCGTCCCGCGTCGGAGTAATCGCGCGAAATACGGTGTTCATCTCTTCAAGGGGCCCTTCGGGGCCTTTTTTGACAAGATGCACAGTGGTGACATTTACGGGGGAAGGCGTGGACTTTTGCTGCAGCATCGTCAACGATGGTGCCCACGGCCCGCTGAGGGCTCGACAAATAATGTCCATGGGGGCGGCGATCATGAGTCAAGACGTCAAAAAGGGCAAAGGCACAGTGTTCGTGAGAACGGAAGTGTGCAAGGGGTGCTCCTACTGCATCGACTTCTGCCCCACGAAGGCCCTGGATTTCTCGCGAGAGTTCAATGCCAAGGGCTACCACTACCCAGTGTTGGGACGGGCCGAGGATTGCACGGGCTGCGACATGTGCGGGTTGATGTGCCCAGACTTCGCCATCTACGGTGCCCGCTGGAAGGACCTTGAGGAGCGCAAGGCGAGCCTCCAGGCCCAGAGCAAGTGATTCCAGTGCACGACGACATGAGGAGGAAACCTTGAAAGCGGATCCGAAAGGCGTTCTCACGGGCATCCACTTCCTGGACGGCGATCATGCCGCCTGTGAAGGTGCGCTCGCGGCTGGCTGCCGTTTCGTGGCGGGCTACCCCATTACCCC
Source organism: uncultured Solibacteraceae bacterium (assembly GCA_964415525.1). Taxonomy (GTDB): domain Bacteria; phylum Acidobacteriota; class Holophagae; order Holophagales; family Holophagaceae; genus CAZPUI01. Next base: position 45,101 of record CAYQAS010000019.1, read on the forward strand.
TTCCACCGAAATCGTGGAGCGCTTTGCTGCGCGCATTCCCAAGGTTGGGGGTGTCTTCATCCAGATGGAGGATGAGATCGCCTCCTCCATGGCCATCCAGGGCGCCGTATGGGGTGGCCAGAAGGTCATGAACGTCACCTCCGGCCCCGGCCTCTCCCTGATGATGGAGCACCTGGGCTATGCCTTCTTCACCGAAACGCCCTGCGTCTGGGTGGATGTGCAGCGGGGCGGCCCCTCCACGGGGCTGCCCACCCTGCCCGCGCAGCAGGACATGATGCAGGTGAAATGGGGCAGCCACGGGGACTATGAGGTCATCGCCCTGAGCCCCAACAGTCCCCAGGAGTGCTTCGACCTGATGATCCAGGCCTTCAACCTCAGCGAGACGTGGCGCGTGCCGGTATTCCTGATGATGGACGAGGTCGTGGGTCACATGACGGAACGCGTCGCGATCCCGGAAGCCGATCAGATCGAACTCGTGGACCGCAAGTGGACCACCAAAAAGCCCGGCGAGTTCAAGCTGTACGAGACCACGCCGGACGATCTCGTGCCTGAGATGGTGAAGGCCGGCGACGGCTATCGAATTCACGTCACGGGCCTGACCCACGACGAGCGCGGCTATCCCTCCATGACCGTGCCCACGCAGCACAAGCTGCTGACGCGGCTCACGGACAAGATTCGCAAGAACACGGACAAGATCACCGACTTCGTCGAAGACGGTGTGGAAGGTGCGGAGGTCGTCGTCGTCTCCTACGGCATTACGAGCCGCATCGCCGTGGCCGCGGTGGACGCCGCCCGAAAGCAGGGGCTCAAGGTGGGCCATCTGCGTCTGCGCATCGTCTGGCCCTTCCCCGAGAAGCGGATGCTGGAACTGGCCAAGACGGTCAAGGCCTTCGTGTTCCCCGAGCTGAACCTCGGCCAGGTGTCCCGCGAGCTGGAGCGCATCCTGCACGGAGAGACCAAGGTCATACCCGTGACCCACTGCGGCGGCACCGTCCACGAGCCCGAAGTCATTCTCGAGAAGATCCTGGAGGCCGCCCGATGAGCCA